>DATBTP010000205.1:0-13954 GCA_036559185.1 Solirubrobacteraceae bacterium | reverse complement strand
TGGTCCACCTGCGAGCCGACATCGAGCGCCGACTTGCCGGCGGCGCCGGCGAGCGTGACGAACAGCGGACGCGCGACCTGGGCTTGGGATTCCTGGGCGATCTTGCCGACGTTCGTGTTGTAGTCGACGAGCGCCTGTTCTTTACCGCGCTTGAGGCAGCCGTTGACGAGCAGGACGATCACAACCAGCAGCACAACGCCCACCACGGCCGCCACCCGCCGGCGCACCATCGTCGCGTGATGGTCGGCCTCGCCCAGACCGCCCGTGCGCTGCGGGCGGCGCGGTTGCGGGCGCGACTGCTGCTGGGTGGGGGCCGGCCTGACGGTGGTCGGCTCCTCGTCCTCGTCGTCGAAGAACGACAAAAGTGCTCCTTGCAGGGCTTGTGAAGCTCACCAGTATGACTCCACCGGCAGTTGGAGTGTTGCGCGCCGACCGGCTGCAACTTCTCGGTCAACGCGGGCCCGCGCGCACAGACGGCAGGGAAAGGGGCCGCGCGCGGCGAACGCGGGGTTGTGAACTCCGCAAAGACCCTCGTCCAATCGCGCCGCAACGGCTCATCGGTGGCGGGCTGGCGGCAAGCCTACGAGGAGGGGGATAACGGCCGCGAACCCTCGCCACCACCTCGGGCGCGCGATCCGCGCATCGGCGCATCCGACGAGCGCGCGCAAGCGGACGGTGGGACGCTACTCGGCCGCTACCGCCTGCTGGGGCGGCTCGGCACGGGCGGCTTCGGCACCGTGTGGCGCGCGCACGACGAGCAGCTCGATCGCCCCGTGGCGATCAAGCGCATACCGCTGCCCTCGTTGGAGGACCGCGAACGAGCGACACGCGAGGCGCATGCCACCGCCCGCCTCTCCCACCCGGCGATCGTGGCGCTGTTCGAGGCAAGTGCCGACGGGGATGCCTTCTACCTGATCTCAGAGCTCGTGGAGGGCGACACGCTCGCGCGGCTCATCGCCGAGGACGAGCTGTGCGACGAGGACATCGCCGAGATCGGGCTGGTGCTCGTGGGGGCGCTCGAGCACGCGCACGCGCGCGGCGTGATCCATCGCGACGTGAAGCCCCAAAACGTGCTCGTGTGCTCACGGGAGGCGCAGGCTCACACGCCCTCTCTCGGCGGCGCCCCATCTCCCGTCGCCAAGCTCGCCGACTTCGGCGGCGCGCGCCTGGCCGGAGACGACGCGCTCACGCGCACGGGCGATGTGTTGGGCACGCTGGCCTACATGGCGCCCGAGCAGAGCGAGGGCCACGAGGCAGGGCCGCCCGCCGACCTCTATTCGCTCGCACTCGTCCTATACGAGGCCTTCAGCGGCGCGAACCCCGTCCGCGGCCGCACGCCCGCGGCGACGGCGAGGAATATCGGTAGCCGGATCGAGCCGCTGGAGCGCCGCCGCCGCGACCTCCCGCGCGAGCTCGCCCGCGCGCTGGACAAGGCGCTCCAGCGGGACCCACGATCTCGGGGCACGCTCGCCGACCTCCACGAGGCCCTCGAGGAAGCGCTGGACCGGGGTTTCCGAAGAAGGCCGTTCGACCGTCGCCCATCTGCCCGGGTCCTCGACCGCCCGCCGGAGTGGAGCTTCCCCGAGGAGGACTTCGCCCGACGGCGTGAGCGGGAGCTGGACCCCGCTCGCCGGCGACGCGCTCAGCCGCGAACTCAGGTTGTGCCCGTGGCCTCCTCGACGGGAGCAGAGGCCGAGGTGCTCGACTCGAGCAACCGTCGGCGCATCGCGTTGCCGCGGCTCATGTGGATCGGCTGCCTGCTCGCGGCCACGGCGTGGCAGGCGGCTGTGGGGCGTGGCGGCGTCTCGCTGCTGTTGCTTGTGGCGGGCGCCCCATTGATTCTGCTGCCACGTCGCGCGGGGCCCGGTTGGCTGGCCGCCGCGCTCGCGCCGGTACTCGGGCTGGCCGGTCTCGCGGGCGCCTTCCCGGCGCTTGCCGGCCAGCGATCCTCATGGCGCGCGCGCGCTGGCCTTGCGGCGCTCGGCTTCTGGTGGCTCGCGCTCGCCGAGCCGTTGCTCGCAAAGCGCCTCTGGTTGGGTCCGCCCACCGGCGTTCCGCCGCGAGCGGTGTGGGAGGCGTCCGCCGGCAAGGCCGCATCGCACGTCGTGGGCGCCACGCTCACCTTCGAGTTGCTCATCGGCGCCGTCGCGTGGGCGCTGGCAGCCGCCATCCTGCCGTGGATCGTGAGGGGACGCGGCGCGGCGCTCGACGTCGCGGCGGCCGTCGGATGGACGGTGGCGCTGCTCGCCGCCACGCCACTGCTGGAGCGCGCGCTGCTCTCTCACGCAAGTCAGCCCAGTCCCCGTGGGGCGCTCATCGGGGCGGTGTCGGGTTGCGCGCTCGCGATCGGCGCCCGCGCGCTGCGCGGGCCGGTGTAGGCGCCTACCCACTCGCACCACAACCCCGCGCTCGGCCAGCCGGCGCGGTCGCGATCGGCTTCCCGGAGGTCGTGACAGGACCGTGCTCCGCCTCCCCATCGCATGCTCCCCGTAAAGTGAGTACCAGCGCTCCGGCAAGAAGTGGGCGCGATCGCCGTGGCAGCACCGGGGCCCTTGAGATGAATCCGCTGAGGACACTGGAGAACATGATCGCCGGCCTCGTCGAAGGCACGTTCGGCCGCGTGTTCAGGGCCGAGGTGCGTCCGATGGAGCTCGCCCACAAGCTCGCGCGAGAGATGGACGAGAACAAGACGGCGTCGGTGTCGCGGGTATACGCCCCCAACGAGTACTCGGTGTGGCTCTCCCCCCGCGATCGCGCGCGCTACGAGGGCGTCGAGCACGAGGTCATCGACGAGCTGTGCGCCTACCTGCTCGAGCACGCGCGCGGCGAAGAGCTCGCGCTTGCCTCCCGTCCAAACATCGTCTTCCACACCGACGATGCGCTCCAGCTCGGCGAATTCGGGATCGAAGCCCGTATGACGCGCTCGGAGGAGGAGCGAGACGGCTACCGCGAGGCTGGCCCGCCGCCGCCGCCGCGATCCATCCGCTCCGGCCGCGAGCCACAGGCTGGCCCAGGGCGAGCCGCGCCCGCGGCCGACTCATCTCAGCCGCCCGTGGCGGGCGCGGAGGATGTGGGTGGCACGATGATCTTCAGCAACTCCGAGCGCGTGAGCGAGGCTGTAGCCGGCGCTGGCGGGCGGCGGCGCCCCAAGGCGCTGCTGGTGGTGTCGGGGCGGCGCCTGCTCGTGCCCCCGCGCGGCGCCGTCATCGGGCGCAGTCGCGAATGTGACATCGTGCTCGACGATGCGGGAGTGTCGCGCCGTCACGCCGAGCTGCGACCCGAGGCATCCACTAGCTGGACGATCGAGGATCTGGGCTCCACCAACGGGGTGCGCGTGAACGGCCTCACAGTCGCCGGCGCCCACCAGCTGCGTACGGGCGACCGTATCGGCATGGGCTCCACCGAGATGCTCTTCGAGGTGGCCCCGTGAACAATCTCGAGCCCGTATCGGTGATGTTGAAGTTCGGCTTCCTGATTGTTCTCTACCTGTTCCTGCTGTGGGTGTCGCGCAGCGCGCTACGCGACGTGAGCGGCGGCGGCGCGGGCGTGTCTGTTGACGGATCCCATGTGCCGGCGGACGCCACAGGCCTCCATACGGCGTCCACGCTGGGACCGGCAGATCTGCTCAGCCGCGCGCCGCGTCTGGTCGTGGAGCGCGCCCCGGGACACGATCCGGGCATGATCTACGACCTCGGAGGAGACGTGGTGCTCGGCCGCGGCGAGGCCGCCGAGATACGCCTCTCAGACCCGTTCGCCTCCTCCAGCCACGCGCGCGTCTACGAACAGGGCAAGATCCTCGTGGTCGAGGATCTCGGCTCCACCAACGGCACCTACCTCAATGAGGAGCTGCTCGACGGGCCGCGGCCGCTCCACCCGGGCGACCATGTGCGCATCGGCGACTCCGAGTTCACCTTCGAGGTCGACTGACGTGGGTCCCGCACGCCTCCGCGGCCTGGCGGGCCGGCCTCCGTCCCCGTGCTCGCCGGCTCGCGGGGTGGGTTGCCGATGCTAAGAGTGGCCGAGCACTGGTCGGGCACCGACACCGGCTTGCAGCGACGCGCCAACGAGGACTCGCTGCTGGTGCGCTCGCCGCTGTTCGTTGTCGCCGATGGGATGGGCGGAGCGCAGGCCGGCGAGGTGGCCTCGCGTGTGGCTGTGGATACCTTCAACGCCGGTCTCCACGACAGCGTCGACCCCGAGGGCAGTCTCGCCGCGCAGGTGATGCAGGCCAACGCGCGCATCAACGAACTCTCCCACCAACGTCCCGAGCACGCCGGCATGGGCACCACCATCACCGCGCTCTACGTCGGCGAGCGGGAGGTTTCGGTGGCGCACGTGGGCGACTCTCGGGCCTACTGTCTGCGCGAGGGCAAGCTCCTGCGCCTCACCGACGATCACTCGCTCGTGGACGAGCTCATCCGCCAGGGGCGGCTTACGCCAGAGGAAGCCGAGGAGCACCCGCAGCGCTCGGTCATCACACGGGCGCTTGGGCCGGAGTCGAGCGTCGAGGTGGACGTGCGCTCGATCGGTGGCCGCCCCGGCGACGTCTACGTGCTCTGCAGCGACGGTCTCACCACGATGATCGGCGAAGATGTTCTCCTCGAGGTGCTCCTCGCTCACGCTCGCCTGCGCGACGCCGGCGAGGCGCTGATCGCGGCCGCAAACGCGGCGGGCGGCAAGGACAACATCACCGTCGTGCTCGTTCGCCTCGAGGCGATTCTCACCGGCGCGGAGCCCGCCACCGAGGGCGATACCACGAGCGCGCTCGCGCCAGCGCCGCCGGTTGTCCCCCAACTCCAGGCGCGGCCGGACCCTCAGGCACGGCCGGACCCTCCAAATCGCCGCCACCCGCGCCCGGCCGCGCCGCCCGCCCAGTCGGGGGCCCGGGCGCGCCGGCGGATGCGCAGGCTACGCGCTCCGCTCGTAGGGCTCGTGGTGGTGGGGTTGCTGGCGGCGGGCGCCTACCTCGCCCTGCAGTCGGTGTATTTCATCGGCACCAACCAGCGCGGCCTGGTGACCATGTTTCGCGGCGTCCCCTATGAACTGCCCGCTGGCATCAAGCTCTATAGCGGCAACTACGTGTCGGGCGTGAGCGCCTCCACACTGCCGGCGGGGCGGCGCCAGGCGTTGCTCGACCATTCGCTGCGCTCCGAAGGCGACGCCGCCGATCTCATGCGCCAGCTGGAACTCGGTCAACTGAGCGGAGGGTGAGCCGATGACGCTTGGAGCCCTTGACTTGCGCCAGACCGCGCGCCGAAGCACTCACGGAGCGGACCACTCTTGAACCGGCCGATCGTCCGGCTCTACGGCCTCGTGGTGCTCCTGTTCGCGCTGCTGGTGGCTTTCACCTCGCGCTGGACCATCTTCGAAGCCTCCTCGCTGCGCGCTAACGCCCTCAACAAGCGCGGCGTGCTTCAACAGCAGCGAATCGATCGCGGCGAGATCCTCGCCTCCGACGGCACCGTGCTCGCGCGCAGCGTGCGCGGGCCGGAAGGCACTTACGCGCGGGCCTATCCCACCGGCGCGGAGTTCGCCCATGCGGTCGGCTACTCCTACCTCACGCTCGGCCAGGCCGGTATCGAGCGCTACCGTTCCGCCGCGCTGGACGGGCAGACCGGCACCAGCGTTCAGAGCATCCTCGACGAGCTCCAGGGCAAGAAGCCGCGGGGCGACACGGTGCGCACCGCGCTCAGCCCCGCCGGGCAGCGGACGGCGATTGCCGCGCTCGGCGAACACGAAGGCGCGGTGGTGGCGCTGCAACCGCGCACGGGCGCCGTCGAGGTCATGGCATCGACGCCCGGCTATGACGCCAACGCGCTCAGCTCCTCGAGCGCCTACGAACGCCTCACCCACCAGGAAGGCTCGCCGCTTGTGAACCGCGCCACCCAGTTCGGCTACGCGCCCGGCTCCACGTTCAAGGTGCTCACAGCCGTGGCCGCCATCGATTCCGGCCAGTTCACGCCGGAATCGACGGTGAGCGGGCGCAATAACGTCACCATCTCCGGCGTGCCTCTGAAAAACGACAACAACGAGAGCCTCGGCCAGATCACGCTCACCGAAGGGCTCGTCCACTCCGTGAACACGGTCTACGCGCAGGTCGCCGAGCAGCTCGGCAAGCGCACGATGGCGCGTTACATGGCCCGCTTCGGCTTCGACCGCAAGCCCAGGCTCGACTACCCGGCCAAGGAGATGTCAGCCAGCGGCGAGTACCGCGGCAACACGCTCATCCCGCCCACCAGCACCTACGTGGACGTGGGCCGCATGGGCATAGGTCAGGACAAGCTCCAGGTCACTCCGCTGCAGATGGCGGAGGTGGCGGCCGCGGTGGCAAATCGAGGCGTTCTCATGACCCCCCACTTCGCCTCGGCGATCGTCGAACCAGACGGGCGCGTGGTGGAACGCGTCTCCCCGAGAGCGCAGGCGGTCGTGATGAAGCCCTCTACGGCCGCCTCGGTCACCACGATGATGGAAGCGGTGGTGAACGAAGGCACGGGCACACCCGCTCAGATCCCCGGCGTGCGGGTTGCCGGTAAGACCGGCACCGCCGAGACGCTCGGCGTGTCGGCGATCAACAACGCCTGGTTCATCGCCTTCGCGCCCGCCCAGAACCCGACGGTGGCGGTGGCGGTGACGCTCAAGGGCGTTCCCGGTCAGGGCGCCGAGTTCGCCGCGCCCGTGGCAAAGCAAGTCATGGAAGCGCTGCTCCATGGTTGATCGCGCGAACCGCCCGTGCGCGCAAAGCGGCTCCGCGGGCAGGGGCAACGCGAAGGTGGCCGAAGGGTGCTTCCATGGTTGAGGCCGGCACCGTCGTCGACGATCGCTACCGCATCGTGGCGCGGCTGGGCTCGGGTGGCATGGCGGACGTGTATCTCGCCGAGGACAACCTGCTCGGACGGCGTGTCGCGCTCAAGCTGCTCCACCATCGCTTCGCCGAGGACCAGGAGTTCGTCGAGCGCTTTCGTCGCGAGGCCTCGAGCGCCGCCGGTCTATCTCACCCCAACGTCGTTGCGGTGTTCGACAGGGGCGAGTGGAACGGCACCTATTACATCGCGATGGAGTACCTGCCCGGACGTTCGCTGAAGGCGGTGGTGCGCGAACACGGCCCACTCTCACCGAACGACGCCATCGACATCGTCGTGCAGATCCTGCTCGCCGCCCGCTTCGCCCACAAGCGCGGCATCATCCACCGCGACATCAAGCCCCACAACGTCATCCTCGACGAGGAGGGCCGGGCGAAGGTCACCGATTTCGGCATCGCCCGCGCAGGGGCGTCGGACATGACGATGACGGGCTCCATCATGGGCACCGCCCAATACCTCTCCCCCGAGCAGGCCCAGGGCCACGCCGTGAGCGAGACCTCCGACCTCTACGCGGTGGGCGTGGTGCTCTACGAGCTGCTCACCGGCAGGGTGCCCTTCGAGGGCGACTCCGCGGTGAGCGTCGCGCTCAAGCAGGTGTCGGTGGAGCCGATGCCGCCGAGCCGGCTCAACCCGGAGGTGAGCCCCGCTCTGGAGGCGGTGGTTATGCGCGCGCTCGCCAAGGAGCCGTCCGCCCGCTTCGCCAGCGCCGACGAGTTCATAGCCGCGCTCCAGCAGGCGCGTGTGGGCATCGCGCCCGCGGCGCTCTCAGACGGTGCGCCCCCTACAGCCGCTGCGCTCGTGGTGCCGCCGCTGCCGGGCGCCCGCGAGGATTCGCCCGATGGCAACGTCACCGCGGGCAGGCGCAAGCGGGCGCTATGGGCGGCGGGCGGCGTGGCGGCGCTCGCGGTCGTCGTCGCGATCCTGCTGCTGCTTCTCTCGCCCTCCAAAGCTGGCCAGGTGACGGTGCCCGACGTCACCGGGCAGGCCCAGGAGGTGGCGGTAGCGTCGTTGCGCGGCGCGGGCCTGGAACCGATCGTGACCTCCACCGCGAACGCCCGCGTGACCAGCGGCCTGGTAATCGGCACGACGCCGCCGCACGGCACGGTCGTCAAGGACGGCACGCGAGTGGACGTGTTCGTGTCGTCCGGGCCGGGCATCCTCGCGCTCCCGAACGTCACGGGCAAGAAGAGTGCCGAAGCGGTGAAGATCCTGAGCGAAAAGGGCTTCCTGCCCACGACCCAGAACCAGTCGAGCGAAACCGTGGCGAAGGGACTCGTGGTCTCCACCGACCCCGCCGCCGACACCGAGGTGCAAGTGGGCGGTCCCGTTACGGTGTTCGTGTCCACCGGCCCGCAGGAAGTCACCGTGCCCGAAGTGGCTGGCGAATCGCAGGCAAACGCCACCGCCACACTCTCCGCCGCCGGCCTGAAGGTGACGGTGAGCAAGCGCGAAGTCACGGAACCCGCCGCCGGCACGGTCATCTCCCAGTCGCCCGCCTCGGGCTCGCGGCTGAAAGTGGGCGGCCAGGTGACGATCGTTGTGGCGCAAGCGCCAGCCAAGACGGCCGTGCCGTCCGTGCTCGGGGAGAGCGAAGTGGAAGCGGTGGCGGCGCTCTCGGGCGCGGGATTCACGGTGAACACGGTCACGCGAGAAGTCACCGACGCCTCCAAGGTGGGCACCGTTGTACAGCAGAGCCCCGAAGCCGGCCACAAGCTCGCCAAAGGCGCGACGGTGACGATCGCCGTGGGCAAGCTGGCGCAGCAAACCACCTCGACGTCGACCACGCCGACGCCAACGCCCCCCGCCGCCGGGGCCCCGGCGGCGGGCGCATAGCGTGTTGCTGTTGCGGAAGGCTCGCGCGGTAAGACTCGCGCGGTGTCAGCGTCCCGCGCGCCGCTCAACGCCTCCACCGCGCCCCCTATTCCTTAGCGGAACAGCGTGACCTCCGAGATCTCCGCCGAGGTGCTGCCGGGCGGTAGGCGGGTGATCCAGATCAGGTAGTAGCGGTAGGTGCGCGCGGCCGTATTGACGGGGATCGTGGCGCGCTTTTCGATGGCGCGCGCGGAGGCGAGCTGTGTCCAGCCCAGCTCGGCGAGGTCCTTGCCTTCGGCGCCGGACGCGCTAGGGGGCGCGAGCCGCGTCGAGGCGTATATCGCCACTGAGAAGCCGGGCGTCGGCGTTTGGATCTCCACGGCTCGCGCCGCTACGCCCGGAGCGGCATCGAGGGTGACGCCGAGACCGGGCTTGCCGAGGTTGCCGCCGATGTAGTGCTCGGTGCTCCACGACGTGTTGAGGTCGCCGTCTATGACGGAGGAGACGTCTTCCGCGTGTTCGGGGCCGGTGCCGAATGGGTTGTAAGAGGAGGCCGCTTTCTGGGCAAGCACCACCGGCGTGGCGCCCGCCGCCGAATGCACGTCGGGGGCTACGCCTGTGCCGCTGTGGGTGTGGCTGAGGGCCGCGACGAGCGCGAGCGCGACGATGACGCCGAGCAGCGCCAGCGACACCGCCCAGCGCGCCGGGTGACGCATGCGCCAGGGAAGTACGCGCTGTGCCGGCGGTGGGAGAGTGCGGAGCACCGCTGTCACCTCGCCCGTGACCTGCCCCGAACGGGCGGTCTCGATCGCGAGCGCCTCCTCCATGTCGGCGATCATGGATGCCACGTCGGGGTAGCGTCTGTCGAGGTCCTTCGCGGTGGCGCGTTCCACGACGGCCGCCGTGGCAGCAGACACCTCGGGTCGCGCGAGCTGCACGTCGGGGACGTCCTCGCGCACGTGCATCATCGCCACCGCCACGGGCGACTCTCCTTTGAAGGGAACGCCGCCGGTGAGCATCTCATACAACACCACCCCCAGCGAGTAGACGTCGGACTGACCGGTGACGGCTTGGCCGAGCGCCTGCTCGGGCGAGACGTAGTCGGTGGTGCCGAGCACGCGCCCGTCCATGGTGAGCCCTTCCTCCGAGAGCGTTCGCGCGATCCCGAAGTCGGTGATCTTCGCGCCGCCCTCCCCGCTGAGCAGCACGTTTTGGGGCTTCACGTCGCGGTGCACGATCTCATGGCTGTGGGCCGCGCCGAGAGCGCGCGCGATCTCGATCGCGTAGGCGAGCGCGGTGGGGACATCGAGCGGCGCCTCCCGGCGGATCAGCTGCTTGAGCGTCTCGCCGTCGACGTGCTCCAAAACGATGTAGGGCGTGCCCACCTCGATGCCTGTGTCGTCGTCGTGCTCCTCCCACTCGCCCGCGTCGATGACGGTGACGATGTGCGGGTTATTGAGCTGCGCCACCGCTCGTGCCTCACGCCGGAAGCGCTCGAGCTGATCGGAGTCCGAGGCGATCTCGCGGTGCATCAGCTTGATCGCCACCTTGCGTTCGAGCACGGTGTCGAAGGCGCGGTACACGGTACTCATGCCGCCGTGCCCGATGTGCGCGTCGAGGCGGTAGCGCCCGCCGAGTGTGGTGCCGAGGATTGCGTGGTTCACGATGTGTACCTCGAACGCCTGAGTATGCCTTCGATGAGGGTTGGTGAGTGTGAGGTTTTTATTTTTTTGAGAATTGCCGCGTACTACCGGTGTTATCCCTCATGCGTCGGACCACAAGCGTGACGAGCACGCCGCGGTAGACCACGCATGCGGGCAGGAGGGCGGCCCGTTGCCGCGGACCGAGCAGCCTCGCGCTGAGGAGCGTCGAGGCGAACGCGCTCGCGGTACCAGCCGCCAAGGGGAGCCGCCGCTCGCTCGGCACACCGCCGCGGGCGAGCCGCATTCCCTCGAGGAACGTGGCGCCCGCGATCACCGGCAGCCCTACTTGCCAGGAGAGCCGGTCGGAGTCCTCGCGCGAGAAGCCTCGCGCGCGAGCGGCGGCGACGGTGGCTCCGCCGCGGGACACCCCGGGGGCGAGCGCGAGCGATTGCGCGACACCGAGCGCCAACCCGTCGCGGGCGCCGGCATCGCTCGCCCTCCGCGTACCGGCATTGTTCGCTCCCGTTACCCCAGCATCGCTCGCTCCCGCTACCCCGGCACCGCTCGCCCAGCGGCCCCCGCCCGGATCGCCGGGGGGTGTCGTTGTCTCTCTCGAGCCAACGACTCGCGCGCGCGAGCGAGTTGCTGCGACGCGCGCATACACCTCGGCGCCGACCATCGCCACCGAGCCGGCGATGAGGCCGACGGCGATCGTGGCGGGCGTGCCCAACCGGCGCTCGATCTTCCCTCCTAGGGCATACCCGGCGAGCGCCGGTGGCGCCAGGGCGGACAGCAGGAATGGGGGGTGTCCGCCCACGGTTATGCCCGGTGGGCGAGTGAGCAGGGCGGCGGCGGTGCCGGCGTGAAGCGCCACCTCGAAGCCCTTGCGCAGCTGGGGGTCGTCGAGCTCGCGGTAGGGCCAGCCGAGTAGCCACGGCACGAGCGTAGTGTGGGCGGAGGAAGAGACGGGAAGCAGCTCCGTGGCGCCGTGCAGCAAGCCCAACGCCACGGCGTGGCGGAGCGGCAGCTCCCGACCGGACCGCCGCTTCAACTCGCGTCGGTCGCGGCCGCGCCGTCCTCGGGCGCCGGTGGCGTAGGCGCGCGGTGGCGGCGGATGACCGCGTAGCCGATACCCGCCACGACGAGCGCGACGATTGCGTAGTCGACGTACTCGAAGCCTTTGCGCACGCTGGTCCAATCGCCCCCGAGTGCGTGCCCGGCGAAGGCGAGCGCCACGACCCAGGGGATCATGCCGATCAACGAGAATACGGTGAAGCGGCCGAGGGGCATGCGCGAGACGCCCGCCGGCAGCGACACGAAGGCTCGCACGAGCGGGATCATCCGTCCGAACAGCACGGTCGGCTCGCCGTAGCGCTGGAAGAAGCGGTCGGCGCGCGCAATCTGAGAGGGATGGATGGGGATCAATTTGAGCTTTGAGCCGTCGCGTTCGAGCAGCTCGAGGCGCCCGCCCCGGCCGATCGCGTAAGCCAACCAGGAGCCCACCATCGAGCCGATCAAGCCGGCGAGAACGATGCCGGTCATCGTCATGTGGTGGCTGGATCCGCTCTGGGAGGGGTCGGCGACGGCAAATCCCGCGAACAGCATCACCGCCTCGGAGGGGATCGGGATGCATGCGCATGAGAGCGCCATCAGCACGAAGATCCCAGGCAGACCCGCTTCGCGGACGAAGTGGGAGATTTCGTTGACGACCGTTTCGGAGATCGACGCGAGCACGAAGAGGTGGGTCATGCGCGAGCAACGATACCTTCCCGCAGGTCATGCGCGTGTGGATCGACCTCACCAACAGCCCGCACGTGCTCGTGATGCGCCCGGTGATCGAGCTGCTGCGCGAAGACGGTCACGACGTGAGGGTGACGGCTCGCGACTTCGCGCAAACGCTCCAGTTGCTAGATCGCTTCGGGCTCGACTACACGCCGATCGGCAGCCACCGCGGCGAACGCTTGGCGCACAAGGCCCTGGGGCTGGCCTCGCGCTCGGCGGCGCTCGCGCGCTGGGCGCGGAGGCAGGCGCGCGGATCCGGCGCCCGCCCACCCGCCTCCTTCGACATCGCGCTCGGACACGGCTCAAACGACGTGAGTGTGGCGGCGCGGCTGCTGCGCATCCCCTGCTCCACCACCTTTGACTACGAGTGGGCGGCGGTGCAGCACCACGTCAACTGCCGTCTCGTCCAGGCGGTGGTGGTGCCCGACGCGATCCCTCGCGAGCGCCTCTACCGGTACGGCGCAAAGGGCAAGATCCGCGCGTATGAGGGGCTGAAGGAGGAGTACTACCTCGCCGACTTCGAGCCCGACGCGGCGGTACTGGATGAGCTCGCGCTCGATTCCGCACGGCCGATCGTCGTCGTGAGGACGCCGCCGGAGGTATCGCTCTACCACCGCTTCGAGAACGACCTCTTCGGCGAGGTGCTAGCGCGCCTGCGCGGCGCCGCCGCGGAGGGCGTGCAGTCGGTTGTGTTGCCCCGTACCGCCACCCAGCGCGCGCGGCTGCGCGACGTGCCCGGCTTCACCGTCCCCGAACGGGCGATCGACGCGCAGTCGCTGATCGCCCACGCCGATCTCGTGATCTCGGCCGGAGGTACCATGAACCGCGAGGCGGTGGCGCTCGACACGCCCGTCTACACCACTTTCGAGGGGCGGCTAGGGGCTGTGGACGAGCGTCTGATCGGCGAAGGGCGCCTGCGCAAGCTCACGGTCGCGAGCGACTTGACGCTCGCCAAGCGCGACTCCTCGGCCGGCGATGACGTCAGTTCCCGCGTGCGCCGCGATCCACGCCGCCTGGTCGAGCTGTTGCTTTCCCCACTATCACATTCATAAACCCCTAGAATCAGGGCCAATGCGCCGACGGATCAGTGCGCCGGCTCTCTCCCTCACCCGGCATTCGCTAGCGAGGCTGGCGATAGACGGCGCGCTCGTGGCGGGCGCCTACTGGCTGGCGTTTGAGCTGCGCTTCGACAACGGTCCCACCGGTCGCTATTCGATCCTGCGCGAACGCACGATCTGGTGGGTGCTCGGCGGCAGCCTCCTGTTGCTGCTCCTCTCGCGCGTATATCAGCGACGCTGGCGCTACTCCGGCCAGCGCGACTACGAGGCGGTGGCTCGCGCGGTGCTGGCGATAGTGCTGCTCACGGTGGTTGCGGTGGCGATCTTTCGACCCGTGCAAATCCCGCACTTGGTAGAGCACGGCGGCACGGGCGGCACGGCCGCTCCCGGCACACGCTCGCTCGTCCCCGCGGTCACGACCAGCGGCGCAACGGCCGTGGAGCTGCCAAACGGGGTGATCGCGCTCTTCTTCCTGCTCTCGCTGCTACTGCTGGTGGGCGTGCGGGTGGTGGCGCGCAGCCTGTATGAGCGTCGCCCGCTCGGTGGATTCCGCGTGGGGGAGCGCAGCGAGCGCAGCGTGTTGATCGTCGGCGCGGGCGACGGCGGGCGGCTGGTGCTGCGCGAGATCCTTCGCAACCGCGAGCTGGGGTTGCGGCCGGTTGGCTTCCTCGACGACGACCCGCGCAAGCACGGGTTGCGCATCGACGGGGTGAAGGTGCGTGGCGACACGGAAGCCGATCTGCCCCGCATCCTCGACGATACCGAGCCCGACGAAGTGATCATCGCGATCCCCTCGGCG
>DATBTP010000204.1:0-16330 GCA_036559185.1 Solirubrobacteraceae bacterium | reverse complement strand
AACTCGACCCCCTCGACCTCCGCCTCGACCATGCGGTTAACCGCGTTCACGCCGGCGCCGCCGACGCCCACGACGCGGATCACGGGCTGTCCGGCAGGCCCGGCCGAGCCAACACCCGCGCCGGGGTGCTCGCGCGAGTAGTCGTCCATCACCGGGCGCGCGCCGGGACGGTCCATCACGTTGGACGGGATCTCTGAGGAGAAGGCATGGCGCAGGCGCTCGCGTGGTGTGGCCACGTGCGCCTGCGGCTCTGGCTCTTGAGCGGAGGAGCTCAGAGCCGGGTGGGGCAGACCGCTCTCGCGAGGATGAACCGGCGGGGAGTCCTTGCGTGAGGCAGGCGCCCGCTCACCCTTGGCCCCGGCGGCCGGCTCGGGCTCCTGCTCACCATCTTCGGTCTTGCGGAACAGCGCCGCCAGCGGGCCTTCGCGCATGCTCGCGCGTTTAGGATTTGCCATTGGTCAGCACCTCCTGTGCGAGCTGGCGGTAGGACTGAGCGGCCACACCGTCCGGCTCATACTTCAGCACCGACATGCCCTTCACGGGCGCCTCGGCGAAGCGCACCGTCTTGCGGATACGTGACGCGAACACACGGTCACCAAAGTTCTCCTCCAGGATCTCGATCGCCTCCTTGGCATGGATCGTGCGCGAGTCGACGAGCGTCGGCAGGATACCCTCGATATCGACGCCCGGGTTGAGATTCTCGCGGATCATCGCGAGTGTGTTCTGCAGCTGGATGAGCCCACGCATCGACAGATACTCGCACTGCACGGGGACGATCACCTTGTCGGCGGCCGTCAGCGCGTTGATCGTCAAGAGGCCCAGGCTCGGGGGCGTGTCGATGCAGATGAAGTCGTAGTCCTCGCGGATCGGCTCGAACGCCTTCTGCAGCGAGCGCTCGCGGCCGATCATCGTGGACATCGCGATCTCGGCGCCCGCCAGGTCGATCGAGGCGCACGCGATGTCGATCTCGCGTTTGCGGATCACCTCGCGGATCGTGGCCTTCTGGACGAGCACGTCATACATCGATAGCTCGATCGTGTCGGGGTCGATGCCCTGGGACATCGTGAGGTTGCCCTGCGGGTCCATGTCGACGCACAGCACACGGTGACCCTCCTCCGCGAAGGCGGCGGCGAGGTTGAGCGTCGTCGTTGTCTTTGCCACCCCGCCCTTCTGATTGGCGAACGCGATGACCTTGGCCCGAGAAGTCACGGCAGGCTCCGATGGTCGATGTTGAGATCGAAAGGTGTCGCGGTGAGTATT
The DNA here is from genome assembly GCA_036559185.1 of Solirubrobacteraceae bacterium. Taxonomy (GTDB): domain Bacteria; phylum Actinomycetota; class Thermoleophilia; order Solirubrobacterales; family Solirubrobacteraceae; genus Palsa-744. Next base: position 15,070 of record DATBTP010000204.1, on the reverse strand, counting down.
CGCAGGCGAGCGGGCGATTCCTGCACGTCGGCTTACGATCCCACCGTGCCCATACGACATGTTCCCTTGGATGAGCGGCTCGCGGACACGCGCATATGGGTGTGCGTGGGCGCCGGCGGCGCCGGCAAGACGACCGTCTCGGCGGCGCTGGCGCTGGGGTTGGCGCGGCGGGGGCGCAAGGTGGCGGTGGTGAGCATCGACCCCGCCAAGCGGCTGGCGGGCTCGCTCGGGCTGGATGAGCTCGGCGGCGAGCCGCGTCGCATCGCCCCCAATAAGCTCGCCGAACACGGCATAGAGCTCGAAGGCGCAGGCGAGCTGTGGGCGATGATGCTCGATTCCAAGGGCACCTTCGACTCGCTCATCGGCCATCTCGCCCCCGACGAGCGCGCGCGCGAGGAGATCCTCTCCAACCGCATCTACGGCGAGCTCTCCTCGGCGGTGGCTGGCTCTCAGGAGTTCACCGCGGTGGCGAAGCTCTACGAGCTCGACCGCGAAGAGGAGTGGGACGCGATCGTGCTCGATACGCCCCCCTCGCGCAACGCGCTCGACTTCCTCGACGCGCCCAAGCGGCTCACGCGCTTCCTGGACGGGCGGGCGTTGAAGGTGCTGCTTGCGCCGGGAGGGGTCGCGCGCGGGCTGTTCGGACGCCCGGCGGGGCTGATGTTCACGATGTTCGCGCGCGTCACCGGCGTCAACCTGGTGGGCGATCTGGCGAGCTTCTTCGGCTCGCTGTCGGGTCTCATCGACGGCTTTCGCGAGCGGGCTCGAGGCGTGGAGCAACTGCTGCGCGAGCCCTCCACGGGCTTTCTCATCGTGACCTCGCCCGAGCACGAGCCCTCTCAAGAGGCGATGTATCTCCACGCCGAGCTCGCGCGCGAGCGGATGCGCTTTGCGGGGTTGATCGTCAACCGCTGCCACGAGCTGGGGCTCGACGGGGTCACCGCCGAGCAGCTCGCCGCTCTCCTCTCAGATGGTTTGGGAGCGGCGCTCGCGCGGCGCGTGGCGAGCAATCTCGCCGACTTCGACGTGCTGGCGCGCCGCGACCGCGCGAGTGTTGCGGCGCTGTCGGAGGCGCTCGACGAACCCGACCCTACGCTCGTGCCCTACCTCGAGGGCGACGTGCAAGATCTCAGGGCTTTGGCGGTGGTGGCTGAGCACCTCTTCCGCTGAGCGCGCGACCGTCAGGAGACGACCGCGAGCCGCTCGCCGGTCCGGCTCCCGCCCGCCGCTGCCGCTCCAACTCAGGAGGCGACCGCGAGCCCGCGCGCGTCCGGCTCCGGCCTGCCGCTGCCGCTCCAGCTCAGGAGGCGATCGCGAGATGCTCGTCCGGCTCTCGCGCGAGGTTCTCGCCGGAAAGGAGCAACTCGTCGGCCAGCGACGCGAGGTCGGCTTGCAGGTGGCCGCAGATGACGTCGCGCAGCAGCGCTCGCAGGTGGTTTGAGAGATCGCGCGCGAGCGAGAGCCCGCTTGCGCGCTCGACAGCCCTACCCGCGATCGCCTCGCGCTCGAGCGCGATCGCGGCGAGCGTGCGCTCGGTGAGCTCGGCGCGGTGCTCGGGCGTGGCGCACAGCGCCGCCAAGCGCCCGGCGAGGAGCCCTTGCGGTGCGCCGTCGGGCTCGAGCTCCGATGGAGCGCCCAGCAGCGCCCTCAGGGCGAGCAGGTGGTCTGAGATGCCCTCGTACTCGCTCTCGCGTTCGCAACCCAGCTCGAAGCGCCGCAGCGCCCACGCGAGCTCGTTGGCGTGCGGGGAGCGGCGCGAGACGAGGTTGCAGAAGGCGCGCAGCTCGTCCTCCTGTTCGGCGGTGAGCAGGAGCATCCCGTGGGGGCGTCCACCGAGCCCGAGCGCGACGGTGTTCCACGGCGCCTGCCCGACCCTGGTGAAAGCGCGGGGACCGAGCGCGATGCGACCGTCGCCGAAGAGGCGAAGGGCGCGAAGCAGCTCGCGTATCACCTCCATCCCTTGTGCCATTGCCGCCTGCGGGTGTTGGTCGCGGGCGGTGAACACCACGAGCATGTGGTCGTCGCCGCGCGCACCCGGCGCGGGCAACGCCTGCTCGGGCGCTCCGCGCAGCGCGTCGGGTTGGGCGATGAGCAGACCCCGCGTGAGCTGGAGCTCTGGCGAGGCGATGGTGAGGCCGTGGAGGGTCGCCACGATCATCGCCTCGCCGGCGGCGGCGAACGCCGAGCCGTCGAGGCGGTCGAGGGCGCGCTGTAGCCGCTCGCGGTGGAGCTTGAAGTCGGTTTGCTCCTCGAAGATGTCCTTCAAGAGAGCCAGGAGGGCCATCTCGGCACGCCCGCGCGTGCCCTTTGGCGGCTTGTGTTCGTCGGCGCAAGCCAGGTAGCGGTCGAGGTCGTTGTGCTCGTCGAGCATTGCCACCGCCTGGGCATGGGCGGGCAGTGCGCGCAGCCCGGGCAGGCGCTCGTCGATGAAGGCACCGGTGAGAGGGCGATAGCAATAGAGCGGAGAGGACCCGCGGCGGGACGAGCGCGCGTCGAGCTCGAAGGGCACCTCCTCGCCCGCCTCCACGTGCGCTTGCAAGCGCAGGGCGGCCTGCTCGGCGAACTCTTCGATGGCGGCTTGAAGCTGGCGGGAGCGCACGCCGCTGACTTCGCCGCCACCGGCCACCGTCCTGCTCGGTGCAGGCGCCCTCTCAGGCCGTGGCGACGGCGATCGCGCCGCCGAGCGCTTCCTTGGCGACCTGTTCGCAGTCGCCGCCCAACCAGCGCTCGCCGTAGGCGCGCATGTCGTCGATGAGCGGCACGAGCGCCTGGCCCTTCTCAGTAAGCGCATACTCCACACGCGGAGGCACTTCGGGGTAGGTATGGCGCTCTACGATCCCCTCCTCCTCGAGCGCCCGCAGGCGCAGGGAGAGCGTGCGGGGGGAGATGCCGGCGAGCGAGCGCTCCAGCTCGCAGAAGCGAGAGCGCCCCTCGGCGAGGTCGCGGACGAGCAGGAGCGTCCACTTGCCGCACACCACCTCGGCGGTGCGGCAAACCGGACAGGTGTCTCGGGCGGCCATTTCAACCGTTACTTTACCAACTGAAGTAGCGGTAGCCGGCGTGGGCCGAGCCGCGCGAACGCACTGGGGCCCGGGCGAGGGTGAGACGGATCGCGGAGGCGCGACGCGGCTATGCGACGGCTGCCGGCGCGCTCGGCGGGGGAGCGACGGGCCCAGTCGGCGGCGCCGGGGCGCCTTCGCGCCGCGCCTGCGCCTGTGCGACGTCCTCCATCGTGGTGCCCTTGCGCCCGTCGGCTTGCAACAGCAACTTGAAATCGCTCGGGTTGGAGGCCACTCGCATCGCTTCCTCGGTGACGATCCGCCCGGCCTTCACGTGGTGGAAGAGCGCCTGGTCGAAGGTTTGCATGCCGTAGTAGGCGCCTGAGGCGATCGCCTCGCCGAGCTGGCCGGTTTGGTTGGGATCGACGATCATGTCGCGCACCCTGCCGGTCATGCGCAGGATCTCGCATACCGCCACGCGTCCACCGCTCGCGCCGGGAACCAGGCGCTGGGAGATGACGCCCTTGATCGTGCCCGCGATCATCGAGCGCGCCTGGTTGTGCTGATGGGGCGGGAAGAAGTCGAGCAGCCTGTTGATCGACTCCGGGGCGTCCACCGTGTGGACCGTGGAGAGCACGAGGTGGCCGGTCTCGGCCGCCGAGAGAGCCGTGCGGACTGTCTCCTCGTCGCGCATCTCCCCCACCAGGATCACGTCGGGGTCCTGGCGTAGCACGCGCCGCAGGGCGCGCTCGAAAGACTTGGTGTCCATCCCCACCTCGCGCTGATTGATAACCGAGCGCTTGTCTTGGTGGACGAACTCTATGGGGTCCTCGATCGTGACGATGTGCTTGCTCATCGTCAGGTTCATGTGGTCGATCATCGCGGCGAGCGTGGTGGACTTGCCCGAACCGGTGGTGCCGGTGAGCAGCACGATCCCGCGCTCCTCCTCGGCCAGTTCGCGCACGACGTCGGGCAGCGATAGCTCGGCGATCGTGGAGATGTTCGCCGGGATCGCGCGGCAGGCGAGCGAGATGAGCCCGCGCTGGCGGAAGGCGTTGACACGGAAGCGCGCCAGTCCCTCTATTTCGAAGGAGAAGTCGACCTCGTGCTCCTCGCCGAATTCCTTGAGCTTGGCTTGGTCGTGCAGCAACGCGTGCAGCGCGTCTTCGGTGTCCTGCTCGTCGAGCGGCTGCGCGCCCTCGTCGGGCCCGAGCGTCCCCTCCACGCGAAAGAGCGGTGGCGAATGGACCTTCAGGTGAAGATCGGAGCCACCGCGAACCACAAGCTCGCGGAGCGCTGCGTGCACGTCGAACATGGCGAATACATCGGCTCTCGATCTGTCTTACTTGAATCGCGCGGAATCGTCGCGCGGAATCGAGATCGCCGTTAGCGGGTACCCCGAATCGAGATCCGCCGCCCCGAGACGTGCGTCAGGCTACGTCCCTGAGCTTTTGGGCCTCAGCCAGGGACTGGAGCTTCTTCAGCGACTGGTTCTCGATCTGGCGGATGCGCTCGCGGGTGACGTTGAACGTACGACCGACCTCGTCGAGCGTACGGGGGTGCTCGCCGCCGAGCCCGTAGCGCAGCTCGAGCACGCGCCGCTCACGGTAGGAGAGGTTCTCGAGCGCCTCGCGCAGAGCCTCCTTGGTGAGTATCTCCGCGGCCCGCTCGTACGGCGACTCGGCGCGCTCGTCGGCGATGAACTGCCCGAACTCCGACTCCTCCTCGTCGCCCACGGGCTTCTCCAGCGACACGGGGGCTTGCGCGGAGCGCTTGATCGAGTCGACCTCTTCGGGGTCGATGCCGGTGACCTCGGCGATCTCGTCCGCCGTTGGCTCGCGGCCCAGCTCGGTCACCAGCTTGCGCTCGGCGCGGCCGATCTTGTTGAGCTTCTCAACGACGTGCACGGGGATGCGGATCGTGCGCGCCTTGTCGGCAAGCGCCCGGGCGATCGCCTGGCGGATCCACCAGGTGGCGTAGGTGGAGAACTTGAAGCCCTTGCGGTAGTCGAACTTCTCCGCCGCGCGCACGAGCCCGAGCGTGCCCTCCTGGATGAGGTCGAGGAAGGGGAGTCCCTGGTTGCGGTAGTTCTTGGCGATAGAAACCACGAGACGCAGGTTGGACTCCACCATCTTCTGCTTGGCGTCCAGGTCGCCGCGCTCGATGCGCTTGGCGAGGTCCACCTCCTCCTGGGCGGTCAGCAGCCGTACCTTGCCGATGTCCTTGAGGAACAGCTGCAGCGAGTCGGTGGTCATGTCGGGCTTGAGGTCGAGCGCGGTCTTGGCCTTGCGCCGTCCGCGCTTGTCGGGCGCGCGTTCGACCTGAGTGCCCGCGGCGGTGGCGGGGTCGATGTCCTCGACGAGCTCGATCTCCGATTTCTCGAGGTAGCCGTGCAGCTCCTCGACGTCGGACTCGTCTAGGTCCAGGTCGGAGGTCGCGGTGGAGATCTCCGCGAAGGTGAGCACCCCCACCTGCTGCCCCTTGGCGAGCAGCGTCTTGACCTCTTCCAGCTCTTGCAGTTCCACCACTGACATGCTTATTCCGTTTCCGTCGGGAGGCGCCCCGAGAGCGTGGCTCCCGCCGGCGGGACCACCTCAGCGCGCTGTTCGAGGACTACCTTAGCCGGGGTTGTGGCCGAAGCCCGCCCGACGGTACAACTCAGATGTACCCGCCCATCCTAACGCTTCGGGGCACCCTTGGAGGACGAAATCGCACGGCGCGGACGGGTGCGCGATGATTGGGGGAGGATGAACGGCGCCGAGAGCTCAAACGACCGCCCAGACGACCCCGTCGTGGAGGGCGGGGTGTTCGCGGCGCTGCCGCGAACCAGGCCACAGCGAGCGAGCGCGCGACGAGCGGCCGCGCGCGGCAAGCCGCCCAAGTCGACGAACTCGGCCAAGTCGGAGACAGCCGGCGCGGCGAAGAAGCCCAGGAAGGCAACGAGCGTCGCGAAGCCCGCCACGAAGGCCGGACCCGGACCACCGCCCACAAAGGCCAAGCCGAGGTCCGCCGCGCCCGGCGCGCGGGCGAAGCGGCAGATGGATCGAACGCCCCCAACCCCCACAATCGCCGAGCCGGCGGCGCCTAAGCAGGGTTACGAGCCCGAGGAGGATCTCGGGCTCGGGGGCACCGTGAATCCGCCTAGCGGGATCGAGCTCTTGGAGTCTTTGGGCGACATCGCGAGCGAGCTCGTCGGCAGCGGCCTGACGGCGGGCGGGCGCCTGTTGAAGGACGCCTTCTCGATCCTGCGGCGACCCTGAGCGCATCCGCCTCGTGCCGGTCGGCGCATCCGCCTCGTGCCGGTCGACGCATCCGCCTCGTGCCGGTCGGCGCGACTCCTACCGCGACCCCGTCAACCCCCAGGCCGCGCCGAACGTCGCGCAAAATCTCCGCAAAGTGCGACAAGTCGCGGCGGAGCGGTAGGCGCCGGTGCTGGGAGGGAGCCTGTATACTCGCGCTCACGCCGAGCCCTTGCGACCCAGGTCGCGGGGGGCGGGGGACCCAATGCGGACCGTGAGAGCGGGCCGCTGGGGCGAATCGGCCCTTTAGGAGCCGTAGCGCAGACTCATCGCGCGAGCCCGTCAGCTCACCCCGTAGGCGTAGAGGAAGAGATGACCCGAAAGCTCGCCAACAAGACGCTGCTCGTCCTTGCCACCGCGCTCGCTTGCGCCGGGGGAGCCTGTTCGCCCTCGCTCGCGCTGGCGAGCACAGGCGGGGCGAACGCACCGACCGGAGGGTCCTCGGGGACTCCCGCCAAGACGAGCGCGAAGGCTCAGATCGCCACTTGGTTCGGTCCCGGCTTCTACGGCCAGAAGACCGCCTGCGGGCAGACGATGACGCCGGTGGTGGTGGGTGTGGCGTCGAGGACGCTGCCGTGCGGAACGCTGGTGCTCGTCAACTACAAGGGCCACAAACTCACCGTGCCGGTGATCGACCGCGGCCCCTACGCGCACAACGGCGCGACGTGGGACCTCACCTGGGGCGCCGCGAGCGCGCTCACGATCAACGAAACCGTGCGCATCAAGACCAAGATCGTGGGTAAGGCGAAGAACGGCCCTCTTCTGGGCGCGCCGGCCGAAGTGGCGCCGCCGGCGCAAGACGCCGCGAGCGGCGGCACCGCCGCTGGCTGAGCGCAGTCAGACGAACCCACCAGTGTTGTACGCAAGGGGTTGGGCTGAGTATCGTCAAACGCCGGGACCGAGCGACAAGGCAAACTCGGCTCCCTGGCCGACCGCTCAGGGTGAGCGTCGGCCGCGTGTATTTCGCCGCCGCGCCGGGTGAGCGTCCAAGCCTTGGATTCGCCTGACCGGAGGAGAGAGAGTCCAGGCTCAGGCCGGCGGGTCCGTATGGGCCACCGAGCGCCCAGTGGCCCGAGCCGAGTAGACGCCAAGATCGGCGCGCGCGGCAAGCGCCGGAGCCTCCGTGCCGTCCTCCGGGCACACCGCAAGCCCGATCGCCACCTCCAGAGGCACACTGCGGTGGGTGGCGGACGTGCGCACGAGCCGTGCGAGACGCTCGGCGAGCATGCGCGCGCCGGTGCCATTGGTTTCGGGCGCCACCAGCCAGTAGCGGCCGAGCGTCTCGCGGGAAAGGTGGTCGGTGGCGCGCATGGCGCGGCCGACGGCGTTCTCGACCTGCGCCACTAGAGAGTGCATGTCGTGAGGCGTGGAGGAGCGCTCGAGGTGTGCGACGTCGACGATCTCCACGAGCAGCACCGCGAACGGAAGCCCGTCTTGGGAGTGGCGCGCCAGCAGTTGTCCCACCGAAGATACCCACGCCGAAGGTCCCTCCTCGCGGCGCACGTCGTGGACGGCGATCTCGGGTTGGATGGGCTCGACGGGCGCGAGCTTCTCGGTGACGGCGGGCGGCTCCTGCTCGTCGACGAGTCTCGTAAAGGTGTAGTCGCCCGTGCGCGTGGTGGTCGATTGGAAGGCCACCGAACCCTCCACCTCGGAGAGCGGCTGCGAGGCGAGCCGCAGGTCCGGTGGAGGCGGGTCTGAGCCGTAAGGCTCCGGTCGGACGGGCGGCGGCGGCGTACGACGCTCGGCCGCCGGTGGGTTGGGCGCCGGCGCGGTCGCACGTGGAGCGCTCTCGGCCTTGTGAGCGCCGCCCCAAGGCACCGGCTCGTGCGCGCGAGAAACTCCGGCCGGGATGTGCGAGGGCGCCGCGCTTGCGAGCATCGCCACCGTCGAGGAGACCTCGGCGAGGCGCTCGGAGAGGGCGCGGGCGCGGGCTGCGTCGCTGCGGGAGAGCTCCTCGTGCAGCGACTCCCAGAGGACCTCACAGAGCTGCTGGGCCGCGCGTGCCGCGCGTGAGAGCCGCTCGGCGGAAGGCGAGCCCGCGGAAGATCGGTCGGGTTGGTCTCTCACACGCGGTTGATATCACCGGCAAAGGACACGACGACGGACCATCGACACTTTCGGGCGCGATCTTGAGCGCGGCTTCGGGGTGGAGTCGCGCGCGGGGATAGCCTTTGGGGTGTGACCCGCAGCGCGAAGATCGCGAGGATCGCGAGCCTCGAAGATCGCACATCAGAAGATTGTGCGAGCGGCGCCATGCGGTCGGTGCAGGCGGCCGACCTGAGCCTGCCCGAAGACGCGCTACTCGAGCTGTGGACGCCGATGCACTTGGAGCGCTTGGCGCGTACCTACTGGCGCTTCCTAACGCGCGTTACGGCGGGGCTCGTGAGGGTCGCTTACGGCGAGTCGGAGCGAACGGTGGTGCTGGTCGCACGCCCGCTGAAGCTGCTCACCTTCGATTCGCCCGAGTACGAGCTGGACGGCGAGCGGGGCGTGGTGCGCTGGCGCATCAAGCGGGGCATGCTCGTAGCCAGACACGGTCGCGGCGGCCACGGTCACCTGCAGATCGAGGTGCGGCGCCTAGATCCCACCGCCTCAGGCGAGGCGAGAGTGCATATAGAGGTCGAAGTGGCGAACTTCCACCCCGCGATCGCGTCGGGGTTTGGGCGGCGGATCTACAACGCCACGCAGGCCAAGATCCATGCGTTCGTGACCAACGGCTTCCTGCGCTCGCTCGCGCGCCTTGACCTCGCGGAGTCGAAGGTGGGACTACTCGCCCGTTAGCCGAAGCGCCCGTCGCCATCCAGCGCGCGGAGCTTTGCGCGGTCGTGGGTGGCGCGGATGCGCCGTACGGTGCCCGAGCGCGAGCGGGTGACGAGCGATTCGGTGGTGGCGCCGCCCGCGGATGGGTAGCGCACGCCCTGTAGCACGTCGCCGTCGGTGATGCCGGTGGCGGAGAAGAAGACGTCGTCGCCGGCGACGAGGTCGTCGCGGTCGAGGATGCGGTCGAGGTCGTAGCCTGCGTCGAGCGCCGCCTTGCGCTCGGTGTCGTCGCGCGGCCACAGCCGGCCGAGCATCTGTCCGCCGAGGCACTTGATGGCGGCGGCGGAGATGACCCCCTCGGGGGTGCCGCCGATCCCCCACAGCAGATCGACGGCGGAGCGCTCGGTGACGGCGAGCAGCGCGGCCGAGACGTCGCCGTGCGGGATGAGCCGCACGCGCGCGCCGGCTTGCCGGATCTCGCGGATGCCCGCCTCGTGACGGGGACGGTCGAGCACCACGACCATGACGTCGCCGATCGGGTGGCCCTTGCGCGCGGCGATGAGCTTGACGGTCTCAGACAGCGGCCGGTCGAGGTCGAGCAGGTCGGCCATCTCGGGAGGGCCGGCCATCTTCTCCATGTAGACGCAGGGACCGGGGTCGAACATGGTGCCCTTCTCCGAGAGCGCGATGACGGCGAGCGCGGAGGGCATGCCGTGGGCGGCGAGCGTGGTGCCCTCCAGCGGATCGACGGCGATGTCGACCTCGGGCGGCGAGCCGTCGCCGATGCGCTCCCCGTTGTAGAGCATCGGCGCCTCGTCCTTCTCCCCCCCGCCGATCACGACGGTGCCGTCCATGGCGATCGAGTGAAGCGCGTAGCGCATGCCGTCGACGGCGGCTTGGTCGGCCGCCTCCTTCTTGCCCATGCCCACGAGCGGGGCGGCGGCGAGCGCGGCGAACTCGGTGACCCGCACGAGCTCGAGCGCGAGATTGCGGTCTGGGCGCGCGTGTGCGGCGTCGAGGCTCATCGAGACGGAAACCTACACCAGCGGCGCGGGGGACTAGGATCACTGCTTGATGAGCCAGATCGGATTCGTGGGACTCGGGAAGATGGGCGGCAATATGGTGCATAGGATCCACCGCGACTCCGAGCACGAGGTCGTCGCCTTCGATTTCGAGAAGAGCGCTGTAACCCAAGCCGTCAAGAACGGCGCCCGCGGAGCGAAGTCGCTCTCCGATCTCGTCAGGAAGCTCGACGCGCCGAGGATCGTGTGGATCATGGTGCCGGCGGGCGACCCTACCGAGCAAACCGTCCAGAAGCTCGCGAAACTGCTCGAGAAGGGCGACACGATCGTGGACGGCGGCAACTCCAAGTGGACCGACGACAAGCGCCGCTCGAAGGAGCTCTCAAATCAGGGCATCCACTACGTCGACGTGGGCGTCTCAGGCGGCGTGTGGGGGATCGACGTGGGCTACTGCATGATGGTGGGCGGGCCGCCCGGCGCGGTGAAGCGCCTGGGTCCGATCCTCGACGTGCTGGCGCCGCCGACGAGCGAGAACAGCGTGGAGGCGATCGGCGAGCGCGGGTGGATGCGCTTCGGCGGCTCAGGCGCTGGGCATTACGTGAAGATGGTTCACAACGGCGTGGAGTACGGGTTGATGCAGGCCTACGCCGAGGGCTTCGACGTGTTCGACAAGTCCGAGTATGAGCTCGACAACGCGAAGATCGCCCACCTGTGGAACCAGGGGTCGGTGGTGCGCTCGTGGCTGTGCGAGCTGGCGGCACGCGCTTTCGAAGCCGACGGCAACGGACTCGAAGCGATCGAGGGTTACACCGAGGATTCGGGCGAGGGGCGCTGGACGATCGAGGACGCGACCGCCAAAGACGTGCCGACACCGGTGATTACGGCGTCGCTATACGAGCGCCTCTCCTCGCGCGGCAATGGAGACTTCGCACATCGGGTGCTGGCGGCGCTGCGCAACCAGTTCGGCGGCCACGCGGTGAAGGCGGCGCCGCGCGCGTTGCCCTCGAACGGGCGCGGCCGGACGGCCAAGCGGAGCGCCAAGCGCCGGTAGCAGCGTGGCGGCCGTCGCGACGACCGAACCGGAGAACCCGCTCACCGCCGGTTTGGAGCGGCTGCCGGTCGCCCCCACGACGCTCGTGATCTTCGGCGCCACGGGCGATCTCGCGCGGCGCAAGCTGCTGCCGGCGCTCTACAACCTCGCCCACGACGGGGCTCTGCCGGAGCGCTTTCACCTGGTGGGGGTGGCGCGCCGGGAAAAGGAGCACGAGGACTACCGCGAGGAGTGCGAGCAGGCGATCAGGCAGTTCTCCCGCACGACACCCGACGATGACGTTCTCAAGCGGCTGCTCGAGCACGTGAGGTACGTGCCCGGGACCTTCGACGACGAGAAGGTGTACGCGAAGCTCGAGAAGGCGCTCGAGGGCTTCGAGCGCCACGCGGGCGAGGCGCTCGCGAGAGCCTTCTACCTATCGACGGCGCCGGCGTTCTTCCCGGTGATCGTGGAGGCGCTGGGCAAGCAGGGGCTGGACCGCCACGAGGGCGCCGAGGTGCGGGTCGTCATCGAGAAGCCGTTTGGCGCCTCGCTCGCGCAGGCGCGCGAACTGAACAAGCGCGTGCTGGGCGTGTTCGAGGAGAGCCAGGTGTTCCGCATCGACCACTACCTCGGCAAGGAGACCGTGCAGAACATGATGGCGTTCCGCTTCGCCAACGGCATGTTCGAGCCGTTGTGGAACCGCAACTACATCGACCAGGTGCAGATAACCGCCGCCGAGGACATCGGCATCGGGACGCGCGCCGGTTATTACGACCACGCGGGAGCGCTACGAGATCTGATCCAGAACCACATGCTGCAGCTGCTCTGCCACGTAGCGATGGAGCCGCCGGTGAGCTTCACCGCGGATGAGGTGCGAAACGAGAAGGTGAAGGTGCTGAGGTCGATCGCCGAGCCCGTGGAGCCCGAGATCGAAGGGATGGCGGTGCGCGCCCAGTACGGGCCCGGGCACTCGGGCGGCGAGGATGTCGCGGGATACTTGCAAGAGCCGGGGATCCCACCGGACTCCGCCACCGAGACGTTCGCGGCGCTTCGCTTGGAAGTGGACAATTGGCGCTGGGCGGGCGTGCCGTTCTACCTGCGCACGGGCAAGCGGTTGGCGCGCAAAGTGACCGAGATCGCGGTGGCGCTCAAGCCTGTGCCTCACCTCGCTTTCAGTCAGGACGGCTCGCTCGGGGTGCTGCCGAACCAGCTGATCCTCACGTTGCAGCCCAACGAGGGGGTGTCGCTGCGGCTGGGGGCCAAGATCCCCGGGTCGCGGATGGTGATAAGGCCCGTTCACATGGAGTTTCTGTACGGCACTGCGTTCCTCTCGCAGTCGCCGGAGGCGTACGAGCGGCTGATCACCGACGCGATGAGAGGCGACGCGACGCTGTTCACGCGCGACGACGAGGTGGAGGCGCAGTGGCGCATCTGCGATCCGATCCTGCGGGCGTGGGAGAGCGCGAGCGGACCGCTGCCCCAGTACGAATCCGGCTCGCAGGGACCCAAGGAGGCCAGCGACATCCTGCTACCCGAGCAGTCGTGGCGCGCGATCTGAGCGTCCCCCTTCAAGCGTCGGCCATGGGCCGATGAGCGCCGTCGCTCGATCTCTGCCCGACGCGGTGTGGAGCGCGCAAGGCACGACGCCCGACGCGATCGAAGCGGCGCTGCGCGAGCTAGTTAAGCGGCGCCACGGCGAAAACGGCGGGCTCGCGCCAGCGCGGGCGCTGAACATGATCGTGTTCGTGGAGAGCCGCTACAGCGGCGAGATCGCCAATCGCCTCGCGGGCGTTGGGCGCTACCACGCCTCGCGTTTGGTGGTGCTTTCCTACGAGCCCACCCGCACGCGGTTGGACGCGCGCGCGGTGGTGTCGAGCGAAGGCGAGCCGGCCGAGGGAGAGCTGGGATTGCTGCGCGAGACCGTAACCGTGGAGATCGGCGAGCGCCACCTCGACGATCTCGCGACGATCGTGGACCCCCTGGTGGTGACCGACTTGACGACGCTGCTGTGGTCGCCTCACGGCCATCCCAAGGCGGTGGACGGGCTGCTCGCCCTCGCCCAAACCGTGCTCGTGGACTCGCTTGACGAGCCCTCCTGGCGCGAGGCGATCGGACGAGCGTGCGAGCTGCGCGGACGGGCCTACGTGGTGGATCTGGCGTGGCTGCGCGGCACACCGTGGCGCGAGCGCGTGGCGGCGGCGTTCGACACGCCCGCGAAGCGAGCGGAGCTCCAGCGGATCGAGACGGTAGCGGTGCGCCACCACCCCGACTCCACCGTGGCGGCGATACTGCTGGTGGGCTGGCTGGGGTCGCGTTTGGGGTGGGAGATGAGCCGCTTGAGCTCAAACGACGGAGTGCTCACCGGCACGGCCCGCGCGGGGTCGATCGCGATCAGGCTCGAGCAGGCGCCCGAGCAGGAGGTGAGGGGACTCGAGAGCGTGGCGATCGCCACGACCGACGGGCGGCGCCTCGGACTGAAGCGCGGGCCCGGCGGCTTGCGAGCCCGCGCCCGCGACACGGACGGGCGCGAACGGGAATGGACGATCCTCGGCGCCTCGCGCGGAGAGGGCGGCATCCTCGGCGAGGGCATCCGCCAGTCGCTGCTGCGCGACCCCACCTACGGCCCCGCGCTCGAGGCGGCGGAGGCTATGACGCCATAGAGGCGCCCAGGTGCGCGCCGCGTGACCGAACGCCCGGGAGGACTCGTCGGTTCCGGCGGCGCGGACAGCAGAAAAGTCCAGACTGGCGAGAAGAGCCTCTACAGTGAGTCGGGCGAAGCTATGGCTACGATCGCTGCCCGCGACCCCATCGCTCCCCGACACCCCCTCCCCGCCGCTGAGGAGGAGGCGCTGGCGGCGCTCGAAACCGTCAGAGAGCGGACGCTCGCACTGATCGGCCATCTGAGCGAGGAGCAGCTCGGCGGCGTGCTCTCACCCATCATGAGTCCGCTGGTGTGGGACCTCGCGCACATCGCCGCGTATGAGGATCTGTGGCTTGCCCACCGCCACGGCGGCTTGGAGCTCTTGCGGCCGGACCTCGCGGAGATCTACGACGCGTTCGAGACGCCCCGCTCGGTAAGAGGACAGGTCGAGCTGCTCGGCCCGAGCGAGGCGAGGGTTTACTTGGAGCAGGTGCGCGCCCGCGGCGCGCGGGCGGTCGCGAGCAGGGGCTTGGGCGACGGGACGATCTACGAGCTGGTGTTGCGCCACGAGTTGCAACACACAGAGACGATGCGCCAGACGATGGCGCTCGCCGGGTTGCTGCCCGAAGGCGAGCCGCCGATTGGGCCGCTAGCGCAAGCAGACGAGCGGGGAGCAGCCCACAGCGACGCTGAGGACGACCTCTGGGTGGAGGTGGCGGCGGGCTCTTTCCAGATGGGCGCGGGACCCGAGGGGTTCGCATACGACAACGAGCGCCCGCGCCACACGGTGGAGCTCCCCGCCTTTCGGATAGCGCGCCACCCGGTGAGCAAGGCGAGCTGGACGCGCTTCACCGAGAACGGCGGATATGAAAGGCGCGAGTGGTGGTCTGAGGAAGGGTGGGCGTGGAAGCTCGGAGAGGAAATCGTCCCCGATCCGCGCGTGTCAAAGGGGCATCCCGCCGCGCCCGTGTGCCATGTGAGCTGGTTCGAGGCGGACGCCTACGCACGCGCGAGCGGGGCGCGGCTGCCGAGCGAGCCGGAGTGGGAGAAGGCCGCCACTCGAGATGTACTTTCGGGAGTGGGACACGTGTGGGAGTGGACCGGCACTCGCTTCAACGGGTACGAGGGGTTCGTGGCGCATCCCTACCGCGAGTACTCGGAAGTGTTCTTCGGGGGCGACTACCGCGTGCTGCGCGGCGGCTCGTGGGCCACCAGCCCGCGCGTCGAGACCTTGACGTTTCGCAACTGGGACCACCCCTTCCGGCGGCAGATCTTCGCCGGCGTGCGTTTGGCGCGCGATGTGAGCTGATGGA
>DATBTP010000203.1:0-6034 GCA_036559185.1 Solirubrobacteraceae bacterium | reverse complement strand
GCCGAGCGCCACCTCCGCCAGTCCGGCGGCGCATCGGTCGGCAAGGCCGTGGCGGGCAGCCAATTCCGAGCACGCGGCATAGAGCCGCTCGATCTCCTCGATGCGGCGCAAGTGCGTCTTGGCCTGACGGTAGTGGGCGGTGAGCATGAACCTGATCCATGGGCGCGCGTCGTTGTCGGGTCGCCACGCACCCTGTCCGACCTCGGCGAGAACGTCGTAGTAGGCGCGGGTGTTTCGTCCGAGATACTCCTCGACGCTCGAGAGCACAGGCGCGTCTATCCGGTCACGCGCGATCACGAGCGTCTGTAGGCATCTGGCCATGCGCCCGTTGCCGTCGCGGAACGGGTGGATCATGACGAGGTTGAGGTGGGCCATCGCGGCTCGTACCAACGTTGGGGCGTCGTCGGCGAGCGCGTTGAGCATCGAGTCGATCAGGCCCGGTATCGACTCGGCGGTGGGTCCCTCGTAGACGATCTGACCGGTTTCCTCCTCCCGGACCCCGATATAACCCGGTCGCCAGCGACCGGGGCTCTTGGAGAGGTCGTGTCTGAGCATCATGAAGTGCAGCGCCTTTATCATCCCCTCGTCGACTGCCGCGTCCTCGTCGTCGGCGATCTGGAGGACGTATGTCATTGCGTCCCTGTAGCCGGCGAGTGCGAGCTGCGTCTCCACGTTGGCGTCGAGCGTCGGCTCGTCATCGACTGCCGCGGCAACGTCGTCGAGGCTGGCGTTGTAGCCCTCGATGCTGTTGGAGCCCTGCACCGCGCGGGCGAAGGCCATTCTGCGGAGTGTCCCGAGCCAACGTCGCCGTTGGGCAACGCTGTGCCTCAGATCGTTGCGCAGTCCGTCGATCAGGCGTAGCACCTCGTTCTCGATCGGGTCGAGGACAGGTGTGCGGTAGACGGGCGGAACATCCATGATGCAATGATAATATCATGACATCATTCAAAGTCACAATGATCTTGTCATTGCATCACGTGCCTTTGGGTGTCCATGACGCGCTCGTGTCGGTGCGCGGTTGCGTTGTGGGTCAGCTAACCCGCACGATCTCCACGCCGGCCGCCTCGAGGACATCCTGTCCGTCAAGCACGGCGTAGCCCTCGATGAAGTAGAGCTTGGCGATGCCGGCGGCGGCGATGAGCTTTGCGCAGGGGGGGCAGGGGAAGTCTGTGACGAACATCGCCGCCCCCTTGGTGGCGTGGCCCTCGCGCGCCGCGCCGGCGATGAGGCGCGCCTCGGCGTGGGTGGCGGTGGAGAGCTCCAACCCCACGCCCTTGTGGAGGTTGGCGCGGGGGTCGCCCACCGCGTAGGGGCTCAGCGGGTGGGGATTGTGGATGTTCGTCGCCGACACCACCTCTCCACTTGGCAGGCGCATGGCGGCGCCCACCTGCCGCCACCAGTCGACGCTGTCCATCGCGGCATGGTCGGCCGCCCGACCGAGCTCGGCGACGTGCTCGACCTCCTCGCCGGCCCCCGCGCCGAACTCGGCGAGGAGCTGCTCCGCGGAGATCGTCGCACGGGGCCGCGGGGTCAACAGCTGGGCGGTCCTCGTCCTGTCCCAGCGCAGAAACACCGTGTCGAAGCGCACTTCGCAGCGGCTGAAGAAGCGCTCGGCGAGGCGGTAGCTGATGTCCTCCGCGGGCATCGTGATGGCGGGCGCCCCCTCGGCCAGCGCGCGGGCGCCCGCGACGTCGAGTACCGAGACCTCCGCGCACATCTCCCACCCGGCGATCGCGCTCGCTGTGAGGTCGGCGGGCAACGCGCGGATGTCCTTGGCGAGCGGACGGTAATCCTCGTAGAGCTCCGGTCCGATCAGGTAGAGCGGGACGCCGGCGCCGTGGCGGTGAAGGAAGCGGCGGTATCCGTCGTGGAGGACGGGGACGTAGGCGACCACCGCGCGGACAGTCATTTGCTCGCGATCGCCTGACTCGCGTGCGCGCGCGGAGGAAGGCTCGCGCGCGGAGGAAGGCTCGCGCGCGGAGGAAGGCTAACTCCGCCGCGCGCGCACGCGCGAGTCACCCCTTTTCCCACAACCTCCTGCCCTCCCCTTCGCGGGCGCACCGTCGCGATCATCCCCGCTTGAGGATCTTCTCGATCAGGTCGGGCAGAATCTCCGCAAGGCGCGGCCCGAGCTGCTCGCCGAGGTGCATGTAGAGCTGGCGGATGCGCTCGCTGGTGGTGACGGCGGCCTGGCGCTCGAGCACCTGCACCGCGCCGCAGATGGTGTCCAGCTCCTCCAGTTCCTCGGCGGAGTAGGAGTGGTCGGTGCTGAGCACCAGCACGTCGGGGCTGACGGTCTTGATGAGCGCCCAACGCTCTTCGTCGTCGGCCTTCAGGTAGATGAGGTCCACGGGCCGCTGGTGGGCGAGCATCTCAAGGCGCTCGTCCTCGGGCACCATCGGTCGGTCCGCGCCCTTGCGCTTGCGGATCTTCGCGTCGCCGTCCACTCCCACGATGAGCACGTCGCCGAGCTCCTTGGCCTTGGCGAGGTACTTGACGTGGCCGAGGTGCACCAGGTCGAACGAGCCGGAAGTGAGGACGACGCGAAGCCCTATGCCCCGGAGATGGTCGACGAACTGCCCGAGCGCCTCCAGCGAGTCGATCAGCCGCTCGTCGTAGTTGACGTCAGAGCTGAAGATTCCGCTGGTGATCGCCATGTGTCTCCTTCGTGCGCGCCGTCTCATGCGGCGCATCGGTGGGTTCGTTCTGTTGCGGGTGGGCTGCGCTCTCGGCCTCCATGCTCACCTTGAAGCGCACGGTGCTCTCGGGCGTATCGCCGAGCGCTACGAAGTGGACGTGCAGGTGGGCGACGGAGCCGCCGTTGTAGCGCATGTCGCCGCTGCGTTCCACGGTGGCGACCGCGCGCGGAGAGAGGCGCTGCTCGAGTTGGCGCTTGAGCGCCCACAACTCCGAGCCGGCCTCGTCGGGCAGGTCCTCGAACGAGCACACATGCCGGTTTGACACGATCAGGTAGTGAGCCCTGGTACCGGCGTAGGGATAGTCGTTCTTCGTCACATACCAATGCTTCCCGGCGATCTCGACCGGCTCGCGGTGAAACGCCGCGAAATACTCTGGACAGAAGACGCACACGCCGTCGTGTTCAAGTCTTTCCATGTGGCGCAGCTGCTCCTCCCCGCGTGCCGCCGGGAAGTGGTAGAGGGCTTGCGATCGCGCGTTCACCAAGCGCTCCGCGGAGTCGAGGGCGTGCTTCTGGCGTTGCGCTCGTACACGCAAAAGACGAAGCTATGGCCGTTCTCCTCTATCGGCTCGCCCTCCTGCACGCACCGCCAATCCTCCCGTGAGAGGGCGGGGAAGAAGGCGTCGCCACGAGGCGCGGCGTCTACCTCTGTGGCGTAGATGCGATCGGCGTGCTCCATCGCTTGCGCGTAAATCGAGCCGCCGCCGATCACGAAGCACCCCTCGCTGTGCGCCGCGAGCGCCGATCGGAGGCTGTCGCGCACCTCCACATCCGGAGGGCGGAAGGAGCGATTGGCGCTCACAACCACGTTGTGGCGCTCGCGCAGCGGCCTGTGTCGCGGTGGCAGCGATTCGTAGGTCTTGCGACCCATCACCACCGTGTGGCCGAGCGTGATCTCGCGGAAGCGCCGCAAGTCTGACGGCAGGCGCCATGGGAGCCGCCCCTCGTGCCCGATCACTCCGTTGGCGCCGCGCGCGACCACTATCGAGATCACGCCGATTCAGGTGAGGACGGGGATGTCGGCGATGGGCGGATGGGGATCGTAGTCCTCGATCTCGAAATGCTCGCCGCGGAAATCATGGATGTCGGTGACCGCTCGACCGGCTCGTGTGAGCCTCAGCGTGGGGAGCGCGCGGGGCTCGCGCGCGAGCATCTCGTCGACCCGATCGAGCTGGTTGACGTAGATGTGGGCGTACTGGATCCAGTGTACGTACTCCACGAACTCGTATCCCGTGAGGTGCTCGAGCATGAGCCCGAGCGCGGTGTACTGCACCATGTTGGATGGCACCCCGATGGGGGTGTCGCCCGAGCGCTGGTTGTGCACGAGGTGCAGCCGCTCGCCGAACACGAGCGCGTGCACCCAGCCGTGGCAGGGAGCGATCGTGTTGCGCGACTTCACGCCCAGCTCGCGGTGGTTTGCCTGCGGGATCCACGGGCTCACCACGGCGGTCCGATCTTCGGGCAGGTCGCGCAGCTTGCGCACGAGCTGCCCATACTGGTCAAAGCCCTCGCGGTCGCCCTCGAAGTCGGTTGTGAAGTGGCGGAACGCGTGGCCGTAGGAACCGGGGCCGAGGTCGCCGGGCGCAAGGCCGCGGCTGACGCACTTCTCCTCGCTGGCCCACGGCCCCCACCAGTCGCAGCCGAACTCCCGAAGCTCTGAGAGCGTGCGCGCGCCGTTGATGAACGCGCACAGCTCGCCGATCGCCTTCGGCGCGAAGCCCCTGATCGAGCGCTCGGTGATGACCGCCGCGCCGTGCTCCATCGCAAAGCGCATCTGAGTACCCGCCAGCGCCAGCGCATCGACCCCCTGCTTGGTTTTCACGCGCGTCCCCGTCTCGCGGATCGCCCGCAGCGTGTCGCGGTAGGCGGTGCTGGGGGCGCGCTCGGCGTATGGGAGGTAGGCGGGCATGGGCCGGGCAACCTTACGCCTCGCGCCGGAGCCACCGGGCCCGCGCGATCCTTGCCCGACGAGCTACGGCTATTTGCCTCGGTGGCGCTTGTGCCGCGCAATCAACGTCAGCTTGCTCTTGGCGAGCGTCGTGGCTGTGCCGGTGGCGTCGAGCAGGCTGGTCGTGGCGGTCGCCGGCAGGGCATGGCGGCTAGTGAGCAGTCGCTTGCCCAGCGAGTTGAGGGGAACGCTCACCGTCGCCACCTGACCGGCCTGAAGCGTCTCGATCAGCGAACCGACCGTCACGCGCACTGTGCGCGGATGTCCGTGTTTTTTCGAACGGGCCGTGACGCTCAGCAGCCGCGAGCCGAGCATGTGCTCGGTGCTGGTGAGGACGATCTGGAGCTTGCAGGTCTGGCCGGGTTTGCCCTGGCAGCCGAGCGTCTCGGTGACGGCCGCGCCCTTCGCTTTAGCGCCGGCAACGCTGGCCTGAGCGGGCGGTGGCGGTGGCGATGGCGCGGGCGGTGGTGGCGGTGGCGGTGGCGCGGGCGGGACGAACTCGTAGGCGCCGATGTCCGGCGCGGCGCCGAGCGCGCGCGCGTGGCCGTCAGGGTCCTGGGCTCCGAGAAGAGGGTCGGCGACGCCGGCGTCGATCGTTACCGAGCCGGCCTGCTCGTGGAAGTCGGCGGTCAGAGACGGTTCGGAGCTCGTCTGGTTGCCGCCGCCGTCGGTGACCGTGCCCGGGACCGCTTCGACCTTGGCCTGCCGGTAGTTGGAGTGGGAGAGCGCGATCTGGCCGTAATAGCCTTCGGAGCCCGTCGTCTTCAGGTCCCACATCCCGCCTCTGAGAATGGTGTTGGTTACGTCGAAACTCGAAGAGGAGCTCAAGATCGGTTCGCACCCGGTGGGGAATGCGGGAAAGCAGGACCCGCTCGCCATCATGGCGATCGATCCGGCGCCGGGAAGCTCGACCGTGTCGTTGCGCATGGTGCTCGAGGAGCCGATGCCGATCGAGGGGCCCGACGCTATGCCTGTGACTTCGGCGACGCCTGTCGCGGAGGAGAGCACGCTGTCGCGCAACGTCGCCGAGATGACAGAGACGAGGGTCTCTTTGGCGGCGCGCGCTTCCAACAGCAGATCGTCGATCACCGTTGCGCCATATGCCTGGACCAGCGTCTGTTCGGTTTCCTCGCCGACCAGGCGCAGTCGCGAGACACTCGAGCCCGAGGCGGGCGTGAGCATCGGGCTGGCGCTTTTGGCGGTGTAGTCGATCTCGGGGATCGGCTGGCCGGTCTGCCCGTGGATGTTGAGCGCCACCGAGGGTGTGAGCGCTCCCGACTGCGAGTACGGCGTGGCTCCGTCGAGCACGATCACCTCGTCGCCTTCTTTGGCCCCGCCCCCGAGCGCCTGACCGAGCGAGCAGGGATTGCTCTGTTCGCAGGGCTCGG
>DATBTP010000202.1:0-30700 GCA_036559185.1 Solirubrobacteraceae bacterium | reverse complement strand
AACGGAGGGGCGCATGCGCCCCTCCGCCGATCGGCACATGTGCCGATCGGACCCCGAAACTCATCGACTCGACGAACTCAGCGTGTCAGCGACACCGCGAAACTGTACGGTAGAGAGCCGTGAATCTGTACAGTAAGTGTGTCGAAAAGGCTGCGTCTGACAGCTAGCGACAGGGTGCCGGGGGCTCGTACGCCCCTACAGCATGCTCGTGGTCATCCGCTCGATCTCCGCGATCGAGGTCTGACCGGCGCGGACCTTGGCGATGCCGTCCTCGCGCATGCGGCGCATACCGTGGCGTACCGCGGCGGCGGCGATGTCGTCCACCGAGGCGCGGTCGAGCACGAGCGCGCGCAGCTCCTCCGTGATGGACATCACCTCGTAGATGCCCATGCGCCCGCGATAGCCGCTGTTCGAGCAACGCGAGCAGCCCACCGGCTCGAACGCCTCCGACTCATATAGCCCGTATTCGGCGAGCAGCGCCTCGGGCGCTTTGCTCGGCTGCTTGCAGTGCTGGCAGAGCACTCTCACGAGTCGCTGCGCCACGATGCAGTCGATCGCCGAGGAGATAAGGAACGGCTCGATGCCCATGTCGATCAGACGGCCCAGCGCACTCGGGGCGTCGCGCGTGTGAAGCGTGGAGAGCACGAGGTGGCCTGTGAGCGCCGCCTCAACCGCGATGTGCGCGGTTTCGCGGTCGCGGATCTCCCCCACCATGATCACGTCGGGATCGGCGCGCAACATCGCCCGCAGGCCGCTCGCGAAGGTCATGCCCGCCTTCGGCGCGATCTGCATCTGCTTGACCCCGGCGATGCGCGACTCGACCGGGTCCTCGATCGTGAGGATGGAGCGAGTGCCGTCGTTGATGGCGCCAAGCGCCGCGTAGAGCGTCGTCGACTTGCCGCTGCCGGTGGGACCCGTCACGAGCACGGCGCCGTTGGGGCGGGCGATCGCGTAGGCGAAGCGGTCCTGCTCGGTGCGTTGCATCCCCAGCGACTCCAGGTCGCGCACGGTGGCGCCCTTGTCGAGGATGCGCAGATAGGCGCCCTCGCCGTACACGAGCGGGAGCGTCGTCACGCGCACGTCCACGCGCCTGCCCGCCACAGTAAGCGCGAAGCGGCCGTCTTGGGGAACCCTGCGCTCGGATATGTCCATCTCGGACATGATCTTCACTCGCGAGATGATGTTCGCCGCCATCGTGCGCTTCAGCGTGGCCGTTTGCGCGAGCACGCCGTCGACGCGGAACAGCACGCGCATGTCGCCCTCGGCGGGGTCGATGTGGATGTCCGAGGCGCCCTGGTCGATCGCTTCGGCGATGATCGAATGCACGAGCTTGATGACGGGGGCGTCCTTGTCGGCCTCGTCCATCATGAGCTCAGCCTCCGCCTCGACCTCCTCCTGCTCGGCGATCGCTTCCACCGACTGCTCCACCCGCGAGAGGCGGGTGATGAGGATGTTGAGGTCCTCCACGGAAGCCGACGCCGAGCGCACGCGACGGCCGGTGAGCATCGCGATGTCATCCACGGTGAGCACGTTGGTCGGGTCGGCCATCGCCAGCAGCAGCGTGCCGTCCTCCAGGAAGCCCACCGGCACCGCCTGGTAGCGCCTGATGGCCTCCATGTCGATCAGGTTCACCGCGCCCATGTCGAGCTCGTAGACGGAGAGGTCGATGTAGTCGAGGCCATAACGCTCCGCCACCACCCGCGCGAGCTGGTCGTGACGCAGGATGCCCTGCTCGACGAGGATCTGGCCGGTGGGCTTGCGCTGGGCGCGCGCCAGCTCCACCGCCTCCTCCACCCTCTCGCGGGTGGCGAATCCGAGATCCACCACCACGTCTCCGATCAGCCTCCCGGGACGTCCATCGCCCACCGCTTGGGTGAGCGCGTGCGACTTGATCGGCCGGCTGTTCGCGGGCCCTTGCGGCGCTCCCTCGACGGGGCGCAGGAGCGAGAGTTCGCTTACGGATGCGCTAGTTGATCGGGGTGAGTCGCCCACGTGGTGTTGATCGGCATACGGGAGCCCGAACTTGAAGGCCCAGCGCGTCTTGTCCTGACTCCTTCTTGGGGGACTCGCGCGGGCGCGTGCGCGCGCGTGGCCGTCGCTCGTGGCCGTCTTGGCTAGCGCCCGAGACCCTGCTCGAACGCTCCCTTCACGCCGGCGTCGAGAGCGTTGAGACGTTGCAGGGCGAGCGCCTCGGCGCAGGCGGCGCGGCGGCCCCCCGCGCCCTCGCCGTGATGCACGAGCACGCAGTGCTCGAGCGCCAAGCGTCTGGAGCCCGTCAAGCCCGCGGGCGCGTGGGTGGCGATGAGGCGCAAGCCAAGCTCCACGTGGCCGAGCAGGAGCCCTTCCTCGGTGTGGATGATCTCGGCGCCGTAGGCGTACTCGCGCGTCTTGCCCAGGTCGTGTACGAGCGCGGCGCACAGCAACAGATCGCGGTCGAGGCGGGGGTGCACGGCGCACAGCTCCACCGCCATGGTGGCGACGGCGACGGTGTGCTCGAGCAGCCCCCCGAGGAACGCATGGTGTAGAGCCCCGCGAGGAGCGCCGGAGGACGGCAGCGAGCAGGGCGCCCGCCGCAAGCCGGCGCGCAGCTCGCGATCGGCGAGCAGCCGGTCGAGAAGCGCTTTGAAGGCGGGGTCGTATACCTCGCGTGCGAGGTGCTCGAAGAAGCCCTCGAGCTCGTCGAGGTCGCGGCGTGACACAGGCAGGAAACGCGAGGCCTCCTCGTCTGAGAGCTCAACCCTCGCGATGTCCTGAACAGCGATTTGCAGCTCTCCGCGAAAGGTCTCCGCGCGCCCCTGCACGCGCACGAGATCGCCGCGCTCGAAGCGTCCCGCGAGCAGATCGGCGTCGCGGAACACCCGCCCCTTCGCGCTCCCCGCCTGGTCGCGCAGCTCCACCGCGAGGTAGGGGTCGCCCGCGCGAGTGAGCAGCCGCTCCTTGCGCACGCACGCGAAGATCGCCCGCACGCCGTCGCCGTCGCGCAACGTGGCGATCGTTTGGGCATCGCCCGCGACCGCGGACGCCGACCTGCCGCCGGGCGACTCCTCGACGAGCTCGCCGCCACCTGCCGCGCCGTGCGCGCCGCGCCCTCGAGCCGAAGTGCCGCCAGTTGGGATGTTGGTGGGCATTAGCTGTCCATGATGTACGGTGAGTCGGATGCAGCCACTCATCTGGGATCGCCGTCCCGACGGCCTGAGGGCACCGGCGATGGTGTGTTCGTTTCAGGGATGGAACGACGCCGGCGACGCCGCCTCCACCGCCACCGCCTTCCTCGCACAGGCGTTGGCGGCCGAGCGCTTCGCGCAGGTGGACACCGAGGAGTTCTACGACTTCCAAGCCAACCGCCCACACGTGCAAATCGACGAGACGCAAGCGCGCGTGATCTCCTGGCCGTCGGTCGAGATCTTCGAGGCGCGGGCGCCGCGCGCGCCGCGGGATCTGGTGATCGTTCAGGGCGCCGAGCCGTCGATGCGCTGGCGCTCGTTCAGCGCGCTCATCGTAGATCTGGCGGAAGCGCTCGACGTGCAGCTCGTGGTGACGCTCGGAGGGTTGCTCGCGGACGTCCCCCACTCCCAGCCGGTGGCGATGACGGGCTTTGCCTCCGACGCCGCGATGCTGGAGCGCCTCGGCTTGAAAGCCAGCCGCTACGAGGGACCCACCGGGATCGTCGGCGTGCTGCACGCGGGCTGCGCCCAAGCGGGGCTGCCATCGGCGAGCGTTTGGGCGAGCGTCCCCCACTACGTGGCGGCCGCCGCGAGCCCGAAGGCGGCGCTGGCGCTGTTGCGCAAGCTCGAGCTGTTGGTGGGCGTGTCGGTGGATGTCTCCGAGCTGGAGCAGGCCGCGGGCGAGTACGAGCACCAGGTGGGCTTGGCGGTGCAATCGGACCCCGACATACAGGCGTTCGTGGAGCGCCTGGAGCGGCGCGCCGCGGAGAGCGAGGAGACGGCTCTCAGCCCGCACGATCTGCCCTCGGGCGATCTCATCGCCCGCGAATTCCAACGCTTCCTGCGCCAGCGGGGGATCGAGAGCTGAGGCTCGCGTTCCCCATTTGCCAGCCGCCTAACTCGCCACCTGCAGCACCCTAAACTCCCCACCTCTGCTGGTAAGTCTTACTCCCCATCGGCCGATGTTTGTGTGCGCGGCGTTAGCGCGAGGCGATGCCGTAGGTGACGGCCGCCTGGCCCATCAGCAGTTTGTGCGAGCCGTATTCGGCCTCCGCCATCGACGGCTGGAAGCCCGGCGAGAGGGGGATCTTCTTGGAGAGCGCGTACATGACGAACTCGATCGTGTCGCTCTTGCCCTTGGCGGGGCAGATCGGCGAGTAGGTGGCCTTGCCGGCGCTGTTCGTGCCGACGATGCCGCCCGCCGGCGTCTGACCGGCGGCGACGCCGGTGGAGCTCGGATCGATGTTGCCGACCACCCAGCGGATCCCGCCCGAGGAGCCGTTGGAGTTGTCGTCGATCACGAACAGGAACAGCCCGGCGGCTTTGGCGGGCACTTTTTCCCAGGACAAGGGCGGCGAGCTGCCCTTGCCGGCACACGTATATTCGGCGGGAATGGCACCGTTGCGTTCGAAGGCGGAGCTGCTCAGCGAGAACGCGCCCGGCGCGGTGTAGACCTCGCCGCTCGAGCTCGACGCCGAGGAGGAGCCAGCCGTCCCGCTGGACGCCGAGGATGAACGCGAGGAGGCGGAGCCGGTCTTTGCGGTGAGGTTTTCGGGCTTGCCCTTGTACTGCTTGCAGTCTTCCATCACATAGCCGGCGTTGCAGCTCGTGAGGCTCTTCCAGTGCCTCTGGAAACTCCTCTCGAAG
The DNA here is from genome assembly GCA_036559185.1 of Solirubrobacteraceae bacterium. Classification (GTDB taxonomy): domain Bacteria; phylum Actinomycetota; class Thermoleophilia; order Solirubrobacterales; family Solirubrobacteraceae; genus Palsa-744. The sequence continues at coordinate 25,889 of DATBTP010000202.1, read as the reverse complement.
GCGGCGAGCGTGGCGGTGCGTTGGGAGGCGCTCCTACCAACGGTGATCTTCGAAGCGATGCGCGATGCGAGCAGTTCGACCTTGATGCGCGCGAGCAAATCGGCTTCCGTCTCGCCGGACTTGGCGAGGTACTTCCGCAGAGAGCCCGTCTTCGGGAAGCTCTGGTGGATGAGTTGGGCATAACGCCGCTCGACTTCGGCTTCCGACACCGACAGGCGCCGGGCGGCGGCCTCGCCGAGCACCCACTCGGAGGTGATGAGGAAGCCGAGCGCCTGGTGGCTCGGCGAGCCCGCCGCGCCGAGCTTCTGCTCCACCGAGAGCCAGTGGGCATAGCTCGTCTTTGCGATCGGCACGCCCGCGACGATCGCGACGGCGTCTGAGGCCGACACCGCGGAGCCGTCCACGGCGGCGGGGGAGGCGGGAACCGTGGAGGAGGACGAGCCGCCACCGCCGCAGCCGGCGAGCACGGCGAAGACCGCGAGGCTTCCCGCGCTCGAGCCGGCGACGATCAGCGAACGTGCCGGCCGGAACACTCGCATGCGCATCCGATGCCCCGACTTCATGTCGCCATGTTGCTTCTCATGCCGATCACCAGCCTAGTTGCCAAGCCTAAAGAGCAGCATAACGTTGGGCTTAGGGTGATATGGCTCGATTTATCCTACCAATTTTGGATGTCGTTTTCCAAGATAGGCAGCATACTTTGGAAGTCATATGCCACAATATGGAGCATATTTCGGGTGAAGCTGCTACCTTAAACGACGGTGGCGCTCAGCGACGAGCAGATATTCGCCCAGAATCCCTGGTGGAACAAGCCCGGCTGGCCGGCCGGGGACCGCCAGCTCGAGCTGCTCGCGGGCCAGCCCATGCGCCTGCCAGCCGAGCCTGTCGGCGCCCTCGATTTGACAAGTGCGGCGATCCACACGCTGCGTGGCCCGCGCCAGGTCGGCAAGACGACTGACCTGAAGCTGCTGGTCGAGCGCGCGCTCGCGGAGGGGCGCGAGCCGCGCTCGATCTTGTACCTGACGCTCGACCTGATCGAGGGCGCACCCCACGCAGAGCTGGCCCAGACGGTGACCCGAGCAAAGGCGCTCGCGAGGCGCTCCGGGCCGGGCATCGTGCTCCTCGACGAGGTAACGGGAGTACCACGCTGGCAGACCGCGGTCAAGGCGCTCTGGGACGACGGAACGATCGGCGAGGACGTTGTCGTGTGTACCGGTTCCTCGGCTGTCGACCTGCAACAAGGGGCAGCGGAGCGACTGCCCGGGCGCCGAGGGGCAGGGCGTGACTACCTTGTGCTCCCGCAAACGTTCGCGTCGTTCGCGCGCGCGACCGACAGCTCGATACCGTCCTCGCCTCGCCTGAGTATCGCCGATATCCGCACAGCCGACGGCGAAGCCACCTTGAACGACAGCCGCGCACAAACGGAGGCGCTCAGGGAGGCACTGTCGTCTTACTTGAAGTTCGGCGGCCTGCCGGCGGCCGTCGCCGAGGCTACGACGGGAGCCCTCGATCCCTCAGAGCGGGTCACGCGAGTTCTGTATGACTCTCTCGTCAAGGAAGTCCAGCGCCGCGGCGCGAGCATTCCCGCCGCCCACGCGCTGCTGGAGCGGGTGCTCCGCTCGCTCGGATCGCGGACCGACTGGAGCCGGATGGCGCGCGAGATGGACGTGCCACTCGGGCAGCGACACCGGGCGACCAGCCACCACACGCTGCGCCAGTACATCGAGCTGCTCGCGGGCGGCTACTTCCTCTTCATCCTCTACCTCTGGCGGGCCAGCTCGCCGACAAACAGCCTCTCGAACGAGAAGAAGCTCTACTTCGCCGATCCGCTCTTGCACACGATCGCGCTCGACCTCGTGCTTGGTCCGATCGCCGACGCGCCCGCGCTCGTCGAGAACGCGGTGGGCCTCGCGCTCTACCGCAGTTACGAGCCAGCCGAGCGACTCGTCGAATCGTTCGTCTCACCCGACCGACTGCACGCATGGCGCACCGCCCGAGCCGGCGAGGTGGACTTCCTCGCCGGACCTCGTCGCGAACTCGATGTCGTCGAGGTCAAGTACCAGCGTCGCATCGACCTGCGCGGCGCAAACGCCGTCGCCAAGGCACTCCCGGGACGCCCGGTAGTGATCGCCACGCAAGACGACCTGCTGTTCGCGGAGAACTACGCGCTGATCCCAGCACACACGCTGCTGTGGGCGCTCGGGTAGAACGACGTCGGCGCCGCGATACACCGCTGGACGCTGGATGCATCTATAGCCGCCCGACCGCACGCGAGCGCAGTGTGGCGAAATCATTCGGGATGACCGAGAGGACAAGGCCAAAGCCGCTACGGGTTCGCGCCTTCACGGTTCGCGCCTTCGCGGCGCGCGCCTCGCCTATCTCTCCCACGCCGGGCAGGCGATGCGGTAGTCGCAAAGCCCGCACGCCGCCGGCGAGGGCGTGGGCTCGAAGCGCTGCTCCATGATCGCCTCGCCCACCTCCGCTACGACCCTGCCGATCCAGTCGGTGTCCATCTCCGCGCTTGGCACCGGCACCTTCAGGTCGTCGAGCACGTAGTAGTAGGAGAGCCGCTCGGCCTCCACTTCCCACGACTCCCTCGCCCCCACAGCGTAGAGCGAGAGCTGCACGTCGTCCTTGAGCTGCTCGACAGTTCTCGGACGTCCCGTCTTGTAGTCGATCATCTCGTAGTTCCCGTCCGCCAGCTTGTCGACCCGATCTACGCGCCCGCGCAGGTGGTGGGGACCGAGCTTGAAGGAGAACGAGCGCTCGAACCACACCGGCTCGGCCTCGTGGGCTTCCAGGTGCTTGTGGTAGAGCACGAGCGCAGCCCGCGCCTTGCCGTGCAGCTCGCGCTCCTGCTCGCTCTCGCCGAAGCCGCCACGCCGCCAGCACGCCTCGAACAGCTCCATCATCTGCCCCACCGTCGTGTGCTGGCCGATCGGCGATCCCGTCGATTGTCGATCGGCGGCGTGATAGCGCTCGAGCACTTGATGCACCGCGATGCCAAAGCGCTGGTGCAACGTCTGGGGCGAGGGGATCTTGAGGACCCGCGCGAACTTGTAGCGCAGCGGGCAGGCCCTGTAGGTGTCGATGTCTGAGGCCGACAGCACGAGCCCGTCGCCGCGCCGGGGCAGGAACGCCTGTAGCGAGGGTTCCTCTCGCCGGGCGAAGGCGCTACTGGCCGAGGAGGTCACGGCGGGACGAGGGGCATCGTCGGGCTCGCCGCGCTCGGCCGCCAACAGCGTGTCGTCGAGCGTGGAGGTCTGGAAGATCTCGCGCTGCAAAGGGGTGCACGCCGCGAGCAGGCGCTGGTTGATGTCCGCGAGCGCCTCCTCCACGCTTTGCCCGGCCGGCCGGTGCTTCAAGGCGGCGAGCTTCACGAGCTCCAGGTAACGCACCACCCCATGGGAGATGTCGAGATCGGTGTCCAGGCGCAGCTCGCCAAGGCGGCCGGCGATGCGCACGGCGCCGCCCAACACCTCCTCGCGCATCAGCTCGACGGTCGCCTCGAGCGTCTGCGCGCGCTCCTGCGAGATCGCCTCCCCGCCCAGCAACCGTGTCTCCGAGGCCGCGGTGAGCTCAGCCACCAGCTCCCGCGGGCTCACGCTCAGGCGCGGACGCAGTGCCTCGAAAGCGCCCGCCGCTTCGCCGTGCAGCGCCTGGAAGCGCTCGATCCGCTCGCGCGCCTCGGGCGGCATCCCCGGCGACTCGATCGCCAGGGTCAACGCGGCGATCATGTCCAGCTTCGCCTTCCTCGCAACCTGCACAACCCGCGCGATGTCCACTTGGCGCATCTCGATCGGCGGGCGCCCGAGCGCCCTCACCACCGCCGCCGAGTCGCTCGGATCGCTCAACAGGCGCACCCACGCAAGCGCGTCGCGCGCCGCCGCCCGCTCGAAGAATTCGATCCCTGAGGCGGCCACAGACCAAGCATACGAGCGCATCCGCGACCGAGCTTCCCCCATAAACCTATATCGCCGCCCGCCAGGGCAGCCGACCGGACAGCCGACGAAGGGGCGTAGGCTCTCTCTATGGACGGCATCGACTGGAACGTGGCTCAGCGCGTGGGCGAGATGCTCGCCGGGGGGAGTCCCTACGTAAGCTCGCACTCAGGCGGCGTGCAGTCGCTCGCCGAGGAGTTCGCCGAGCGCGTGAGCTCCTACACCGGCCTTGCCACGGGCGGTAGCCTGCCCGCGATCGAGTCGATCGACCGGCCGCGCTGGATCGAGGCGAACATCGCCACGATGCGCCCGCTGCTCGAGCCCCTCACCGAGCGGGTCCGTCTGGGCTCCGGCCCGCTAGCGCCCGCGATGCGCTCGATCACCCAGCTCCTGCTCGGCGCGCAGGTAGGCGCGGTCACGGGGATGCTCTCCCAACGCGTGCTCGGCCAGTACGACATCGCCCTGCTCGACCCGGAGCGGGCTCCGCGCCTGCTTCTGCTCGCCCCCAACATCGCCCAGGCGGCCCGCAACCTGAGGCTCGATCGCGAGGAGTTCACCGCGTGGGTGGCGATCCACGAGGTCACCCACGCCGTCCAGTTCGGCGGCACACCGTGGCTGCGCGATCACCTCGGGGGCATTTTGCGCGAGCTCATCGACGGCATGCAGGTTGGCCTGGGTCGCGCGTTTCGATTGCCCGACACGGCGGACCTGCGCACGCTCGCCCAACGACTCCGCGCCGGCGAGCTGCTGCGTATCGGCCTGGGCGAGGATCGCTGGGCGCTCGTCGACCGCATGCAGGCCACGATGTCCTTGATCGAGGGCCACGCCGAGCACGTGATGGATGCGGTGGGCGCCGAAGTCCTGCCCACGCTCGAGACGATGCGCGCCGCCATGACCCGCCGCCGGCGCGAGCGCGGCTGGCCGTGGCGCATCCTCGAGCGCCTGCTCGGCCTGGAGATGAAGCTGCGCCAATACGAGCTTGGGCGCGAGTTCTGCGACGAGGTGGTCGCGCAGGCCGGGCCCGCTGCTCTCACGGTCGCTTGGAGCTCGGCGGAGAAGCTGCCGAGCACGAGCGAGCTGCAGAGCCCGCGGCAATGGCTCGCGCGCACGCAATCGCCGGCCTGAGCCACGCCGGCCAGCCGACTGTTCCGAGCCCCGCTCCGTGGGACCGGAAACTCGTATATCCACATCCACACGAACGCATGTTCCATTCCTCACAAGCCCGCGTCGATTCATAGCCCTTCTTTACAAGGTGTTCACCCCAGCTTGAGATTCAGCTGTAACGATCCGTCCAGAGCGGGTTAGGAACAGGTGTTCGGTGCTAAGCTCGCACCAACCAGAACAAGTGTGCCCCCAGCAAATAGGAGGAGACCCACTCCACATGGCAACAGCTCAAACCACTCCAGCAACAGCCGCCAAGACGCGCCGTGCGAGCGCCCCCAAGCGTACGCCGCGCGCAAAGGCAACAGCCAAGCGCACGACGGCGTCAGCCGGCGCCAGCGCCTCGACCAAGCGCTCCACGCAAGCCGTCAAGAACGACACCCTCGGCTCCTACGCCGAGCGCGCCGTGCTCATCCCCGTCGGTGCCGCCCTCATCGCCCGTGAGCGCGTGGTGGCCAGCGTGAGCCACACAATCGACCACTACGCCACCCCCTCGAAGGCAAGCGCGCAGCTGCGCAAGTTCGAGCGACGCGGCAACACGGCGAGGAGCCGCGTGGAGCGCGAGATCCGCAAGACGCGCGTGCGCGTGGAGCGCGAGGTGCGTCAAACCAGAGGACGCGTCGAGCGCGAGGTCACGCGTCGCAAGCGCGACGGCGAAGAGCTCGCCAATCGCGTACAGGAGCGCATTCTGAGCCTGGTGTAGACACGACCACCCGGCCCCCGCGCGCACGACGCACGCGAGGGTCGGGACGAACTTCCCCCGTCCCGGTCCGGAGAGGCCGGGACGGGAAGGTCTGCCGGCCTCATAACCCGCCGGCAGTAGCAGCACCCTCTCCTCCCTCGCCGCCGGGCGGTTCCCCTGCCGCCCGGCGGCACTTTTTCTGGCCTGGCGGCGTGTCGCCGTAGACACGGCCCGGGCCGAGCGCGAGGTTTTGCGAGAATGACGCCGTGACCAACCGAAACGAAGTCCAAAAGGCGCTGGAGGCCGTAATCGACCCCGAGCTGCGCCGCTCGATCGTGGAGCTTCAGATGGTGCGCTCCATCGACATCTCCGAGAACGGGGTGGTTGACGTAACGGTGTCGCTCACCACCGCCGGGTGCCCGATCAAGGGCCACTTCCAAACCTCCGTCGCCCAAGCCGTGGCGGCGCTTGACGGCGTCACGCACGTAAACGTCTACTTCGACGTGCTTTCCGACAGCGAGAAGTCGGCGCTGCAACAGAAGCTCGGACGCGCCTCGCTCCCCGCCGGGGCGCTCGCGGAGGTGTCGAACGTGATCTGCATCGGCTCCGGAAAGGGCGGGGTGGGCAAGTCCACGCTCACCGCCAACCTCGCCGCCGCGCTCACAGCCGAGGGCAAGCGCGTGGGCATACTCGACGCCGACGTATGGGGCTACTCGATCCCTCGCATGTACGGGCTCGGCGCCACCCGCCCGCCGGTGTCCCCCCAGCGCAAGATCGTGCCGCTCGAATCGCACGGCGTGAAGATCATGTCGATTGGCTTCTTCGTCGAGGAGGACGCCGCCGTCGTGTGGCGTGGGCCGATGCTCCACAAGGCGCTCAACCAGTTCCTCCAAGATGTCGAATGGGGGGCGCTCGACTACCTGCTCATCGACCTCCCGCCCGGCACCGGCGACGTCTCGATGACACTCGCCCAACTTCTCCCCCAAGCCCAGTTCGCGATCGTCACCACGCCACAACCCACCGCCCAGAAGGTAGCGCGACGCTCCGCCGAGATGGCCAACAAGGTGTCGCTCGAGATCTGCGCGGTCATCGAGAACATGTCCGGCTTCACCACGCCCTCGGGCGAGCGCTACCCGATCTTCGGCGAGGGCGGCGGCAAGGATCTCGCCGACGAGCTCGACGTGCCCCTGCTCGCCAAGGTGCCGCTCACGATGCCTCTGCGCGAGCACGCCGACTCCGGCGTGCCGCTCGTCATCGAGAACCCCAACGACCCTGCCTCCCAGGCGATCCGCCAGGCCGCCCGCGGCCTGATCGCGATGGCGCCGCTCGAGCTGCCCACGCTGCCGGTCGTGGAGGTCACGCCAAGCGCCCCGACGCCCCCGGCGGGCCCGAAGCCGGCCGGCATGTCGCTCCCGATGGCCTAACGCCCCACCTACCGGGCCGGTCGCGCCCGGCCGACATATGAAGCGCCCCAACCTCACTGCTCGGCCGGCCCGGTAGGCGGAGCGCCCTCTACCGCCCATCTGGTCGGACTGGGCGCCCCGCCATCAGATCAAATAGGCCAGGCCGCGAAGCGGCCCGGTAGGTGGGAGGCCAGGCCGCGAAGCGGCCCGGTAGGTGGGAGGCCAGGCCGCGAAGCGGCCCGGTAGGTGGGGCTAGGCCAGCTTGGCTACTTGGCGTTGGCGAAGTACTCGGCGTTGATCTGCGAATACTTCTGCCACTCATCGGGGAGCTGGTCCTCGGCGAAGCAGGCGTCCACCGGGCAGGCCTCGACGCAAGCGTCGCAGTCGATGCACTCCTCGGGATCGATGTAGAGCATCTCGGCCGCGTCGTAGCCGGGCTCATCGGGCGTCGGGTGGATGCAATCCACGGGGCACACCTCGACGCAGGAATTGTCCTTCGTGCCAATGCACGGCTCAGCGATTACGTAGGCCATTCGCTTCCTTCTAGATCGTTTTCGAACTCGACTCCAACGGGACGACGAATAGTAGCGAGGCCGCCCTCCTCACCCTGGCGACACAGCCAGGACGAGCGCGCCAGGCCCACTCCGCTAGCTTTGGGCGATGCTCTTGCTCACCGGAGCCACCGGGCTCGTGGGCTCGGCGCTGCTGCGCCTGCTTCTCGCCGAAGAACAGCCGGTGCGCTGCCTCGTGCGCGACCCTCGACGGCTCGGGCCGCAACGCGTGCAGGTGCAGATCGCGCTCGGCGATCTCACCGACCCGCCGTCGTTTCGCAACGCGATGCGCGGCGTGAGCACGGTGGTGCACCTCGCCTCCGCCACCCGCGACCAGCCCCGCGGCTCGATCGAGGAGCTCACCGCGATGGCCACCTGGAGGATGGTCGACGCCGCACAGCGGGTGGGAGTGGAGCGCTTCGTCTACTTCTCGCTGCTGGGCGCCTCAGAGCACCACCGCTCGCGGCTGTTTCGATCCAAGGCGATCGCCGAGCGCGCGGTCGGCAACGCCGAGCTGCGCTCCACGATCGTCGCTCCCTCGCTCGTGTACGCCCCCGGCGACCGCTGGCTCACGCTCGTAGCGCGCCTCGCGCGGCTGCCGGTGCTGCCCATCCCCGGGCGCGGCCGCGCCGTCTGCCAGCCGATCTGGGCGCAGGACCTCGCCGCCTGCACGCTCGCCATCCTGCGCTCGGACGAGCAACAGCCGGCCGCCCACGAGCGCTACGAGCTAGCCGGGCCGCAAACGCTCACCTACGACGAGGTCCTCCGCGCGATCCTCCACTCGCTGCACAGCGAGCGCCCGCTGCTGCACGTCCCCAAGCCGATCGCCTCGCGCGCCCTGCGCGCCCTGGAGCGCACGATGGGCGCCAACACGCCGCTGACGTGGGAGGAGGCCGAGCTGATCCAGGCCGACATGGTGAGCGACCGTGGCATGGCCGACGCCGAATCGCTGGGTGTCACCCCCCAGCCGATACCGACCGTGCTGGACGGGTGAGCAAGCGCGCACATCCATCGCATGCGCTGAGTATTATTGTCCGCACGGAAGGTGAAGTGGTCTGGCACCACGAGCGGGCTGATACCCGTGAGTCCGGGTCGCTCCGGATAGAGTTCGATTCTCCCGCCTTCCGCCAAGGATTGTCTCGACTGGTGGCTGAACACGAGAGCAGACGCAAGGATCAGTGCGTTGACGGCTTGCCACCGCCGCACCTCTCGCGGCCACCGTCGAGCAACCCGCCTGCATAAACCTCGCTGTCACCATGTACTGTCGTCGGTATCAGCCCGTTCCGGGGTTGCTCCCCGGTCACCGCGACCCGCCTCCTGGCGGGTCGTTTTGTTTTAAGACACCGGCGCCCGGCGATCCGCCCATGGCGCGGCTGCCTCGACCTGCGAGGCGAGCGCGAGCAGCGCGCCCTCGCCGGCGGGGCGGCCCACGAGCTGGACGCCGAGCGGCAGACCGTCCTCGCCCTCATACAGCGGCAGCGAGATGCCGGGCTGACCGCTCGCGTTGAAGACGGGCGTGAACGGCGTGAACAGCCCCGAGCGGGTGAACGTGGACATCGGGTCGGGGGCGGCGGTGTCGAGCGTGCCGATCGGCAGGGGTCGCTCGGCGAGCGCCGGCGTGAGCAGCGCGTCGTAGGGGTCAAGGAAGGCGACGAGCTGCCGGGTGAGCGCCTGTAGCTGGATTTCGAGCGCGAAGCCCTGCACGGAGTTGAGGTTTTGGGTCATCTGGTGGATCGCCCAGCTCATCGGCTCCATGTCATCGGCCGTCGGCTCACGTCCAGCAACCATCCCGGAGTAGACGATTTGAAGCGCGATATGGATCGAGAAGACCGCGCCGAACAGCTCCGAGAGGCCCTCGATCCGCCAAGGGGGATCGACCTCCTCGACCTCATGGCCGAGGGAGCGCAACAGGTCGGCCGCATCCGCCACCGCTTGCGCACACACCGGATCCACGACCGCGTCGGCCACCGGCGGGAGCGTCGTAGCGACAATCCTCAGCTTCCCGGGCGTCCGTGCGGCCGACATCGCGAACGGCTCGGATGGGAGCGGCGCCCATGTCGCGTCGCCCAGCTCATAGCCCGCGAGCACATCCAGGATCGCCGCCGTGTCGGCCACCGTGCGGGTCAACACGCCGTCGATGTCGAGCGGCGCCTCCCCGCGTTCGGGGGCCGCCGATATGCGCCCGCGCGCCGGCTTGAGCCCCACCAAGCCGCAGCACGCCGCGGGGATGCGAATCGAGCCGCCGCCGTCGTTGCCGTGGGCGACCGGCACCATGCCCGAGGCCACTGCCGCCGCCGCCCCGCCGGAGGAGCCGCCGGGGGTCCGGTCGAGATCCCAGGGGTTGCGCGTGGGCCCGAACAGACGCGCCTCGCTCACGGGCAGGATGCCGTACTCGGGCAGCGTGGTGGTGCCCACGATCACAAAGCCCGCGTCCTTGCAACGGCGCGCGATGTTGCAGTCGTGCGAGGCCACGTGATTTGCCAGCAAGGAGCATCCGATCGTCGCCTTCAAGCCCTCCACCGGTCGGTTGTTCTTGATCGCGATCGGCACTCCCGCGAACGGGCGCTCGTCGCCCGCCTCGATCGCGGCGGCGCTCGCGAGCGCGCGCTCGCCGTCGATCTCCACGAAGGCGTTCAGCTTCGGGTTGAGCTCCTCGATGCGCGCAAGCGAGATCTCCACCAGCTCGCGCGATGACACATCTCCCGAGCGCACCATCGAGGCGAGCTCGGTCGCGGGGCGGAACATCAGGTCGCTGTCGGTCACGGCGCTCCTCCTCCTTGGTGTGCAGCGGAGCCTACCGTGGCGATTCCTGCGACGATATGCGCCTGCCCACAAGGCAGCCGGGTCGATGTCGGTGCAATCCAGCGGGATCGGCTCTCAACCGGTAATCCAAGCCTGAAAGCGAGTGCCCATGAGCGAGGTCACGACACAGTCGCCTCCCGTCTCACCTCCCGTTTCACCTCCTTCGAGCGAAGTCCAGTCGGGTCTCGAGGGCGTCGTCGCCTTCGCCACCGAGATCGCCGAGCCAGACAGGGCCGGCGGGTCGCTGCGCTACCGCGGCGTAGACATCGAGGAGCTGGTCGGCACGGTCCCCTACGAGCAAGTGTGGGGCCTGCTGGTGGACGGCCGTTTCAAGCCCGGCCTGCCACCGGCCGAACCGCACATGCTCACCGTGCGCTCGGGCGACCATCGCGTGGACGTGCAGTCGGCGCTCGCGATGCTAGCTCCTGAGTGGGGCTTCAGCGCCCTCATAGACATCTCAGAGGAGCAGGCCCGCGACAACCTCGCGAGGGCATCGGTGATGGCGCTCTCCTTCGTGGCGCAATCGGCCCGCGACGCCGGCCAACCGCCCGTTCCGCAGTCGGAGGTCGACGAGGGCCGCTCGATCCCCGAGCGCTTTCTCATTCGCTGGCGCGGAGAGGTAAACCCCGACCACGCCAAGGCGATCGACGCCTACTGGATCTCCGCGGCCGAGCACGGCATGAACGCCTCCACATTCACCGCGCGCGTGGTCGCTTCCACCGGCGCCGACTGCGCCGCCGCGCTGTCGGCGGCCGTGGGCGCCCTCTCGGGGCCGCTCCACGGCGGCGCACCCTCGCGCGTGCTGAAGATGCTCGACGAAGTGGAACGCACCGGCGACGCCGACGCATGGGTGAAGGACGCGCTCGACCGCGGCGAGCGGCTGATGGGCTTCGGCCACAGGGTCTACCGCGCCGAAGATCCCCGCGCGCGCGTGCTGCGGCGCACCTGTCGCGAACTCGGCTCCCCCCGTTTCGAGGCCGCTCAGGCGCTCGAGAAGGCGGCGCTGGCCGAGCTCACGGCACGCAAGCCCGATCGGGTGCTCGCCACCAACGTCGAGTTCTGGTCGGCGGTCATCCTCGACCTCGCGGAAGTGCCCGCCGACCTGTTCACGCCGATGTTCACGTGCGCGCGCGTGGCGGGCTGGTCGGCGCACATACTCGAGCAGAAGCGCGAGGCCAAGCTCATCCGACCGACCGCGAAGTACGTGGGCCACGGCCCGCGACCGGTGTCTGCCGTGGAATAACCCACGTCCTCCCGTCGCTCCCGTGCCGGCGAGGGGCGGGAATCGCACAACCCGCGCAAACGGAGGGCCCAGCATCCTGCCGGGCCCTCTACACACCTATCGACCGTCCGCGGGCGCGGCTGAAGCGCCGCGCCCGCCGTGAGCCGTATGGCTACATCATGCCGCTCATGTCGGGCATACCGCCCGGCATGCCGCCGCCTTCCTTCTCGGGCACCTCGGCCACGATGGCCTCGGTGGTGAGGATGTTCTTGGCGATCGACGCCGCGTTTTGGAGCGCGGAACGCGTGACCATCGCCGGGTCGATGACACCGGCGGCAACGAGATCGACGATCTCGTTGGTGGCGGCGTTCAGCCCTTCTCCGGCCTTCGCCTTGCGCACGTCGTTTACGACGACCGAACCCTCCAGGCCCGCGTTCTCGGCGATCTGACGCAGCGGCTCCTCGAGCGCCCGCAACACGATGCGCGCTCCTGTGGCGGCGTCGTCCTCCAGGTCGTCGAGCGACACCGACGCCGACGCCTGCAACAGCGCCACGCCACCACCGGGCACGATGCCCTCCTCGAGCGCCGCTCGAGTTGCTTGCAGCGCGTCCTCGACGCGGTGCTTCTTCTCCTTCATCTCCGTCTCGGTGGCCGCTCCGACCTTCACAACCGCCACACCGCCGGAGAGCTTTGCCAAGCGCTCCTGCAGCTTCTCGCGGTCGAAGTCCGAGTCGGTGTTCTCGACTTCGGCCTTGATCTGGTTGATGCGGCCCTTGATGGCATCCGCATCGCCGGCGCCGTCGACGATCGTGGTGTTGTCCTTGCCCACCACCACCCTACGGGCGTGCCCGAGCTGAGACACCTGGGTGTTCTCGAGCTTGAGGCCCATCTCCTCGGTGATCACCTCGCCGCCCGTGAGGATCGCGATGTCCTCGAGCATGCGCTTGCGGCGATCGCCGAAGCCCGGCGCCTTGACCGCAACACCGGTGAAGGTGCCGCGCAGCTTGTTCACGACCAGGGTCGCGAGCGACTCGCCCTCGACGTCCTCGGCGATGATGAGCAGCGGCTTGCCGCTCTGGATGACCTGCTCCAGCACCGGCAGCACGTCGCGCACGGAGCCGATCTTCTGATTGGCGATCAGGATGTAGGGGTCCTCGAGGGTGGCCTCCATACGGTCCTGGTCGGTGACCATGTAGGGCGAGATGTAGCCCTTGTCGAACTGCATGCCCTCGGTGAACTCGAGGTCCATGCCGAACGTTTGGCCCTCCTCGACGTTCACCACGCCGTCCTTGCCCACCTTCTCGATGGCGTCGGCAATCACGTCGCCGATCTCCTCGTCGCCGGCGGAGATGGTGGCGACACGGGCGATCTGATCCTTGCCGGACACCTCCTTTGACTGCGAGGCGATGTTGGCGACAACCTGGTCGACAGCCTTCTCGATGCCGCGCTTGAGCGCCAGCGGGTTGGCTCCGGCGGCCACGTTCTTCAGACCCTGGCGAACGATCGCCTGGGCGAGCACGGTGGCGGTGGTGGTGCCATCGCCGGCCACGTCGTTGGTGGCGGTCGCCACCTCGCGCACGAGCTGTGCGCCCTGGTTCTCGAAGACGTCCTCCACCTCGATCTCACGGGCGATCGTGACACCGTCGTTGGTGATGGTGGGAGCGCCGAACTTCTTGTCGAGCACCACGTACCGACCCTTCGGGCCGAGCGTGACCTTCACGGCGTTGGCGACAGCGTCGACGCCGGCCTCCAGAGACTTACGCGCCTCGGAGCTGTACTTGAGTTCCTTATGAGCCATATTCCTCAGATCTCCTTATGCGACCTTGGCGAGGACGTCGGACTCGCGCAGCACGAGCAGATCCTCCCCGTCGACCTTGATCTCGGTTCCGCCGTACTTGCTGTAGAGGACCTCGTCGCCCTCCGCCACATCGAGCGGGACGCGTTTGCCGTCGTCGTCGAGCTTGCCGTCGCCGACAGCCAGGACCTTGCCCTTCTGCGGCTTCTCCTTGGCGGTGTCGGGCAGGACGAGACCGCTTGCGGTGGTCTCCTCCTCTTCGATGGCCCGCACGATCAGACGATCGCCCAGGGGCTTGAGTTTCATGCTTGAAAACCTCCGTTTAGAGATTGCTTCACAATCGGACGGCAACGCGCGGGGATCGGCGGCCGTCCGGTTGGCACTCTCGTATCTAGAGTGCCAACGACACGATCAATATATACAAGATCCGAGGATGGGCCGTGTCAGGAAGCGGCGCCCACCGGCGCCTGCCCGTCGACGAGCCGCTCGAGCTCGGAGCCCCTGTCGGTAAGCGTCCAGGCATTGGGGGCCCCGCGCACCTGGCTAGTGCCAGCGTTCTCGATCAATCCCAGGCGCTCGAGGCGGCTCAAGAGCTTTGAAATCTGCCCCTGGTCGTCGATACCGGCGGCGGCGCCCACCTCGCGGTTGGACTTGCCCGGAGCTTGCGCGATCGCCAGCAGCACGCGCACGGTGCGGTAGGTGAGGCGCATCTCCAGATTGCGCAAGGGATCCTTGCTGGTCGTGCGCTCGCGCGTTCGACGCTCGGGGACTGGCGCCGCGCTCTCCTTCTGTGCAGCCGCGGGGCCGAGGTAGGGGAGCACGATCATCCCCATGAGGGGTCCGATCAACTCGAGCAGCGACGCGTTCTCATCGGGAACCCCGCGCGGCGGATGGTTGAGCAGGCGAGCGTGGAGCACCGACAGGGCGCCCCCCACCACGCCCTCGGCCGTGAGCGGCGGCAGCGAGTTGGATGCCTTGGCTTCCGCGCGCCCTTCGTCGACCACCGCGGTGATCGCGTCGACGATGCGCATGCGACGCTCGTGCACCCTGCGTCCCGCGCCGAGCGTCTCGACGACGCACAGACGTCCCATCGCCGGCTCGTCGTCGAAGAATTCGAGCAACCCCACGAGCGCCACCCTGATCCTCACACGCCAACGCGCCGCGGGGTCGTAGTCGCCGAGCATATACTCCGCCGCCCGCGCGCTCGATTGGTCGAGCGCCGCTAGGAAGCAGTCCTCGAAGTCGTCGAACACTTCGTAGAAAGTGCGGCGCGACACCCCCGAACGCGCCACTACATGCGCAACGGTGGCGTTGGCGCGGGTGCGCTCGGACACGACGTCGATCATCGCCGCGACCATTCGCGCGCGCTGTATCTCGGTGACGTGGCCGCGCGCCGTCCCCACGCGCTCGACCATCTCGCCGGACAGCTTGGAGCGGGGAAGTTGTCGCATCGTTGACATCGTAAGCCAGGCAATGGAAACCCACACGAACATCGCCGACACCGGGGGGAGGAGCCGACGATGTCCGAGCGGGGGCCAGAAGGCCGCCGTTAATCCTCCGCCTCCCACGCGCCTTTTTCACCCCCTGTTTCCCATTGCTCCGCCGGAGGCCGGTTTCCCATTGCTCCGCCGGAGGCCGCAAACACGCGCCGCTCGCGCGCAAACCCAACCGCGAACCCCGCCACCCACCATCCTTCCAGGCGTGAAGGACCGACGCCCAAGCGAGGCGCCCGCGACCTAACGCCCTCAGTTCTGCGCGCCGCCGAATCCCTTCATCGCTTCGGTCATCGCCGTCGGCTTGTCGAGAATCTGCGAGAAACGCACCACGGTGACCGTGTCCCGCATCGACACCTCGCGACCGTAGATCTGTTCGAGGAAGCTCACGAGCTCCTCGTGGCGGCGGAACTCGGGGTTGTCGTGCTTGATGTCGCGGGGCGAGAGCTCCTCCACCTTCATTACCTCGACCTGGTCGATGACCGCTTCGAAGATGCGCTCGCGCGGCGAGTACTGATAGCCGATCGTAACGAGCACCGCCTGATTCTTGCGGTACTTGCTCGACTTGTCGCCGAGCCTGATGGTGGCGGTCTTGCGACCCTTCTTCAGCTCGTCGGCGAAGATGGTGGAGTAGAAATTGAGGACCTGCACGACCGAGCAGGCTATCGGTCTTGCTCTCCGATGGCGAGCGCGCGCGCCACCATGTCGCGCTCTCCCGGATAAGTGAGTGCCTCCCGGGCATCGGCGAGCCCGATCCAGCGGGCTTCCAGAACCTCGTCGTCGTGATCCTCCAGATTGCCGCTCACGTAGCGGAAGAGGAAGAAATAGACGCTCTTGGCGACCCTACGGCGGTCGCGCACATACCAATAGCGCACCTCCCCCAGTTCGCCCACGAGCTCGGCGGTGACGCCTGTCTCCTCGCGCACCTCGCGGGCGGCGGCCTGCGCCGCGGTCTCACCCTCGTCGAGATGGCCCTTTGGGAGTGCCAGCGCGAACGATCCGTCGGCGGCGGGCCTGGATGGAACGATCACTAGCACTTCCCCGTCGTTGACGACGACGCCGCCGGCGGACACCTCGCGGTTCTCGCTCGCTCGCCCGCCCCCATCCTTGCGCGCCCGCGCGCGGTCCTCGCGCGCCCGGGAGGTCTTCTTCTTAGAAGACATACCCGTCGAGGGCGGCGGGGTCGTGGACTACCAGACGCCCCCTACCTTGAGAGATCACGCCGGCCCGCTCCAGCACCGCCAAGAAGCGCGAGGCCGACTCGCGCGAAGAGCCGGCCAGCTTGGCGAGGTCGGCTTGGGTAGCGCGCACCAGCACCTCGCGCGAAGGGGCGCCGGCGGCGACGGCTTGGGCGACGAGCTCGCGCAGCACCACCGCCACGCGCGATTGCACCGTTTGAAAGGACTGTTTTGCGAGACGATCGTTGGTTTCGCGCAGCCGCCGTCCGAGAGCCACGACGAGCCGGATGGAGATCTCGGGATGCTCGACCATGAGCCGGCGCATGTCCGGTCCAAGCACGGCCACCGCCTCGGTGGGTTGGACCGCCTCGACCGTGGCGGAGCGTAGCTCGTCCTCGAACATGGCGAGCTCCCCGAAGATGTCGCCGGGTCCGAAGGTAGCCAGCGTGATGGTGCGTCCGTCGGGGTGCTCGCGCACCGCGCGCGCGCGGCCGGTGCGCACGATGTAGCAAGTGTCGGAGGCGTCGCCTTCGCGGAACACGATCTGGCCCGGCTCGAAGGCGCGTGGGACCGCGAGCCTGCTGATGCGCTCAAGATCCTCTAGCTCGAGCGTAGAGAAGACGGGCACGCGCCCGAGCAGTTGCACGATCTGGGTGTCGCTCACCGCCGTCATGCACAGGAGATATCACAGCTGGATGCTGGCGGTGAACGTGTGCGAGGCGCTCGCCAGAGAGATACCGCCTGCCACTCACGCTAGCGGCGCTATCTTCAAAGCATGGATCCAATCAGGTCGATCGCGCCGGTGTTGCTCGCCGCGGCGATCGCGCCCGCGGCGGCGCACACGCTTGTGAGCTCGCGCGAACTGTGGGCGACCGTGGATGTGTGCAGCCCGAAGGACCAGCCCCACACGATCGGCATCCGCGGGTCGATGCCGGGCGATCGGCGCTCGAAGGACACGATGTATATGCGCGTGAGGGTGCAATACCAGGATCCCTCTACCAAGAAGTGGATCTATATGAGCAAGGGCGGCGACTCGGGGGAGCTCAAGCTCGGCTCCGCTTCGGTGGCGCGCCAGGGAGGGTTCAGCGTGGAACTCGCGCCGCTCGCCGGCACCTCGTTCACCCTGCGCGGCTACGTCACCTTCCAGTGGCGCAGGGGCGCCACCGTGCTTCAGACCGCCACGAAGCTCACCACGGCGGGACACAAGAGCCAGGCCAGCGCCGACCCGCGTGGGTATAGCGCCGCTACTTGCAAGCTCACCTGAGGGTGTCGGCGAACAGACGGGGATCGTTGGTGATGATGCCGCCGACACCGAGCTGGGTGAGCTTTGCGATGCGCTCGGCGTCGTCGACCGTCCAGACGTAGAGCTCGCCCCCCTCCCGCTCGACAGCGCGGACGAGCGCTGGGGTTACGACCCGCCAGTGAGCCATGATCGCGTCCACCTCTCTCGCGGCGAGAGCCGCGCCGGCGCGGCGCGGGAGCATCGCCCGGTAGCCACTGAGCATCGCGAGCGCGGGAATCGCGGTGAGCAGGTCGCTCGTGTAATCGCGTCTCACGCGCGGCACCGACCAGCCGAGCCGCAGCGTTGGCTCGGCCGCGCGCACGCGCGCGAGCGAGGAGGGGTACATGCCGCTGAGGAGCGTCCTTGGTGTGAGTCCGGCGGCGCGCAGGGCGTCCACCACCTGAAGCTCATACCCGGGGAGCTTCACGTCGAGGTCGATGTCGATATGCGCGAACGGCTCCCCGGCCAGGTGCTCGAGCGCCTCCTCGAGCGTGAGCGGTGTACGCGAGCGCATGTCCTCGTAGTCGTGCGCAACGAGCAGGGCGCCACTCCCGTCGGGTCTCTCGCTGAGGACGTCGAACTCGACCATGTCGACGTCATGGGCAAGCGCCGCGTCGAAGCTCGCGAGCGTATTGCCCTGCGCGAGGTGCGCCGCGCCCTTGTGTCCAACCCGCCGGGGGCGCGAGCCGACGCGGATGGCTTCGTCGGTAGCCACTTCGATCCAGGATATAGGCGCCGCCGCGCGCCCAAGGAGACGCGCGGCGCCTCGGAACGTTCCTAGGACGCGGCGAGCTGCCTGCGCTTGGAGCCCGATGCCTCGATCGCCTCCACCGCCGCCCGCGGGCCGATGTAGGGGGCGAGGATGAGGAAGCTCAGGTGATCGACGAGGCAGGGCAGGTAGCGCAGGCGATCGTGTGGGGCGTAGCTCGCGAGGATCGCCCACACCGCGCCCATGATCGCCTCGCCGGCGACGGCGGGCGCGCGCTGCGGCTCGGGTATGTGCTTGGTCATCACCTTGATGAACCCGTCGAGCAGACCGCTCATCCGCTCCACCATGCCATCGCCGGCGTCAAAGACGTCGACGAAGGACAGCTTCACGAGGCCCGGGTGGGCCGCGCAGTAGCCAATCAACGCCTCCACTCCTTTGTGCACGGCTTCAGGCCACTCCACGTCGTTGCGGGTGGCGCGCAACACGGCGTCGTGGGCTTCCGCGGCGAACTCGTCCACCACCGCGAGCAGGCACTCCTGCTTGTTGGGGAACTCCCGGTGGAAGGCTTCGGTGGAAACGGAGGCGGCGCGCGCGATCTCCGCGTCGGTGATGTTGGTGTAGCCCTCGTCGAGCGCGAGCTGCACCATCGCGTCCATCACGCAGGATCGACGGTCTTCGCGGGTGAGGAAGCGTGCCCGTTTGACCACCAGCCGCGACGGCCTGGCGGACCCGAGCGTGCGCAGACGCGAGACCACCGAGGAACGGTAGGAGCTGACCCAGTCGAGCAGTTCGTCGGTGAGCCCTACGAGCTCGGCCTCGCGACCTTCGCGCAGGCGCCTTACCACCACGTAGCGCACGCCGCCGACGATTGCTCGCGGCGCGAGCGGAGGCAGAGCGATGCCGTCGGGCGTGAGGCTGAAGCCGGTGGCGACCACACGCTCGAAGGCGGTGGTGGTGAGTTGCAGGCGCTCGTGGCCGCGCGGCCCGATGCCGAGCGACTCGACCAGCACCATGTTGGCGCCGCGTGGGTCCGAGGCGATCCCCTCGAGGAACACGCGACAGGCCGCATAGAGGCGGTTGGCCCAGCCGCGCTCAGACAACCATGCCCTCAGCACGCGCTTACGCGAGGCCGTTACGAGCGCGTCGTAAGTCGAGAGGAAGCAGTCTTCCTTGTTGGTGAACTGCTCGTAGAAGGCGCGGCGGGAGACGCCCGCGAGCGCGATCACGTGGGCTACGCTCGTGGCGGCGTAGCCGCGCTGGTACACCGACTCGACCATGCCACCGTAGAGGCGCGCTCGCTGATGGCGCGCCACAGCTTCGCGACCGAGCCCGTGCGGGCCGTGGGGGAGGCGTTTGTAGAGTGGCGTCACCTCGGCGCTCGAATCGCCGGCCGCATCGTCGAGATCCAGCCCCGCGCCGCTACCGTCCGAGCATTCCGGCTCCAAGCACTCGGCAACGGGCGCTCCGGCGTGCGGTGACGCCGGTCGAACCTCTCCTCCTTTTGCCTTCATCCCCATCGTGGGCCACGGTATTTCAGGGCTGAACTATTGGCAAGGCTTGAATCGGCCAATCGGTCCGAATGTTTCTCACTCGGCCACCGGGCGACACCGGGCGAGCGCCGTCGAAGTCTTGACAGCGTCAAGCCCAACTCGATCCCGATCCGTCCATTCGATCGCATCACGTTCTCCGTACTCGATCTTATTCGAGAAGCTGGAGCGGTTCAAGCGCGCAGCGTGAGCTTTCGCGGACCCTGACGAAAACCGAGATCGACCAGCAGCGGCTCGAGCTTCGAGCCGATCGCGGGTTCGCCGTCGACCCGCTCGAGCGCCACAGCATCCAGCTGCCCCGCGCGCACGGCCTCAGCCAACGCTCGCAGGGCTACGGCCGGCGAGCCGTCGTCTAGCGTGAGGATCCCGCGCCCACCGCGCTCGAGGTAGAGCAGGGGCGCGCAGTCGACAAACACCACATACGCGCCCGCCACGCGAGCGGGTCGGCGCGTATGCCCCTCCCGCCGCGGCCAAGGGAGCGTGGCGCCGTAGGGTTGGGAAGGATCGACCGCCGCGAGCACCGTCGTGGAGTGCTCTTTGTCGGAACGACCGGAGCGTAGCCGCTCCACCGCTCCGGGAAGTGCGAACTGGGCGCCTCCGAGGCCCTCCACGAAATAGCCGCGCCGGCACACGCCAAGCGTCTCCAGTTCGGCGAGCGCCCCGTAGAGCGCTGAGAAGCCACCCGCTATGCCCTCCGCGAGCACCTGCTCTCTGGTGAGCACGCCGTAGCGCTCCAGCAACAGCTCAGCGAGCGCACGGAGGCGCGGACGGGAATCGTCAACCCTCGAGGCGCCACCCAAAGCATCCCCGGTGCCCGCGGCCGTGCCACCGGCGCGGGCGGCGACACCCGCCCCAAAAGCGAAGATCGAGTCGGTGAGCGACCACCGTCCTTGCACCTGCGCGCTTGCCCCCAGCCGCCCTCCGCGAAGCGAAGGGCCGCCGGCGCGCCTGCCCCGGAGCGATCCGGCGCCGCGGGAACGGGCCGTCGCGATGCTGGGGACAGCAAGCGTTAGGCGCGGCGCCCGCAGAGGCGCCCAAGCGTCGTTGGTGACCTCGCCGGCCCACACCAGATCCCACAGCGCATGCGTGAGCAACGGCGCAGACAGCTCGAGCTCCGCGAGCAGGTCGGTGAAGAAGCACGGCGCCGCGCTCAGGCGCTCGCGCAGCAGCGCGTGCTCGCGCTCTCCCGGCGGCTCGCCGCGCGTGCTCGCGGGAGGGCCCAGCAGGCGAGCGTCCTCACGGAAGTAGAGCGCGACGCGGCCGGAGTCACGGCCGAGCGAGCCGGCGCCCACCCACACGATCTCGCCGCTCGCGCACAGGCTGTCGAGCCACGTCCGCGAGTAGGAGCCGGTGCGGGCCGGCAGCACGTCACGCTCCCACACCGACGCCGGGAGCGCCAGACCCTGGAGCGGGATCAGCACCTCGCGCAGGCGCTCTACCCCGTCGCGCCGCCCCGAGCCGGCGCGCCAGCGGCCGACGCCCTGCCAGGAGGGCATGAACGCCGTGAGCGCGCGCTCGTCCACCGGCTCGATCTCCTTGCGCAGCGACGCGAGCGTGGCGCGGCGCAGGCGGCGCAGCACCTCGACATCGCACCACTCTTGCCTGTCCCCCTCGCCGGGCCGCGAGGGGGATGCCCCCGGAGGGGGCGTGTGAGGGAGGGGAGTAGGCGAGAGCGAGGAGGATGCCCCCGGAGAGGGCATGTCCCGTGTTATCGGGTTGGGACGAAGCTCCCCCCGCGCGAGCACGCCGTCGCGCTCCAGCTCGCGCAGTACCGAGGACATGTCGACGCCGTAGCGCGCGCGCAGCTCCGCGGTGGTGAAGGGACCGTGGGTGCTCGCCCAGCGGGCGGCGAGCTTTGCCAGCGCGTCGGGCACCTCGGCGAGGAAGGCCCCGGGCAGCCCGCCCGGCGAAGGCACGCCCAGCGCGTCGCGGTAGAGCCCGGCGTCGTCGGCTGCGATCAGCCGCTCCTCACCGGCGATACGAACACGCGCCACCCTCCGCTCGCGCTCGAGCGCCGCGAGCATCGCATCGCCGTCCAACCCTTCGAGCACGCGCCCCGAGACCTCCTCAGGGCGCAGATCGCCCAGCGCGCGCAATACGTCGCACAGCGCGTCGGCGCTCGTTGCCCGCCTGCGGATCGAGCGAAGTTGCAGATCGTCTTCCACCCGCGCGAGCGCCTCCGGGTCGATCAGCTCGCGCAGCTCCTCCTGCCCGAGCAGCTCGCGCAGCAGCTCGCGGTCGAGCGAGAGCGCCGCAGAGCGCCGCTCCGCGCTCGGCGTGTCGCCCTCGTACATGTAGGTCGCCACGTAGTCGAACAGCAGCGACCCCGCAAACGGCGAGGCACAGCGGGTCTCCACCTCCACCAGCGAGAGCTCGCGCGTGGCGAGCCCTCGCAGCAGCTCCTTCAAGCCCGGGACGTCGAGAACGTCTTGCAGGCACTCGCGGTAGGTCTCGAGCACGATCGGGAAGTCGGGGTAGCGTCGCGCGACCTCCAACAACCCTTGAGCCTTCAACCGCTGCTGCCACAATGGCGTGCGCCGGCCCGGGTAGGCGCGCGGGATCAACAGCGCCCGCCCCGCGTTCTCGCGGAAACGCGCCCCGAACAGCGCCGAGCCGCCCAGCTCGGCGACGATAACCGCCTCCACCT
The DNA here is from genome assembly GCA_036559185.1 of Solirubrobacteraceae bacterium. GTDB lineage: Bacteria > Actinomycetota > Thermoleophilia > Solirubrobacterales > Solirubrobacteraceae > Palsa-744. The sequence continues at coordinate 3,476 of DATBTP010000202.1, read as the reverse complement.
CCTCGGCGTCGAGCGCCACAAGCTCGGCGTGGGAGTCGGCGCCCGTGGCGCCGCGGGGCTCCACCCCGGACTCCCACGCTCGTTCGCGGTCATCCCCCGCGCCCTCGTCGAGGTCGACATCGGGCAGCCTCACGACGATCCCGTCGTCCGACCACAGCGCCTCGCCGTCGATGCCGTAGCGCTCACGGATGCGCGCCGAGATAGCTAGTCCCCACGCGGCGTGCACGCGACCGCCATACGGCGAGAGAACGCACAGCCGCCAGTCGCCGATCTCGTCGCGAAAGCGCTCGAGTACGATCGTGCGATCGCTGGGGAGCACCCGCGTCGCCCGCAACTGCTCGCGCAGGTACTCGAGCAGGTTGCGCGCCGAGCGCTCGTCTAGGTCGTAGTCGCGCACGAGCACTCCCTCGTCCTGGTCCACCGCCCAGCGCGCGAACGCGCCGATCGCCGCCCCCAGCTCCTTGGGGCGGCCCACCCCGTCGCCCTTCCAGAACGGCACGGCGCCCGGCACACCCGGCGCGGGGGTAACGATCACGCGGTCCCTGCCGATCTCCTGGATGCGCCAAGAGGACGCGCCGAGCAGGAACACCTGGCCGGGGCGGGCCTCGTACACCATCTCCTCGTCGAGCTCCCCCACGCGCCGGCCATCGGGCAGCGTCACCGCGTACAAACCGCGATCGGGGATCGTTCCGGCGTTGGCGATCGCCAGCTGCCGGGCGCCCTTGCGCGCGCGGATGCTCCCCGCCACGCGGTCCCACACGATGCGCGCCCTCAGCTCGCCGAACTCGCTGGACGGGTAGCGGCCGTCGAGCATGTCAAGCACGTTCTCGAAGAGCGTCCGCGGAAGCTCCGCGTAAGAGTGGGTACGCGTTATGAGCGCATACAGATCGTCGACCGACACGCTCCCCTCCGGTGCGAGGTCCTCGGCCGAGGCGGCGATCGCGACGATCTGCTGCGCGAGCACGTCGAGCGCGTTGCGCGGCACCACGGTCGCCTCGATCGCCCCTTCGCGCATGCGCCTGCAAACCACCGCGCACTCGAGCAGATCGCCGCGGAACTTCGGGAAGATGCGCCCCTTGCTCACGTCTCCCACGCCGTGGCCGGCGCGGCCTATGCGCTGCAATCCACGCGCCACCGACTTCGGCGACTCCACCTGAAGCACCAAGTCCACGGCGCCCATATCGATGCCGAGCTCCAGTGAGGAGGTCGCCACCAGGCACGGCAGCTCGCCCGCCTTCAGCCGCTCCTCCACGAGCGTACGCTCCTCCCGCGAGAGCGAGCCATGGTGGGCCCGGGCGATCTCGCGCGGCGCCGGCGACCCATCCGCGCCGAGGAGCGCACCGGGCGTATCCCCATCCTTCTCGCGCTCGGCTTCGGCGGCCGCCATCTCGTTCAGCCGCAACGCCACCCGCTCGGCCGAGCGCCTGTTGTTCACGAACACAATCGTCGAGCGGTGCTCGCGCACGAGTCGCAACAGCTCGGGGTAGATCGCCGGCCAGATCGAATTGCGCTGGCCCATCGGCGATCCCGTCGATCGGCGATCGGTCTCGCTGCCCGGCGCCGGCTCGAGCGGGTCGAGCCCGAGGGGTATCGGTTCGCTCATCGACTCCACCGGCACATGGATCTTGAGGTCGAGCGGCTTGCGTGCGCCCGCGTCGAGGATCCTCACATTCCGCTTGGGACCAACGAGAAAGCGACCCACCTCCTCGAGCGGGTTCTGCGTCGCCGACAGCCCCACGCGCTGCACCCCGCGACCCGCCCGCTCAGCCGCCCGCCGCCCAGAGGGCTTGCCCCCAAGGGCTCCCTCTTCGAGGCGTGCCTCAGAGTTCCCGGCTCGCGCCTGCTCCTCCAGGCGCTCGAGCGTCAACGCTAGGTGGGCGCCGCGCTTCACCGAGGCCACCGCATGGATCTCGTCCACTATCACCGTCTCCACCGTGTTCAACATCTCGCGCGCGCGAGAACCGAGGATCAGGTAGAGCGACTCGGGTGTCGTGATGAGGATGTCAGGCGGGCGGCGCGCCATCGCCGCCCGCTCGGTCCGCGAGGTGTCGCCGGTCCTGATTCCCACGCTCACGCTGGCTCCCATCCCCCTCAGGGGCGCGCGCAGGTTGCGCTCGATGTCATACGACAGCGCCTTCAGCGGCGACACGTATACGACTCGCACGCCATCGCCCTCGCGCGGGTTGGTGCTCAAGCGGTCGAGCGCCCACAGGAACGCGGCGAGCGTCTTACCCGAGCCGGTGGGCGCCGACAGCAGCACGTGCTCGCCGCCGGCGATCGCCGGCCAGGCCTGCTCCTGCGCGGGCGTGGGCCGTTCGAATGACGCTTCAAACCACTCGCGTGTGCGTGAGTTGAACGCCGACAGCGGATCGTGAGCCGAAGGGGGCACTGATGTCCGAGGCTACCGCGCGGCGTTCGCTCGCACACACCCAACGCACCAGCCGGCCACCGGACGGGCGATCAAAGACGAAACCGCGTTGTCGAAGTGCTCGAACATCTCCGATCAATGCGCAAAATCGCTTCTCGGGATTGTTCCATTAGACTGCCATGCGTGTTTGGGGGAGAGGAAGCACAAGAGACCGCCGCGGAGCGAAGCTCCTACGAAGCGTCCCGGCGACCCACCTTCATGGCGATCACACGCGGATGGCGACGATGGATCGCAGGCGCCACGCGCCGTGCCTCGGCCGAACCGCCTCCCAATGCGGAGGCGGCGGACGGCGAGATCGACATCCAGGCCACACTGCGGGAGCTACCCACACTGCTCGACGGCTCGAGCCTTCCCAACGGCGTGGTGGAGCTCCTGATCGAAGACTTCGAGGCGCCTACGCGCCAGCTGTTCGACATCCACGACGGTCACATCGAGCTCGTGGAGCCGGGCGCCGCCGTGCCGTGGGCCTCCATCGCGGGGCCCCCCACCGCCTGGGCGATGGCGCTTGGGCCGGAGCGCAACATCACCGCGCTCGATCTCACCGGCGATAGGCGGCTCGCGCGGCGCGTCCTCGCCGCGCTCCCTTCCGGCGATTGAACCCCGATTGAACCCCTACAGCAACTTGTTAGTAGCGGGACGCGAGCTCACAAGCTGGGCGCAAGCTCACGAGCTGGACGCGAGCTCACAGGCTGGACGCGAGCTCACAGACGAGGCGCGAGCTCACGCGCGGCGGCAATCGTCCGCGGCTCACCGTGCATGACCCAGTCGGCGACGAGCTCGCCGAGCACGGGTGAGAGCTGGATGCCGGCGCCGCCGCCACACGCGACGACCACGGGCGCCTCACCCGCCAGCGGGCCTACCAGCGGGTTGCCCGAGGCGCTCGTCGGATACAAGCCCGCCCAGCCGCCAGCGAGCCTCGCCTCGTTCAACCCGGGGAGACGCGTCGAGAGCTCGCGCGCGAGAGCCCGCAGGAACTCCTCGTCGGCCACGGTCGAATAGTCGCTGGGGTCGGCCGCCTCCTCGGGAGCCTCATCGCGGTGCAAACCGG
>DATBTP010000201.1:0-2524 GCA_036559185.1 Solirubrobacteraceae bacterium | reverse complement strand
TAAGTTCGAGACGCTCAACGCATTCGCTGAGACGTAACCCGACCTCAGCCGTCGCTGGCTCATGAGGCGGAAACCGGCGGAATACATGAGGGCAGTAGCGGGCGCACGGCTGCGCCGGGAATCACGGCGTGAGCTGGACCGGAAGCGTCTTCAGCTGGTTGACGAACAGCGCCTCCGCGGCAACTGGGGTGCCGTCAAGCTCGATCTCGGGGTAGCGCTCGAGCGTCTCTTCGATCAGGATCCGCAACTCCAGGCGCGCGAGCGCGGTGCCGAGACAGAAGTGGCGGCCGCCGGCTCCAAACGCTTGGTGCTCTGGGTTGCGGTGAATGTCGAAGCGGTCTGGGTCCTGGTAGCGCGACTCGTCGCGGTTTGAGGACACGTACCACATCACCACCTTGTCGCCCTCTTTGACGTGCTGGCCGTGGAGCTCGGTGTCAGTGGTCGCCGTGCGGCGGAAGTGGCTGAAGGCAGGAAACATCCGCAGCGCCTCCTCCACCGCCCCGGGGGTCAGCGTGGGGTCCGCCACGAGCTCGCGCTTCTGCTCAGGATTCTCCATCAGCGCACGCATCCCCGAGCAGTAGGTCGCCTTCGTCGAGTCGTTTCCTGCAAGGATCAGCAGGAAGAAGCCCATCACGATCTCGAGCTCCGAGAGCTTCTCCCCATCCACTTCCGCGTGAACCAGCACGCTCGTAAGATCGTCGGTCGGATTCTCCGTGCGCTCGGCGATCATCTTGCGCACGCGCGCAAACACCTCGGGGATGTCCTTCTCGAGAACGCCATCGATGCCCTCCGGCGCCATGTCGGGGTCGTCGGGCGCGAGCGCCGCGTTCGAGATGCGCGCCCACAGCGCGTCGTCCTCGGGAGGCGTGCCCATGAAGCTGTGGATAACGCGCGAGACGACCGGCTGAGCGACGTCGGCGACCAGGTCGCACGTCTCGCGACCCTCCACGCGGTCGAGCACGTCGATCACGATCGCCCGAATGCGATCCTCGTGATCCGCGATTCGCTTCGGCGTGAAGCCGCGCTGGAAGAGCGCCTTGACCTTGTCGTGCCTGGGGGGGTCCATGCCGATGAACATCCCCTGCACGAGCTCAAGCGGGAAGATCTCGGCGAACACGGTCACCCCGCCGATTGCCGAGGAGTAGGTCCGCCAGTCGCGGCTCACCTGGTGCACGTCATCTGCGGTCGTCACGGACCAGAACCCGGCCTCTGATGGGTACTGCTCGATGCGCTCGCTCCAGTGCACCGGGCACTTGGAGCGCAGCTCCTTGAAGGCCTCGTACGGCGGCCCTTCCTGCCACAGCTCGCCCTCGGCGAGTCCCAGACTCTTCACGTCATCGCGCCCGGCCGTTGCCACGAAGCATCACCTCCTCCGCCGCCCCTCACGCGAGCGGCATTCGCGTCGTGGGGCGACCGTACCACGCCCCTGTCGAACGAACGTGGAAATGAGACCCCGCGACGAATCAAGACCGAGACGGTCAAACGACCCGTGGTCGAGAGTGTCGCCTCAGTTTCTATCGCGATCGCCCTTTTGCGAGCTGGGCCGTGGGCTAGCCGCGGATGCGGCCGGGGCGGAGCGGGCGGGCGTGTGTGCTGATCTTTTCGAACGCGCTGGTCAGGACTTTGATCTCACTGTCGGTGAGGTGTTGGGAGAAGTGGCGTTCGATTCCGTCTCGGTGGTAGCGGCGAGCGTGTTGCATCGTGGCGGCGCCTTGCTCGGTGAGCACGACGAGGATCGTGCGTCGGTCATGCTCGGGGCGCACGCGGCGGACGAGTCCGGCGTCCTCCATCCGGTCGACGAGGCGGGTGAAGCCGCTTTTGCTGTGCAGGATCCGTCCCGCGAGCTCGCTCATCGGGAGGCCTTCGGGCGATTCTTCGAGGTGGACGAGGACGTCGTACCAGCGCATCGGGAGGCTGGCCTGGTGTTGGAGCTCGGTGTCGAGCACGTCGACCAGCGCGAGCGCGCTCTCGAAGTACAGGCGCCAGGCGCGCAGCCGCTCGGGTGAGGGGCTTGACAAGGATCGTTCCCCTTGCGATAGTTCGCTGTGCAACTGTTGTCTCATAGACGGTTGCTAATCATATCACCCACCGGGGAAAGGGAGTGAGAGATGACCACCATCTCCCCAGGACGAGCAGAGACCGGGTACGCGCTAGCCGAGGACGAGGGCGAGGCGTTCTGGCTGCTCGGGATGCTGCAAACGCTGAAGATCGGCCGGGAGGACACGGACGGCGCGTACGGGCTAGCCGAGATCCTCGTGCCCGCGGGCGTCGGCTCGCCGTGGCACGTCCACCCCGAGGAGGACGAGTGGTTCTACGTCCTCGAGGGCGAAGTCACGTTCTGGGTCGCTGACACCCGCCTCTCCTTGAAGGCCGGCTCGTTCGGCTTCGGCCCCAAGGGCGTGCCGCACACCTTCTACGCCGAGGCAGGCGGGGCGAAGGCGCTGGTCGGCTTCGCGCCGGTGCAGTTCGAGGGCTTCCAGAGGGAAGTCGGCGAGCCGGCCCCGGAACGCGTCCTGCCGCCGCC
>DATBTP010000200.1:0-3904 GCA_036559185.1 Solirubrobacteraceae bacterium | reverse complement strand
GCGAGCGGCCCGCCCCCGTCCAGCTCGATCCTCACCCGCACGTGTGTCTGGAGTGGGTCGGGTCCATACAACACCGTCCCGGTCATGCGCAGATGCTGGGCGAGGTGGACGTCATCGCTGAGGCTCCACACGAGATACTTGCCCCTACGCCCCAGCCGCCGCACTTCGCGTCCCCGCAGCGCATCCTCCATTTCGCCCGGCGCGAGCGGCCTGCACCAGCGCCAGTCGAGGATCTCCACACGCTCGAGCCTTCGACCCTCCACCAGCGGCGCCAGCTGGCGCCTGATCGTCTCCACCTCGGGAAGCTCCGGCATGCGTGCCCAAGCATAGGGAGGCCCGTCGCCCCCGCGTGCTGACCACGGTCGAGGTCAGGCGCCGGCGGCGCGCGCGTGCGCGCGGGGATGCGCCCCGAAGTACGCCTCCTTCAACCGCTCCGAGGAGAGGTGCGTGTAGATCTGCGTGGTCGCGAGATCAGCGTGACCGAGCATCTCCTGCAACGAGCGCAGGTCGCAACCGCCCGCGAGCAAATGAGTCGCGAACGTGTGGCGCAGCGTGTGCGGGGTCATCTGTCGCTCGAGCCCCGCCGCGCGCGCGTGATTCTGGATGATCTTGTAGAGGCCCTGGCGCGTGAGCGACGATCCGCGATGGTTGACAAACACCCGGCTCTCGACACGCGCGCCCACTAGCCGTGGGCGCCCACGCGCGATGTATCCCCCTATCGCCGCCACGGCCTCTCGACCCACCGGCACCATGCGCTCCTTGGAGCCCTTCCCTCGCGCGCGCAGCATGCCCTCTTCTAGGTCCACGTCCCCCAGCTCCAGCGCGATTGCCTCCGACACGCGCAGCCCGCACGCGTACATCACCTCGAGCAGCGCCCTATCGCGCAGCGGGAGCGGCTCGGTGCCCTTCGGTTGCTCGATCAGCTTCGCCACCTGCTCGCGCGAAAGCACCTTCGGCAACCGCTTGGTCTTTGGCGGCCCGCGGAGATCGGCCGTGGGATCGCTGTCGATCAGCCCCTCTCGCCGCAGGTGGCGGTAGAAGGAGCGCAAACACGCCGCCTTGCGCTGTAGGGTCGCCGCCGCCACCGGCGGACGATCCTCCCCGCCGTCGGCGAGCTCCGCGAGGAACGCCGCGAGGTCGCCGTGCTCTACCTCGAGCGCACACACGCCCCGACGCCTCAGAAAAGCTCCGAGCTGCGCCAGGTCGGATTGGTAGGCGCCGAGCGTGTTGCGCGAAAGCCCGCGCTCGAGCTCCAGGTAGGCCAGGAAGTCGAGTGTCAGCCGCTCGAAGCGTGCTCCGTCGGTGGCGGCCAGCACGGGAGAGTAAGCCACGCCTCCAAGTTCGCCTCACACCTCGGCGCTCCCTGCCTGTGCAACGCGACTCTCACGCGCTCGATCGCCAGAGGCAGACTTGTGGCTTTTTTCATGACTCCGAGGGCCCGCATAAGTCGGCGAGCACGCTCCCGCCGGCCAGGGCCGCGCCGAAGAACAAGGGGTCTTCTATGAGCACCCGACCCATCGTCTGGGCGGGCAGCCCGCTCGCCAGATACCCGGGCATGTCCACGGGCGCTCGCCGCCAGTCGTGATGCGCCATGCGCGCGGGCCTATCTACCTCGAGCTCCAACCGCGGCCTGCCCCGCTGGGTCGAACCCGCGAACACCGAGCCAAGCCCCGCGCGCAAGTCGGCGCCCACCGGCGAGCGGATGCCCGCGGGCAGCGCCACCGTCACCGGCTCGAGCAGCAGGTCGAGCACCGTGAGCGTGTGGTGTGAGATCCCGCGATGGCGTGGACGGCCGTCGGCCGAGGACATGCGCGCCACGAGCAACGTCGGCGCGCCGAGCGAAAGCGCGGTATGAGCCGAATCAAGCGCATACATCCCACCGTGGCCAAGCGGAGAGCTCGAACCCACGATCCCCGGGCCCGGCCCGCACACCGCCGCGTCCCAGCCGAGCGTGCGCATTCCGTAGTACAGAGCGCCTGCGGTGCTCACAGCCTCGCCCCCGCCGCCGAAGGAGGAGCCCGCCGTGAGGTGGCCGGCCAGCAGTCCTCGCTCGCGCAGCGCGCGCACGACGCGAGAGTGCCCGCCCGCCAGCGCCCCGCCCGGCGTCTGCACGAAGCCGAGCCTGCCCTCTGGTGAGACCTGCGCGAACGCCCACGCCACCGCCGCGAGCTGCCCGTGCAGGGCGAGCACGCCAACCGGCCGCTTGAGCGGCAGGTCGAGCTGCTCGCCAGCGCCCGCCTGCTCGTTCTCGACGGGGCTCACCGCGTGCTGCATACTCGTGTAGTTGAGCTTCATCACGTGCGCCCCAGGCGTCCCCTCGGCGGCCAGACCACGGGTTAGGTTGACGTGCACGATGTCAAAACCGCCCGAGCCCAAGCCGAGATCGCGCGCCTGCACGTTTACGATCAAATCATCTCCCACTACGCTCGCCCCGAGCAGCGACACGTCGGCGATCGCCTCACGGCGCTCGCCGCCGGCCAGCAGCACCACGAGGTTCTGCTCTGGGCCGCGTGCGCGGTGCGCCTCCACGACGGTGGCTCTTCGAAGCTTCAACATCGGCGTGGAACGCTACCGATCGACGTGACGCGGGCGAGCCTCACCGGCGGCGAGCTCCACAGGGCTCGCGGGCTCATCGGGCGCAACCCATTCGACGCTCACGTCCACGTCGCATTCCCAATCGGGCATGTTCGCGATCTCGTGAGCCCTGTCCACCATCTTGGCCGCCACCGCCCGCGCCGACCGCTCGTCGGAGACCCTGAAGAGCGCTCGTACGTGCAATGCGCCGAGCCGCTCCACGGCCTCAGCTGAGGAGATATCGGCGCTCACGATCGGCCGGCTAGCGCGCCATCGCCGTCGGCGCGCACCTGGGTGTGCTCGAGCGCCGCGGCGATGAAACTCCAGAACAGCGGCGCGGGTCGCTCCGGGCGCGACTTGAACTCGGGATGGAACTGCGAAGCGACGAAGAACGGGTGGTCCTCGAGCTCCACCACCTCAACCAACCGCTCGTCGGGGGAGGTCCCCGAGATGCGCAGGCCCGCGCTCTGCAGGCGCTTGCGCAGCAGGTTGTTCACCTCGTAACGGTGGCGGTGGCGCTCGTAAACAACCGCCTCCCCGTATATCTCCCTCGCCTTCGAGCCGTCGTGCAACTTGATCGGGTCCGCGCCGAGCCGCATCGTTCCGCCGAGATCGGCCACCTCCTTTTGCTCCGGCAGCAGGTCGATCACCGGATAGGGGGTCTCGATGTCGAACTCGGTGGAATTGGCGCCCTCCATCTCCGCGACGTGGCGGGCGAACTCGGCGACGGCGATCTGCATACCCAAGCAGATGCCCAGGTAAGGAACGCGACCCTCTCTGGCGATTCGCGCCGCTTCTATCTTGCCCTCGATCCCACGACCGCCGAAGCCGCCGGGGATTAGTATCCCGTCTGCGCTCTCGATCAACTCGCGCGCGTCGCGAGGATCCTGCGCGTCGGTGGGGGCGGGCGGGCGGGAGCTCGAATCCAGGAGCTCCGAGTCGACCCAATCTATCTTCACCTTGGCGCCCTGCAACGCTCCGGCGTGGCGCAGAGCTTCGGACACCGACAGGTAGGCGTCCTCGAGTTGCACATACTTGCCCACGAGGGCAATACGAACGGCGCGATCGGCCCGTTCCGCCATCTCGATCGGCTGGCGCCATTTCGAGAGCTCCGGCTCGGGCGCATCCGTCGCGAAGTGCTCGAGGATGCAGTCGTCGACCCCCTGCTCGCGAAACACGAGCGGCACCTTGTAGATGTTGTCCACATCCCGCGCTGAAACGATCGCGTCGGCGGGCAAGCTCGCGAACAGGGCGATCTTCTTGCGGATCTCCGTCGAGAGCGGGCCCTCCGAGCGGCACATCAGCATGTCCGGAGCGATGCCGATGCGGC
>DATBTP010000199.1:0-11372 GCA_036559185.1 Solirubrobacteraceae bacterium | reverse complement strand
CGCCGGCTCCCGTCTGCAACGGCGGTCGCGGTCGCGGCCGTTTCCGCGCTTGCGGCGGGTGGCGTGCTGGTCGCCCTCGGTCATCAGCGCGGCGCCGACATCGTCTGGGCGGTGCTCGTTGCCTTGCTGCTCGTCCCGCTCTGCGTGTCGGTGGCGCGGACGCTGCTGCGGGGCGACGTCGGCGTTGACGCGATCGCGTTGATCGCGATGGGCGGGGCGCTCGCCCTCGGCGAGTATCTGGCTGGCGCGGTGATCGCGCTGATGCTCGCGGGCGGCAATGCGCTCGAGGTGTTCGCCTCCGCCCGCGCCCGGCGAGAGCTCACGGCGCTCGTGGAGCGCGCGCCGCGCACCGCCCGCCGGCACACGCGGGACGGCTGGGAGGAGATCGACGCCGAGCTGGTGCAGGTGGGCGACGTGCTGCTCGTGCGCGCCGGCGAGGTGATCCCCACCGACGGCGCGCTCGCCGACGAGCGCGCGACGATCGACGAGTCGAGCCTCACCGGCGAGCCGCTGCCCGCCGGCTACGTGCGCGGGCAGTTGATTCGCAGCGGCGCGTCCAACGCCGGCGACGCGTTCGAGCTCACCGCCACCCAGCGCGCTGCCGACAGCGCGTATGCGGCGCTCGTGCGACTGGTGCGCGAAGCCGAGCGACGTCGTGCGCCGTTCGTGCGCATGGCCGACCGTTACGCCGTCTATTTCCTACCGCTCACACTCACCATCGCCGGCGGCGCCTGGCTGGTGAGCGGCGACGCGGTGAGGGCGCTTGCCGTGCTTGTCGTCGCCACTCCCTGCCCGCTGATTCTCGCCGCGCCGATCGCGTTCGTGGCGGGGCTCTCGCGCGCGGCGAGCGCGGGGGTGATCGTGAAGGGGGGTGTCGCGATCGAGCGACTCGGCGAGGCGCGCACGGTGCTGCTCGACAAGACCGGCACGCTCACACTCGGCGTCCCCGCCGTGGAGCGGGTGGTGTCGTTCGACGGCCTGCCCCGCGAGGAGCTATTGCGACTGACGGCGTCGGTGGATCAGCTCTCCACGCACGTGCTCGCCGCGGCGATAGTACGTCAGGCCGCGAGCGAGGCGATCGCCCTGACCCGCCCCGAGCGGGTACGCGAGTCGCCCGGAGCGGGCATCGAGGGGAGCGTGGAAGGGCGTCGCGTGTGCGTCGGCAGCGCCGCGTGGTTGGCCGCCCATGAGATCGACCCCACGCCACCGGCCGCGGACCTGAGCGTCGACTGGGGCGGCTTCCCCGGTGGGCGTGCGCGCGAGGCCGCCACCGTGCTCGTGGGAGTGGGCGACCGGCTCGCCGGCATGCTCGTGATGGGCGACCACATTCGCCCCGACGCCCACGATCTCGTGCGCAGGCTGCGCGATGTGGGCGTCCAGCACATCGCGATGGTGAGCGGCGACCGCACCGAGCTCGCCAACGCGGTTGGGGGCGAGCTCGGTCTGGACCGCGTATATGCGCGGCAGAGCCCCGAGGACAAGCTGGAGGTGGTGCGCTCGATGAGGGAGAACCCGCGACTTGCGCCGGTGGTGATGGTAGGCGACGGCATCAACGATGCCCCGGCGCTTGCGATGGCTGACGTGGGCATCGCGATGGGCGGCGCCGGCGCCACCGTGTCCGCGGAGACAGCCGACGCGGTGATCACGGTGGATCGCATCGACCGCGTGGCGGACGCAATCGCGATCGGGCGCCGCACGGTGGGGATCGCTCGCGAGAGCGTGCTGTGGGGCATCGGCTTGAGCAGCGTGGGGATGGGGCTGGCGGCGGCGGGCCTGCTCGTGCCGGTCGCGGGCGCCATATTCCAGGAGGCGATCGATGTGGCGGTGATCCTCAACGCGCTCCGCGCGCTGCGCGGCTGACGACCACGCCCGCGAAACCAAGAACGGAAGCCGGAAGAACGGAAGCCGGCTCCACGACCAATGCGTGAGCCACTTGGTAGCGGTCGCGGAGCGGATGTCTACCGAGAACGCGCAGCCTCGAGCAACAGACGGCGCTCGGCGGAGGCGATCAGCCGGCGCGTGCGATCGACCGCGTCGACGCTCACCGATACGCTGTCGATTCCCAGCCGCACAAGCAGCTCCGCGTACTCTGGGTGAACCGACGGCGCCTGCCCGCAGATCGAGGTGCGCAGGCCTAGCGAGCGGGCACGGGGGATCAATTGTGAGAGGTAGTCGATCACCGCATGGTCGCGCTCGTCGAACGTGTCGGCGAGCAGCTCGGAGTCGCGGTCGGCGCCGAGCAGCAGTTGCGTGAGGTCGTTCGAGCCAACCGAGATGCCGGCGATCCCGAGCTGTGCGTAGCGCTCCAGGTTGAACAGCACAGAGGGCACCTCCGCCATGATCCACAGTTGGAAGCCGCGACGGTCGAGCAGACCCGCCTGGGCGATCAGCTCCCGGCAGCGCCGAAGCTCCGCGACGGTACGCACGAACGGGAGCATGAGGTGGAAGTTCTCGCGGCCTCCGTCCCACACGCGTCTGACGGCTTGCAGCTCGAGCGCGAACACCTCCGGCTCGCGCGTGTAGCGCAGCGCGCCGCGATAGCCGATCATCGGGTTGGCCTCCTGGGGCTCGAAGCGCTCTCCGCCGTCCAGACCACGGAACTCGTTCGTGCGGAAGTCGATCGTGCGGTATGTGACCGGGCGTGGTGAAAAGGCCGTGGCGAAGGTGTCGAGCGCGGCCGCCATACGCTCTACGAACTCCTCCCCGCGCCGTTCCTCGATGAGTCGCTTGGGGTGAATGCCGTCCAGCGCCTCGATCGCCATCAGCTCTGCGCGCAGCAAACCGACGCCGTCGACGTCAAGCGCGGCGGTACGCTCCGCTTGGGAGGGCTCGGAGAGGTTGACAAGCAACTTTGTGGCAGTCACCGGAGCGGCTGCAAGACCGCCGGATGCGCCCGCTACGCCGACCCCGCCACTCGTGGTGGGTTGCTTGCCGTCCCGCTGCGTCGCCGCGGGTGCGAGATCAGCCTGGGCAGCGCCGTTCAACACAACGCCGTGGGTCGCGTCGACCGTGACGGTCTCCCCATCTCGCAACGTGCGGGTGGCATCGCCGGTTCCGGCGATGCACGGTATGCCGAGCTCGCGCGAGACGATCGCCGCATGACAGGTCATGCCACCCGAGTCGGTGACGATCGCGGCGGCCCTACGCATCAGCGGCACCCAGTCGGGTGTGGTCATATGCGCGACCAGCACCTCCCCGGAGCGGAACGCGTCGGTGGCGCGTGGATCGTCAAGCAGCCGCACCCGCCCACTCGCCGATCCCGGCGCGGCGCCGAGGCCGCGCACGAGCACCACCGGCGGCGGCGCCGCTGGCTTGGCGGCGCCGGAAGCGAGGTCTGCGCTACCCGCGCCGTTGCCGCTCTGGCTCGCCGCCACCCCGCTACCGACCGCGCGCGGGCTGGATCCGCCCGGCGAGGCGGAGTCGGGCATGAGCGTCGTTATGGGTCGACTCTGCAACATCCACACCTTGCCGTCCCTGTCGAATGACCACTCGGTGTCCTGGGGCGAGCCGTAGTGGCGTTCGATCTCGATGCCCAGGCGCGCGAGCTCGAGCACCTCGCGATCGTCGAGCACCGCCAGCGTGCTCTCCGCCGCGGAGAGCTCGCGCGTGAGCGTACCGCCGTCGGGGGCTGCTTCGATCACGAGCTCCTTGGGGCGCACCGAGCGCGTGACGATCGTGGGCGTGTCCTTGCGCACCACGTAGCGGTCGGGTGAAACCGACCCCGAGACGACCGCCTCGCCGAGGCCGAAGGAGCCCTCGATGACGAGATGCTCGCGCGAGCCGCCGGCGGGATCGACCGTGAACATGACGCCAGCGCGAGTGGAGGGGATCTGCAGTTGCACCACCACCGCGATGTCCATGTCTGCCTGGCTGAAGCCGCGCCTGCCGCGGTAGTAGATGGTGCGCGCCCCAAACAGCGACATCCAGCAGCGCTTCACGGCCTCGATGACCGAGTCCGCGCCAAGCACGTTAAGGAAGGTCTCGTTCATCCCCGCAAACGACGCCGACGCGGTGTCCTCGGCGGTGGCCGACGAGCGCACCGCCACAGGGTGGGCGTCGGCACCGGCGAGCGCGGCGTAGGCGTCGAGGGTCGCGTCGCGCAGAGCGTGCGGCATCCGCGCGTCGCGCACAGCCTGGCGGGAGGCGTCGGCGGCGCGGCGCAGCGCCGCGTCGTCCTCCACGTCGACGCCCGCGAGGATCGCCTCCAGATGCTTGCGAAGACCGGTTTGCTCGCAGAAGGAAGCGTAGGAGGGCGCGCCGATCACAAAACCCGGCGGCACGGGCAGGCCGGCGCGCGTGAGCTCGCCGAGATTGGCGCCCTTGCCGCCCGCGTACTCCACGTCGTCGCGACCCAGCTCCGAGAACGGGCGGACGAGGGCGAGGGTGGGGACGGTCGGCACGGAAGAACCCTTTCGCGTTCGGTGGGGATGGGCATCCGTGCGATTCCGCCGAGCGGTGTGGCCTTTCACGGATGCTCCGCCCAGCGGCGATGGGCAGCATCGGCGCGGTGATGACCGCCACCGCCATATTCCGCGCCATACCCACCTGGCGCTCATCGTCGACCGCCTGGGCAACGTGACGGCGGCCGCGGCCGCCGCCTACCCGAGCGCCCACGTGGTGGACGTGGCGCTGCGCGACGGCTCGACGCTTCACATACGGCCTGTCAGCGAGAGCGACGCGCCGGCGATCAAGGAGTTCCTCACCGCGCTCTCGATGGAGTCGGTCGGCTTTCGCTTCTTCGGCTCGCCCAACCTCGACTGGGTAATCGGCTGGTCGGTGGATGTGGACTATCGCGACCGCTACGCGTTGGTGGCGAGCACCGGACACGACCAGGCGATCGTCGCCCACGGCGCCTATATGCGCTTGGACGAGCACCGCGCCGAGGTGGCGTTCATGGTGTCCGACGCGTGGCAGGGACGGGGGATCGCCACGATCATGCTCGCCCACCTTGCGGCGGCCGCTGAGGAACACGGCATTTCGACCTTCTTCGCGGAGGTGCTGCCGCACAACCACCGCATGATCGACGTCTTCAGCGAGAGCGGATTTCCTGTCAAGCGACACCGCACCCAGGACGTGATCGAGATCGAACTGCCCACCTCGATGTCCGAGCACACGCTCGACCACTTCGAACAGCGCGACGCGACAGCCGCGATCGCGGCGTTGCGGAGCTTCCTCGAGCCGCGCTCGGTGGCCGTGATCGGGGCTTCGCGGAGGCGGCGGACGATCGGCGGGGAGCTGTGGCACAACCTGATCGCCGGTGGCTTCACAGGCGAGGCGTACGCGGTGAACGAGAAAGCGCGAACGGTGCAGGGAAGGCACGCCTATCGCTCGATCGGCGGCGTGCCGGGCGCGGTGGACATGGCGGTGATCGCCATCCCCGCCGAGGGCGTGGCGGGGGTCGCGCACGAATGCGCCGCGGCGGGGGTGCGTGCGCTGCTGGTGGTGTCAGGCGGCTTCGGGGAGGCGGGGAAGGCGGGCGAGGAGCGCCAGCGCGAGCTGCTTGGCATCTGCCGCGAGTCAGGCATGCGCCTGGTGGGGCCGAACTGCCTTGGCGTGCTCAACAACGCCCCAAACACGCGCTTGAACGCGACTTTCGCGGCAGGCTCGCCGCGGTTGGGACGGATCGGCTTCCTCTCCCAGAGCGGTGGGCTCGGGATCGCGATGATCGAGGGAGCGGGACGGCTCGGCCTGGGCCTGTCCTCGTTCGTGTCGGTGGGCGACAAGGCCGACATCTCGGGCAACGACCTGCTGCAGTATTGGGAGCACGACGATGCCACCGATGTCGTGCTGCTCTATCTCGAGTCGTTCGGCAACCCGCTCCGCTTCGCGCGAATCGCGCGCCGCGTGAGCGCCCGCAAGCCAATCCTCGCGGTCAAGAGCGGTCGCTCGGCGGCGGGCGCGAGGGCGGGCGCCTCGCACACCGGCGCGCTGGTGGCTAGTTCAGACGTGACGGTGGATGCCCTGTTCGAGCAGGCCGGGGTGATCCGCACCGACACCGTGCACGAGCTGTTCGACGTGGCGGCGCTGCTCTCGGCCCAATCCCCGCCGCGGGGCGGGCGTGTGGCGATCGTGACGAACGCCGGCGGCCCGGGGATCCTGTGCGCCGACGCCTGCCAAGCGGCAGGCCTAGACGTGGTGGAGCTGAGCGCGCGGGCACGCAAGCGGCTGGCCAGTTTTCTGGACCCGCAGGCGGCGCTTTCCAACCCGATCGACATGATCGCGAGCGCCCCCGCGGAGAGCTACAGGCGCACGATCGACACTTTGGTGAGCGAGGGAGCGTGCGACGCGATCCTCGCGATCTTCGTTCCCCCGCTCGTCACCGATCCGCACGACGCGGCGCGCGAGATCCGCGCGGCCGCGGAACACGCCGAAGGCGTGACGGTGGCGGCGGTGTTCATGACCGGCGAGGCGATGCCGGCGGAGCTCATCGGGGAGGCGATGCGGGTTCCAGGGTTCGACTTCCCCGAGGACGCAGCGAGGGCTCTCTCCCACGCCGTTCGCTACATACGCTGGCGGGAACGCCCGGTCGGCGAGGTGGTGAGCCCGCTCGGCTGCCGCCCGGCTGCCGCGGCGGCGACCGTGGCGCGTAAGCTGGCCGAAGGCGGCGGATGGTTGGCGCCGCACGAGGTGACGGCGCTGTTCGAGTGCTACGGCCTGCCGTTGATCCAGACGCGCACGGTGCGCACACCGCGCGAGGCGGTGGCCGCGGCCGCCGCGATGGACGGACCGGTGGCGTTGAAGGCAATCGCGCCAGGTCTGCTGCACAAGAGCGACGCGGGGGGAGTGCTGCTCGACCTGAACGGGCCCGAGGCCGTGAGGGCGGGGGCCCGCAAGATCAAGGCGGCTGTCGCGCGCGGCGGACATCACCTGGAAGGCCTGGCGGTGCAACCGATGGTTCGCACGGAGGTGGAGCTCTTGATGGGGGTGGTACAGGACCAGAGCTTCGGTCCGGTGATCGCCTGCGGCGCGGGCGGCACGCGCGCGGAGCTGCTCGGCGACGTGGCGGTGAGGATCACCCCGCTCACCGATCTCGACGCACGCGCGATGCTGCGCTCGTTGCACTCGTATGCCTTGCTCGAGGGCTATCGCGGCTCGCAGCCCTGTGACGTGGAGGCGCTCGAGGACGTGTTGCGGCGGATGAGCGCGCTCGTGCAGGCCCATCCAGAGGTCGTCGAGCTCGACGCGAACCCTGTGGTGGCGAGCCCAAAGGGGGCGATGATCCTCGACGCGCGCGTACGGGTGGACGAGGCTCCCGCCCGCAAGCCGCAGCCGTCGCTGAGAAGTTGACAATCCCGAGCGCGAAAACGCAACGCGAGGGAGCGCGGCGGGAAATAGACCCGACATGCGGCCAAGTCAGGGGTTTGCCACGAGAAATACGTGATTTTGCCCGCTGGGCATAACTCCTGGGGGCGGTTAGCGTTGCACTCATGCTCCCGCTTCTCCGCCTTGCGCCTGTACCCCACTCCAACCCAAACGGGGGGGCCGGCGAGCAGATCAGGATCGTGCTAGCCGACGATCACGCGGTTATGCGCGAGAGCCTGCGCACACTGCTCGACGGCGAAGCCGACCTGATCGTGATCGCCGAGACCGACAGTCTGGGATCCGTGGCGAGCCACATCCGCACGCACCGACCAGACGTGCTCGTGCTGGACCTCGGGATGCCCGATCACGGCTCGGGCATCGAGACCCTGACCCGTTTGAGCAGGGACGCGCGCGGTACGAACATCGTGGTGCTCACCATGAACGACGACCCTTCGTTCGCCAGGCGAGCGCTCGACAACGGGGCCATCGGGCTGGTACTTAAGGAGCTGGCCGACTCGGACCTCCCGGAGGCGGTGCGCAGAGCCTCGCGCGGTAGACGCTACGTGAGCGCGATGGTCGCGGCAAAGCTAGCCGGCAAGTCGAGCGACGGCGACAACCTCACGCCGCGCGAGCGCGAGGTGCTGCGCCTGATCGCACTGGGGCATACGAGCGTGGAGGTCGCCGGCAAGCTCGGACTTTCGCCGCGGACGATCGAGACTCACCGGGCCCGTATACACCGCAAGCTGGGGCTCGACACCCGCGCGGAACTGGTGAGCTACGCCATGCAGCACGAACTGCTGCGACTGTGAAAGATGTGATGGGGGTAGGCCCGCGACACACAGAGCGACCGCTCGACTCCCGGTTGAGCCTGGCGAGCGCCCGCACGCCCACGCGCCCGCGCGGCAACGCGATGGAGTTCTTTCGCTGTCAAGGCTGCGGCGAGGTGATCGGCGTGTATGAGCCGCTCATGGTAGAAGACCGAAGCGGCGCCCGCACAACCTCGCGGGCGGCCGAGCCGGACTTGGCAGCGAGTGCCGCCGCCTATTATCACCGCGATTGCCACGCGGTCCGCGAACAGCCCGAACGCCAGACGGCATCGGGCGGCTGAGCGCGCCTACTCCCCGGAGATCAGCCTCGCGGCGCGCTTGAGACGCGGACCGGCCTCCTTGACCAGCCGGTTGAGGGTGTACGCGACCGAGGGAACCGTGACTTCGATGGCGAGCTGATGCTCGGTGTGCGGACGGGGGATCAGCACGGCGATCGACCGTGCGCCCTGGACGTGCTCTTCGTCGCTCGTCACCACCCCGCGCGGACTGACACTGTCGAGCTCGACGGCGAGCTTGCCCCGCTCGACGACTGTGTTGGGCGTGTATCGCTCGAGCTGGAGGCCGGCGAGCAGCTCGCGTCGCTGCGCGTCGGAGAGGCTGGCGAGCAGGACCTTGCCAAGCGCGGTGCAGTGGACGGGTACGTTTGCGCCCACGCCGAGCCCTCCGTCGATCGCATACTGGCCGGCCCGGTGACCGAACAGGCGACAGATATAGATCACGCGAGGTCCCTCCAGCACTCCCATGCTGACGGTGTGGCCGACGTCGTCGCGCAACTCCTCCAACACGGCCCCGGCGGCCACCCGGTTGCGCAGATCCGCTACCGCCACGCTTCCGACATCGGCGGCGCGCCTGGCGAGACGATACTTGCGCTTGGCGTCCTGCTCGAGGAAGCCAAGCTCCACAAGCGTGATGGCGTAGCGGTGTGTGGTGGAGCGGCTGATGCCCACGATGTCGGCGAGTTCGGCGATCCCGAGCTCCTGGCGTTCGCTGGAGTAGCACTCCAAGATCGCGATGCCATATTCCAGTGAGCGCGACAGTCGCGGGTCCGGTGTGGGCAGGATGCGCGTCTGCGGCTGGTCGGCACGGCTTGCGTTCGTGTCGGGCTCGACACGGCCAGCGCGTCGGGACCTGCTCTTGTCCTCGTGCATCGCGATTTCACCTCGTGAATCGAGTAGCACAGCCACCTTGGCTTGTATGTACCCGCAAAGGCACGTCCAGACAAGTGGCCGCCACTCCGTTTTGAAGAATACAATCGTCTGTTGGAGAAAACGCTACACGATCGTCCGGCCGCCTTCCGGCGCGTGCGGTCCGGAGCTACACGACAGCCCCCGACGCCCCCCGCGCCGAGCGGCTCGCCGAGGTGTCGCAAGGCGGGTATCGGTAGTGCGCGCCGCCATCTCGATCGGTCGATAGGCGGCGCATCCGGCGCCGGGCCGGCGCCGTCAGGAGACCCTGTGGACGATCGCCGCCACGAACTCCGCAAACGTCATCCCCGCGGCCTCCGCGGCGGCGGTGGCGATACCGGTCTCGGTGAGCCCGGGGATCGTGTTGATCTCGAGCACTCGAGGCTGCTCGCGCTCGTCGAGGATGAGGTCGATACGAGCGAAGTCGCGGCAGCCCATGAGCGTGTAGCTCTCGAGCGCCACCGACTCCACGCGCGCGCGGACGTCGTCGGGAAGATCGGCCGGCACCTCCATCCGGAGCTGGCCGATCGTGTAGTGGGCTTCATAGCTGTAGAAGCTCTCGGGCGTAAACAGCTCGACGATGGGGAGCGCTCTGGGGCCCTCGGGAGCGTCCATTACCGTGACCGCAAGCTCGCGTCCCACGACGCGCTCCTCCACCAGCACGCGGTCGCCATAGCCGAAAGCGCCGAGAATCGCGCTGGGAAGCTGGTCATGGGTTGCCACGAACTTGATGCCGATGGCCGAGCCCTGCGCTACGGGCTTCACCACTACCGGCAGCCCCAGCTCCTCGAGCAGGCGGGGGAACGTACGCGCTCCGCCGAGCTCGCGGAAGGCTGTCTCGTTGAAGCTGTGGAAAGCGGGCGTGGGGATGGAGTGCAGGCGGAGCATCCGCTTGAACAGCATCTTGTCCATGCAGAGCGCGCTCGCCAGCGCATCCGAGCCGGTGTAGGGGATGGCGAGCGTCTCCAGCAGGTCCTGCAACGTGCCGTCCTCCCCGCCACGCCCGTGCATCGCGACGAACACGAAGCGGGGGCTCTCGGCGAGCAAGCGGTCGATGAAGTCGCCGTCGGCGTCGAGCGCGTGCACCTCGTAGCCAAGCTCGCGCAGGGCGCGCTCGACGCGGCGGCCTGAGCGCAGGGAGATCTCGCGCTCCAGCGAGCGCCCTCCCATCGCGACGATCGCGGGGCCGGCGCTCACGCCTTGCCGCCCGCCTTCGGGCCCGACGCGCGTTCGGCGAGCAAATTCGTCGAGAACACCGTGGTGGTGCGCAGCTTCTCGCGATGGTCGTCTAGCGCGAGGTCCACGAGCTCGTCCATGAGGTCGACGAAAGGCATGCCGGCGGGCTCCCAGAGATAGAAGGAGAACGACCCGGGGATCGTGTTGAGCTCGTTGACATAGACGCGTTCGTGGGCGTCGACGAGGAAGTCCACACGGGTGACTCCCGCGCACCCGAACCTTGCGAAGGCGCTCGTGGCGAGGTCCTTGACCTGAGCGGTGAGCGCGTCTGAGATCGGCGCCGGGATCAGGCGTTGGGCGCCCTTCATGCCCTCGTTCTTTGCGCCCGACATGTACTTGTCCTCGAAGGAGAGAAAGCTCTCGGCGGCCACCGGCCGCTCGCAAACAGAGGCGCGCGGCGCAACCCCGGGGCGACCGATGACCGCGCAGTTGACCTCGATGCCGCCCTCCACGGCAGGTTCGACGAGGCACACGCGGTCAAGCTCGAACACGAGCTCGAGCGCGTCGGCGATCTCCGCTGCGCTACCACAGCGACTCACCCCCACGCTCGAGC
Organism: Solirubrobacteraceae bacterium; assembly: GCA_036559185.1. GTDB lineage: Bacteria > Actinomycetota > Thermoleophilia > Solirubrobacterales > Solirubrobacteraceae > Palsa-744. Next base: position 270 of record DATBTP010000199.1, on the reverse strand, counting down.
CGAGCGATGCCGGCTTCACGTATACGGGGAGCTCGAAGGCGGCGCCCGCGCGCGCCAGCGATCCGTCTCGGTCGGCCTCCCACTCGGCGCGAGGCAGGACGAGGCAGTCGAGCGCCGGCAGGCCAGCGCGCGCGAGCAGGGCCTTGGTTGTGACCTTGTCCATCGCCGCGGCCGCCGCCCCCACAGACGGCCCCACATACGGCAGTCGGGCCAGCTCCAGGACGCCCTGAAGGCAGCCATCCTCGCCCTGCGTGCCGTGCGTGGCGAGCA
>DATBTP010000198.1:0-5358 GCA_036559185.1 Solirubrobacteraceae bacterium | reverse complement strand
CATGGCGGCACTGCTCACACTCGTGTTGCTGGCGGCCGTAATCGCCGTTGTGAGCGCACCCTTGTTGAAAGCGCGTAAGGCGCAGGAGACGGAGTCCTCGCGGCACACGGAGCTCGGGACCGCGCGCGAGGCCAAGTACCGCGAGATCCGCGACGCCGAGCTCGACTACAAGACCGGCAAGCTCTCGCGGGCCGACTACGAGTCGATCAACGCGGCCCTGCGCGCCGAGGCGGTCGAGATCCTCGACCACATCGAGGCGCTCGAGCACACCTCGCCGGCGTCGAGGTAGCCGTCGCCGGCGTCGAGGTGGCCCTCGCGCGCCGCGGGCCGGCCGCGGGCCGCTTGCTCGGCGTCCGGCCGCGGCCACACGCCAACTCGCGCGCGCCGCTTGCGGCGCGCGCGACTCACCAGGGTTTCTTGAGTAGAACGATCGTGTTCAGGACGAACACGATCGCGAAGAAGACGGTCCAGCGGTTGAGGTTGCGCTCGACCATCGAGCCTCCGCCGAGCGGGCCCTGACCGCTGCCAACGCCGAAAGCGCCCGACAGACCGGAGTCCTTGCCGGAGTGCATCAGCACGAGGAAGATGAGGGCGACGGCGATGAAAACCTGCAGCACGGAGAGGACGACTTCCATGGGCGAAGCGTAGCGTTTCCCGCGGGCGAGCGTGCACGGAAAGGGTCTATTCGGCCATGTTCGGCGGTTACGCCTATCGCCCGTGTACAGTCGTGCCGCTTTCCCGGCAGAGAGGTCGATACGCATGCGTGCGCCCACTCGACGGCTGGATTGCAATCTCGATTGCAACTCCAAGCACGATTTGATTACGAATCCTTTACCAAGCCGTGCTTCCCTGCCGATATGAATTGGGTAGAAGGGGGGCGCCCATCATTGGAGTGGGTGCGCCGTGTTCGAATACGACCATGGGACCACATGAAGCCGAGCAGGCACCGCACAACGATAAGCCCCGCGAGGGCGCGCACGCTGAAGCCCCCGCTCCGCGCGCGGAGGCTTCAGCGCATGAGCGACGCTAGTGGGCGCGCGAACGTGCCCTTCATCGTGCGACGCGCGATCTTCACCGCACTCGCGGGCGGTGGCCTGACCGCGGCGGGCATCGGCGGACCGCTGGCGGGTGGCGCGCTCGGGGCGGAAGCTCCCGTCGTTCCGCCAGCGGAAACCCCGACGACAACAGAATCGGCGGCTCCGACGCAAACCAGCACGACCACCACGAGCACGACCTCGACGGGCACCACAACCACGGCCACCCCCGTGGGCGCTCCGTCCGCCACGACGACGCAACCCACCTCCACGGCCACGACGCCCGTGCCCGGTCCCCCGAAGGCGGCCGATCGGCATGCCCAGCAGGTTACGAGCGAACCCGCGACAACAACTACGAGCACAGCGGCGGCCGCGGTCAACGCGGCGCCCGCTACGCCCAAGAGCTCCGCTGCCATCACGGCCGCCCCGCAGCTCGCGGCCGTCCAGTCGGGCGCGTTCGCGGCGATGATGACCGGCGCTACCGCGTCGGCGCAAGCACTCGACTTCTACCGGATACCACTGTTCCTGCTGCCGATCTACCAGGCTGCCGCGGTGCAGTATGGGGTGCCCTGGCAAATTCTCGCCGCCATCAACGAAGTGGAGACGAACTTCGGCACCGACCTATCGGTATCGACCGCCGGGGCGGTGGGGTGGATGCAGTTCATGCCCGAAACTTGGCTCCAGTACGGCGTCGACGCTCTTGGGGCCGGCTACGCCGATCCCTACAACCCGGTCGACGCGATCTTCGCCGCGGCGCGCTACCTGCACGCGGCAGGGGCCTCGACCAACCTGCGGGGAGCGATCCTCGCCTACAACCATTCCGAAGCCTATGCCGAATCGGTGCTGCTGCGCGCTCGCCTGTTCTCGAGCTATCCGGCGTCCGTGATCGCCACGCTCACAGGTCTAACCGAGGGCAGCCTGCCGGTGGCGGGCGCGCAGTTGAGCGCGAGCTCGATCATCCCCACCGGCGTCACGCCCACGGGCGCGTCCAGCCCGACGGTTGGGGCGAGCTCTACGCAAGCGACCGCGCCCGCCCCGCAGGTCGCCGCCGCCGCGGCGGGCTCGGCGACCGGCGCCCCGCTTCCCGGCTCGACGCCGGCGCCCTCGCCGGCGGTCAGCGCCGCCAGGGCCGAACAAGCGATGAACGCGCCCTCGCCTCCCTCACAGCTCTCTGAGCTGTTGGGTCCCAAGAACGCGCCTGTGGTGGCCGTCGAGGACGGGCGCGTAGTGGGCATCGGCGCCTCGCGCAAGCTCGGCGATTACGTCGTGCTGCGTGATACCTACGGCGACGTGTTCACCTACAGCGGGCTCGGCAGCCTCGCGCCAAGCTACCGTCTGCCCAAGCCAGCACAGCTACAGGTTCCAAAGGGGGCCTTGCCAAGCGGCGAAACCGGCGCCGATCCGACGCCCACGCAAGCGGCCACGGCCGGACGCCAGTCGCCCCTAACGCTGCACGTCGTCAAGAAGAAGGAGGCGGCGCCAGTCTCCAAGCAGGCGAACGGTCTGCCGCTCGGCGCCTCGAGCGGAGCGCCGGCGCCCACCGGCAAGGTGCGCGTGTTCGCCCACGCTGGCAACCCCGACGCGATCGCGGCCAAAAGCGCGCGCGCGCGCTTGGCGCCCCTGAAGCAGAACGGCTGGTTGACTTTGGGACGCGGCTCGGTGCTGGCGCAGGGCACCGTGCTCGGACACCTCGGCTCCGGCGGCGGAGGCCCGGAGGCGGGCCTGGGCTTCGCGATCCGCCCCGCCGGCGCCACGAGCGCGATCGATCCCCGCCCGATACTCGCAAACTGGCGCCAGCTCGACGCCGCCCTGCACCCGCGGGGGGCGAAAGTGGGCCGGGTGCTCGCTGGCGCGACGGCCGACGACGCGTTCCTGCTCTCACAGGGCGAACTGGAGCGCGCGGTGCTAGCGGACCCGGGAATCGAGCTCGGCGCGTGCGATCGCGGCCAGGTGGCCGCCGGCAAGGTGAGCCGTGAAGCGCTCGCGCTGCTCGTGTATCTATCTCGCAGCGGGTTGAAGCCCGCCGTCGGCGAACTGGTGTGCGGGCGCGCCGTCTCCACGTCGAGGGGTCTCGTAACGGTATTCCCGGCCACCGGCACGCTCGACATCGCGGCCATCAACGGTGTTCCCATCGCCGCACACCAGGGAGTGGGCACCGTCACCGATGTGACGATCCGCACGCTGCTCACGCTCAAGCACCGCTACGCCCCCCAGCGGATCATCAGCCTCATGCGGTATCCGGGCGCGCCCACGACCGTCGCTGAGCCCGATCACTCGACCTTCATCCAGATCGCGCTGCCTGGCAAGGCTCGCGCTCGCGGGGCGAGCGGGACGGCCGGCCCCAGCATCGCTCGGTCGGCGGTCGCGACTCGCAGCTCGACTTCTACGCTTCTCACCAACGTGGCACTCGACACGGTCGAGTGGCAGCGGCTGGTGAGCCGGCTGGGCACGCTTCAGCAGCCGAAGGTGTCACGTAAGCCCAGCGCGTCGTCGATCCGCGACGCGCCACCGGTCCAGCCCGCGGGCGGGACCGGCGCGCCGTCGCATCCTTAGAGCGTCCGAATAGCACTCACAGATCCGGTCAACGCCTGGCTCCAAACGCGGACAAAAGCACGCCGCGGCACTTCACAGTGGCGCTCTTGAATCGCGGGCTGTTCGTGTTGACCCCCTTCGTGCTGAACACGGGACCTTTCCTGGACGTGTTGGGAGCCGGCACGTTCACGCCGTTGCGGCGCAGGCACGCCGCATAAGTCGCTAGCGCTTTCCTGAAGGCAGGCACTCGGTTCAAGCCGGGGCCGCCAACGCGGCCGCTAGTAGGACCGCCGACGGGACTACCGAAACCGCGAGCGCCGCACTTCCTGAACGCGGCCTGGAGCTGGGCGTGCGTCACCCCCTTCGGTAGTCGCCCGCCCAACAGCGCGCCGAGGAAACCGCCGCCCCGATGACCGGGGCCGCTCGCGGGCGCCGGCAGCGTCACGCCGTTCTTCTGTAGGCATTCGCGCAACGCCAAAAACCGTCCGCGTCCCGCGCCGGTCCCGGGTCCCTTGCCCGGAGCGCTGCCTGTCGATGCGGTCGGGCCGCCGGTGGCGGGCGTCGAGGCCGAGGTGCTCGTGGCCGCGGCGTTTGTCTGTGAGGCGGTGCTGCCGGATGACCCCCCGCATGCCGCGAGGCCGAGGCTTGCGAGTGTTAGGACCGCCATTACGCCTGCCGCCGGTGGGCGCAGGACGTTTTTGATTTTGGGCATCGAACTCCTTTTGTGCTCTCAATTTGCTTGGTCAACTCTCGCACGCCGGATGGTCGCAAGGCGCCGGTTACTTACCGAACAGGGCCTGTTCGCCGCCGCCGCCGCGCGTGGCCCCTTCCGAGGTGCCGCCGCGCGCCGCCGCGAAACCGCCGCCGGCGCCTCCGAACAGGGCGCCGAGGCCGCCGCCGGCGGCGCCTGCTTCGCTCACGCGGATCGTTTCGGCGCTCACCGCACCGTTTGCGCCAGTGGTACCCGTGACGATCACGGTTTCGCCGGGGTGGATGGCTTTGACGTCGGCTTTCACGGTCTTGGTGACGGTTGACGCGGCTGAGGTGGTGACCTTCACGGTGTTGCCTTGCGCGCCGGTCACATACAGCGTGTGGCCCGCCACATAGGCGACTTCACCGAACGTCGCGCCGGCGCCACCCGCCCCACCGAGAAAAGCGCCCGCTCCCGAGCCGCTCGCTCCGGAGCGAGCGGTGGCGGCCCCGCTCGTGCCCGAGCGCGGCGCCGCAAAGCGCGAAGCAAGGCCGGACGCGGAGGTCGAGCCGCTCGGCGGGCTCTGTGCCTTCTGCACGAGCACGCCGCCGATGAACCCGCAGGCCGTCAGCAGCACGCCGATCAGCGCGAGCGGGAGGGGATTCGCGCCCGCTCCGAGTAGTCGTCGCCGAGGTCTGCGGGGCAGCTCCGGCCCGGTCGGCTCCTCGAGCCGCCGCTCGCGCTCGTCGTCGACGGGTTCGTGGGCGACGTCGCCGGGCGTCTGAACTGGTGTCTGCCCGGAAGGCGCGTCGCTGATTGTGGAGTGCTCTTGGGACATGGCGGTTTCCTTGCGATTCACTCGAAGCGGAGCGCTTCGATCGGTCTGAGGGAGGCGGCGCGAGCGGCTGGGTAGGTGCCGAAGAACAGCCCCGACAGGGCCGCCGCGCCGAAGGCGAGGAAGATCGACCAGGGCGCTATTTCGGGGTGAACGCCGGCGATTTCGAACTGACTGCCGAACACTCCGACAAGCACCCCGGTGACCCCACCGACGAGCGACACCAGCACCGCCTCGGTGAGGAACTGGGTGAGGATGTCGCTGCG
>DATBTP010000197.1:0-7562 GCA_036559185.1 Solirubrobacteraceae bacterium | reverse complement strand
GCCTGCCTTCGGGAGTCGCAAACACCGTCGGCGCACAATCCGAAGGCCAAGCGCGGTTGCTCGTGAACGGGCAGGCGCACACCGTTCAGGTGCGCGCGGTGCTCGATTCTGGCGCGATCGGCACACTGGCGGCCAGTCGCGTTGTCGTCGCACTCCTCAGTACGGCGCAGAGTCTCGCCGGTACACCCGGTCGCATCACACAGCTACTCATCCAAACGTACCCAGGCAAGGGCAAGCAAGTCGAAAGCGAGCTGCGGCGGCTGGCTGGCGGAAAGCTCAATGTCGCGTCGGCGAATCACGAACTGGATTTGGCGCAGACCGCCCTCAAGCCGACGAATCAATCAACAAGTCTGTTTGCCGCTATCTCGCTCATGGTCGGTTTCCTGCTGGCGCTCAACGCCATGCTGCTGGTGATCCCGGAGCGCCGCAAGGACATAGCTGATCTACGGGAACAGGGCTATCGCCCGCGTCAGATCGTCGCGATTCTCGGTTCACAGGCGCTCATCCTGGGTGTAGGAGCGTCAATCGTCGGGGTGGTCGTGGGTGACGTTCTCGCGCGCACCATATTTGACGAAGTACCGAATTACCTCGCGACGACGTTCCCGATCACCGGCCACCAACAGGTCGGTTTTCTCGCCGTGTTCATAGCCTTCTCTTGCGGCGTGGTCGCAGCGTTTGCGGCCTCCATGCTGCCGATCTTTGACCTACGCAAGGACAGAGCGGTCGATGCCGTGTTTGTGGAGCCCGGCGAGCCCGGCCAACGCATCGGCGAGGACATCACACGCAATGCCGCGCTGCTCGGCGTGGCCGTCGTGATCCTCGCAACCGCGATGGCCGTAGTGGACTCGGCGCTGACGATCCCAAGCGGAGTCGCGCTCGCGCTTGCCGCCCCGTGTTTCGTGCCGCTGCTGTTTCGCGAGGCAACCCGACTACTGCGCCACATAGCCAGGCACTACCACGGCAAAATGGTGGCGATAGCCACGATCGAACTGGACGCCACCGCCACGCGCTCCGTGGCGCTCGCCTGCATCACTGCGCTCGCCGTCTACGGCTCGACCGCTGTTGGTGGAGCGCGAACCGACCTACTCCACGGGATCGACACCGGAATCGAGCAGGAGTGGAGCACGGCGCCAGTATGGGTGACACCGGACCAGAACATCTTTGACACCGACGGGTTTCACGTACAAGACGCTGCCGGCGCAATCGCTCACGCGACCGGCGTCGCGTCAGTCAGTGTCCATCAGGGCGCGTTTCTGGACGTTGGCTCGCAGCGTATTTGGATACGCGCGGCCGAACCGGGAAGCCCGTCGATGATTCTCTCCAGTGAGATGCGGCAGGGCAATATCTCCCACGCACGAGCACTCATGCGCGGGGGCGGGTGGGCAACGGTATCCAGCGGATTCGCTGCCGAATACGGGCTAGCCATCGGCAGCCCGCTTTCCTTGCCCACGCCTTCGGGCGCGGCGCAGCTCCACGTCGCCGCGATCACGACAAACATCGGCTGGCCGCCGGGCACGATCACCCTCAACACCAACGACTACAGCCACTATTGGCAGACCACCGATCCCACCACCCTGGCCGTCAGCTTGAAGCCGGGCGTAACACCGAGCGCAGGCGCGCGGTCCGTCCGCGAAGCGTTGGGTCAATCGACTGCGCTTCGCGTGCAGACCTCGATGGAGCGTATCGCCGAGGTTCGCTCCATAGGACGGCAGGGCCTGAGCGTGCTGGGTGACATATCGAATCTGCTGCTGCTCATCTCGGCTCTGGCGCTCGCGGCGGCTATCTCGGCCGCGATCTATCAGCGGCGCGGGCGCTTGGCGTCTCTCAAGGCACAGGGTTTCGTTCGTCTCCAGCTTTGGCGAGGCGTACTCCTAGAGAGCGCTGTCGTGCTCTGGATAGGTTGTCTCGACGGCGCGATCCTCGGCTTCTACGGACACGCTCTCGCTGATCGTTACCTGCGCGTCAGCACCAGTTTTCCGGCCCCATTCAGCCTGACTGTCACACAAACGTTTCTGACGCTCGTGATCGTCGCTGGAGCGTCACTAGCCGTGGTCGCCATTCCTGGCTACGTCGCCGCTGGTGTCGCGCCAGAACTGAGCTTTCAGGACTGAGTACGGCGATCAACCAAATTACACGCGGCAACGGCAACGCTGTTTGTTGTGAGCCGTCTCTCCGCGCGTACTACGATCGCCTTCGCTGCCGCCGCTGGCCGCTACTGGCTTGGTGTCTTCCCGGTCGCGCAGAGTGAGCTTCGCCGCTTGCGCCGCCGCGCCGAACGGATACCCGACCCGCCGCTCCGCGCGCTCGCGCTTGAGGCCCAGCGGCACAAGTGGGAGTGCCTCGAGGGCGCAGCCGCTTTCGCGACATTCGTGGCTCGGGCACACCGTGCGAGCTTCGCCCGGCTGCTGATTGACCTCCAAGCGCTGCTGGATTACATCGACACTCTCATGGAGCAGCCGAGCAACGCACCGGCCACCAATGCTTGCACGCTGCACGACGCCTACATAGCGGCGCTACAGCCTGACCTCCCGCACGGCGACTACTACCAACATCATGCACGCTGGGAAGATGGCGGCTATCTCGTCGGCCTGGTCGATTCCTGCGGAGCCTCGATCCGTGCCCTTCCGTCTTATGCGGTTGTCGCCGACCTCATCATGCGCCACGCAGGACGCATGACCTTCTACCAAAGCAAGGTTAACCTCGCCACAACCAGTGACCACCCCGAACTTACGAGGTGGGCAAGCAGACAGCCAGCCGGAGCCGCGTTGAAGTGGTGGGAGCTGAGCGCAGCGTGCGGCTCGTCGCTGGCCGTTTTTGCTCACATAGCAGCCGCCTCCGATCCAACTTTGACGCGGAACGAGGTCGATGCAATCGAGGCGCTGTACTGGCCGTGGGCGGAGGCTCTACACATCATGCTCGACTGCCTCATTGACCGCACCGAAGACCGCGAGACAGGCCAAAATAATTTGCTCGATCACTACGCCTCTCAGGAGGAGATGGTCGAACGTCTCGGGCTGCTCGCAAGCGAGACGGTCAAGCGCGCGGGGGAGGTGCCGCCGCATCACCGGCTGATCCTCGCGGGCATGGTGGCGCTGTATCTCTCAGATGCGCAAGCCTGGGTTCCCTTTGCTCGACCCGCCACCGAACGCATCTTGGAGGCCACCGGCAGCTTGGCTCGCCCCGCTTTGCTGATCCTCCGGGCTCGCCGTCTCGCATTGAGACGTTGACTCTGGAGAACGTCGCGACCACCCGCTAGCAGCCGCGTTGAGACTAGGCCCGCTGTCGCCTTCCGAAAGGTTCGTACGCGCTCCACGATTCGACGTATGGAAACTAACGACGGCGGGCGGGAGCTTGCTTTGTCGCGGCATGGCCTCCTCGTGCTCGCTCAGTTCGGCGACGAGCGCACCGTCCTCGACGGCGGAGATATCGAGCGGCTGGCAGGCGTATCGCGCTCGACAGCGCATCAATGCCTCGTGAAGCTATCGGGGCTTGGCTATGTTTCGTGCGCGTCTCATGGTCGTTTTCAACTGGCAGGCCGGCCCGTGGGCATACGCATCCCGCGCGGCGGGAGCGGCACAACCATCACATCGCCGTGAGCGCGGCGCAGGGCAACCCCCGCGACGGGACGCCACTACCTCTAATGCGGGGAACTCCGGGCGGAAGACTGTCCTCCTCGTTGCAAAGTGGTCTTGCGCTGTTGATGACGTTCTCCAAGGAGCGTCAAGCGCTCGGTATCTTTGAGATGGCCTCCCTCACCGGCCTGAGCCGCTCCACCACTCATCGCTACGCCAGAACGCTCGTCCACCTCGGCTATCTGGAGCAACACCGCTCGCGCAAGTACCGGCTCGCGTCCGGCGCCGCCGACATCGGCGCCGAAGCGATGCGTGACATCCCACGGTGGTTGTGGCACCCGCGCCTGATCCGCATACCCCTCGAACGGTTGCGCGAATATACCGGCCATACGGTCAGCATGGGCGTACTCGATGGCGTGCAGGCCACTTACGTCCATCGTTTCTTTGGGCACCGGCGCGGCCAGCACAAGATCGACGGAGAACTGCGAGTCGGGGCACACATTCCCGTTTACTGCACGGCGCTCGGGAAGATCATGCTCGCGAGCCTCCCCGCGACCGAGCGCCGCGAACGGGTCGAAACGATCCACCTCGTCCCCCACGGTCCACGCTCGATCACCGTACAGGAGGAGCTGCTCGCCGAGCTTGACAACATCAATCCGCAGAAGCTGCTTGTCAGTAACGAAGAGTTCATCGGCGGCGGGCGCTCGATCGCCGCTCTTATCAAGCACAACCGCTGGCTGCCGCCAATCGCTATTGACGTGACCGTTCCCTCCGCTACTTACACCCCCGCCCGGCTCCGCAAGGAAATCGGCCCGCATCTGATGCGAACGGCGAGACTGGTTAAACGATGGGACGGCCCGTAGCCGCAAGATGACTAGCCACTTTCCGACTACGGCCCACGCAGCCTTTTCGATTCTCAAGGCGTGAGTCACCATCCTCACGCGATGCCCGACAGACACCACACCACGCCTCCCCCCGCGCAGGCACAAGCAACGGCAGGACTACCGACCGAGATCCTGCCGTTGGAGCCCGAGGCGCTGAGCGAACGTCAAGCCGTCAAGAAGGCGCGGCGCAGGCAACGCCGCCTTGAACGACCGGCATATGTAAACACCGACGCCTCGTGGTATGACGGCAAGGCCGGCGTGGCTTACGAGAGCGGACGACTTGGCAACCGGACAGCATTCGTTGCCAGCGCGAACTCAACCGAGGCGGAGTACATGGCCCTCTTGATGGCGATGCTCGACGCCGAGCGCTGCCTTTCAGGACCGATCGCCTTCCGCTCCGACTGCACCGCCGTCGTCAACCTCAAGGGCGGCACCACACCACTGATCGTCGCGCTACGCGAACAGGTCGAAACGCTTCTCAAACGCCATCCGAACTGGAGCATCACGCTAGTCGATCGTAGCCGCAACATGCCCGCCCACGGCCTCGCCAGCCGACCATTCAGGCAATACAGACAAGCGAGGTCACGCAACGCAGGCACGCCAGCGGCGACGCCGAACCCTGTCAATCCCCGATGAGCGAAACGGTCGTTTCCATTATCCTCGCGGCGCTAAACATGCTCGTGCTCGTCGGATGGCTTGCATGGCGGCACATTGGGAACTGACCGCGCCGCGAGCACGTTTTGCCCCCCCTCAAAGCGGCGACCTTTTCCGCCGGTCGGGCACCGTAGTTCACTCAGCGTCGGCGCGGCACGGCGACCGTTGGGGGTCTACTTGCCGGCGACCGGCGTCTGTGGTTAGCCTGAATCGCTGGCCGCGCCAGCTTCAACGGTGGCGACAATCATCGCCTCAGCAGCCGCAGCGGCGCTAGCAACGACCGCTTGCGAGACACCGCCGGATGCCGACGCCTGAAGGTAGAAGTCAGCTCCAACGCGCCTGAGCGCTCCGTGACCCGGATTCTTCGCGTCAAGCTGCTTGAACTGCGCAGCGATCCGTTCTGCGTCTTGGTCGCTGGCAAAGACCCAAATCTGGACCGGGACTGCCGTGTGCTTGGTTGCTTCGAGCGCGGCATAGGAAGGCGTCGATTCCCCACGCGAGCTGGCCGCGTGATAGCCCGCAGGCTCGACCGTGAAGCCAGCGTGTAGAAGGCGCCCACGCAGCACCGCCGCCCGCGAGAGCAGGTCGCCTTCAGGCGTGCGCGGGACCGCTTTCGTAGTCGCTGACACGGCGCTGACGCTATGCCCTGAGTTTGCGCTGCCACACCCACTCAGCAGCGCCACCATCACGCCGACAATCACGATCCGCGCCAGCGGAGAGAGCGACGCCAGCGTTCCGCCGATAGGCAGCCGAACGGGCACCTCAACCCCTCCGCAATACGCGCACGGTCTCGATCGGATCGGCGACTGTGACCATCGAGCCTTCAACGAACTCGCCGGTGCCCACAGCCCGTGTGTGATCCTCGGCGGCCCTGTTCATCGCCTCTGCGATCTCTCGCTGTCGCCTCCAGTACGTCTCATCGGCCCGCTGCCGTTCGCTGGCCTCAGTCCAGCCGTTGATCGCGCCAATCACTGCGATCACGACTACGATCGCCAGGATCGAGCCGATACCACCAAAGACCACGATCACGCTGTCATAGTCCTTCCAAGCCTGTCCAAACCGGCGCCGGTGCAACCACGGCACCACGATCAACAACACGGTTAGGCTGTAGAACGTAACACGATTGGGCTGCATCGTGCCCATCCGTGCCAGCACACGATCCACTCCTTCTTGGGCTCGGCGAGGCGATCCGCGAACTACGAGACGAACTCAACGTCTCCCAGGAGCGCCTTGGCCTCGACAGCACCGTGCATCGCAACTACATCGGGGGGATCGAGCGTGCCGAGCGCCGGCCAACCCTCGCCACCGTCGCACAGCTCGCCACTACCCTCGGCGTTCGACCATCAGAGCTGATCGCCAGAGCAGAGCAGCGCGCCGAGCACCACGGCGCCGTATGGCCTCTTTCACGCCACGCTTGGGGTTACGCTCGGCGTTCGCGGCCGCCATCGCCTCCAGATCACCGGCTTGACGCAAGTACCGACGCGCCAGCCATTCGACCGTCTCCATCGGCCGCGCCTCCAGTAGCGAACGGCCATCGCGCCAGCGCGTCACGACACCATCGACGGCCTGCCGCGAAATAGCGAACTCCGCCGCGACCGCCGACCGCGATGCGCCCTCGTGCAGCCGTGCGATGATCGCCGTGTCGCGCAACGCGAGCTGATGCCTGTCCAGCTTGCCGTGATCGCCGGGGCCGACCGAGCCCTCAGCGTGCGCCACCGCCACTGCCCGATCGGCGGCGGCTTTCGCCGCTCGCTTACCCTTCGCCGCCACGCGCTTCGGCGACGGCCGGCGCCTCGATCGCGTATCTATGCCCCCAGTCGTTGCCAAGTCGTCCACTTGCTCCTCACGCAATCACCGATGCCGTCCAACCACGCTCATCTTCTCTCGTAACTCCCGACAATGCCACAGCCTCTCGACTTTCTGCCCCTGCCTGCCGGGTGGCTCGGGTTGCGGGTGCGGGCGTAGATCGGCCCTGTATGGGGGACCGATCATCGCTTGACGAGTTGCTGCCGTCTGGACGGGAGCGGTTCGCGGTCGATGTTTGCGGGGGCTCAGACTGGCCTCGGTCGTGCTTTATCCAGCGCGGCGCTTTCGCTGCCGCTTCGCCCCCGCCGGCCTCGCCTTGCGGCGACACGGACGGGTCAAAATCGAGGAGCGCCGAAACCCACCTGCGCACGCTGCCCGCGCGCTTCGACTCGCTTGCCCGGGGCCTGGTCGATGGCCCTCGCGTCGCCCGCCTTGACGGGTACGATGGCGAAGTCATCCGTGGCCGGACTGACTTCGGCGGCGGCGAGACATAGGGTTTCGGCTCGTGCCTCGCCGACGCTTCTGCGTTCGGTGACGAGTTAGGCCAGCGGCACCACTCCCGAGCGGTCCCGTGGTCCTCGGGCGCTGTGCAGTGCGGCGGACGGAGCTGGCGAGCAGACCGGAAGGCTTCCAAAACGCTTCCATG
>DATBTP010000196.1:0-2319 GCA_036559185.1 Solirubrobacteraceae bacterium | reverse complement strand
CTCCGGGCCGCCGCCGTAGCGGGCGCTCCGGCGCCAGGCGCGGGAACCGGCGGCTCAGGGGAACCCGGCCGTTGGTCGGTGTCTGTGGGAGCGGCTAGCGCCCCGCCGGCGCCGGACGCGGGCACACCCTCAGCGGGAACGCCCCCCGCCGCGCCCACGGGCTCCTCGGCCAACGCCCCCGGCCCAACGGCCATGACCGGCGGCTCCGGCCCCACGACCGGCGGCTCCGGGGTCGCGGAGGAATCGGGAGCGACGACCACGGGCCGATCCCGGACGCTCGCGGCGTCATCGGTTGGCTGTGGCTCCGCGCTGGGCACAATCGGGGACGCCGTAACCGGCGCCGGCGGCGTCGCGGGGGCCGAGGTCGCGGCGGCGGGAGTCGCGACGGGAGGGTTCGCGGCGGTAGGGTTCGCGGCGGGGGAGTTCGCGGCGGTTGGCACGGCGGCGGCCGCTGTGGCGTTCACGGCGGTCGACACCGGCGCGCTCACGAGCGGGGTCTTGCGCGGCACCACACGCGTCCCGGCTGCTACCCGCGCGGCGGCGGCGGCCGGCGGAGTGGCTCCGCGCTGCAGGCGCGCGGCGGCCTCGGCGCTCACGCGCTGCTCCATCTCGGCGGCGCGCTCGGGCGCGCGGCCGGCCCACTCGCGCAGGCGCTTGATCTCGCGCGCCTGAGAGAACACGAGCAAGGAGAGGACCGCTATCCCCAGCAACGCCGCAAACGCGGCTATCGCGCCCACCTCCGTGAACGTATTGGTGAGCGACAGCGCCAACGGGAGGGGGTTCACGAAGCCCCTACCGACATAGCGGGCGAACGGGGATGGCGTAGGCGGAAGTCATGGATCCCGGGAGTCTATGAGGGTGGCAGGCGCATCGCGGCGGTTGCGCCGGGGGTGGCGCGGGCGCGCTTCTCGGAGCTCTCCTTCTCGGGCGCGCCGCCCGCGGGCGCGCCGCGCCCCGACACCGACTCGGAGAGCTCGGCGCGCACCGCCGAGAGCTCCGACACCCGCGCGGCGAGACGCGCGGCGTCGCCCTCGAGCACCAGCAGCACGATCTCGTGGAACATCGCCTCCACCGTCTCGGGAGCGAGCGGCTCGCGTTCCGCGAGCATGATCTTCTCGGCCGCGGTCGGTCGCGGCTGCTCGTAGCGGTTGAAGAGGTCCTCGGTGAGCTTCTCCCCCGCGCGCCTGCCCACGATCTCGACCTCCACGTCGCGATCGGGATCGAGGCCCGAGAGCTCGATCATCGCGCGCGCCAAGTCAACGATCTTCACCGGGTCGCCCATGTCGAGCACGAATACGTCCGCCCCGCCGCTTCCCTCGGAGGCGAGCGAGCCCGAACGGATGATCAGCTGCACCGCCTCGGGGATCGTCATGAAGTAGCGCGTCATACGCTCGTCGGTGACCGTCACCGGCCCTCCGCGCGCGATCTGACGGCGGAAGATCGGCACGACGCTGCCCGAGGAGCCGAGCACGTTGCCGAAGCGCACCGCCGCGTAGCGTGTGCCGCGGAAGCGCGCCGTGGCGCCCTCCAGGGCGAACTCGGCAAGCGCCTTAGAGGCCCCCATGACGGTGGCGGGCGCAACCGCCTTGTCGGTGGAGACGAGCACGAACCGCCCCACCCCCATCTCGCCCGCGACCCGCGCCACCAGGCGCGTGGCGATCGCGTTGTTGCGCACCGCCTCCACCGGGTTTGACTCCATCAAGCCGACGTGCTTGTAGGCGGCGGCGTGGAACACGACTGTGGGACGGTGCTCGGCGAACACCTCGCGCATGCGCTCCTCCTCCTTGCAGTCGGCGAGCACGGAGGCGAGCACGGAGGGCTGCACGTGGCGCTCGTCGTGCAGCTCGCGCTCGATTTGGAAGAGGTTGTCCTCGGCGTGGTCGAGCAGCACGATGCGCCGCGGGCCGACGTGTGCGATCTGCCGGCACAGCTCCGCGCCGATCGAGCCGCCCGCGCCGGTCACGAGCACGGTCTCGCCGGCGAGGTAGGCGCCGACCGTGTCCAGCTCCATCAGCACGGGCTCCCGTCCGAGCACATCCTCGACGCGCACCTCACGCACCTGGCGGGAGATGGCTCCGGGGGCAGACGGCGATTGGTCTTGCAACAGCTCGAACACCGTGGGCAGCGTGCGCACCGCCACCGAACGCTTGCGACACTCGCGCACGACCCGGGCGCGCGTCGACCCGGGCGCCGAGGGGATCGCGATGATCACTTCGTCGGGCTCCACCTGGTCGAGAACGCGTGGCAGATCGCCCTGCGTGTTCCCCCGCACGCGCACCCCGTCCAGCCGCAGCCGCTGCTTGAGCGGGTCGTCGTCGA
>DATBTP010000195.1:0-21553 GCA_036559185.1 Solirubrobacteraceae bacterium | reverse complement strand
TCGTCACGCTTCCAACCTTCGAGGCTTGCGGACAGGCGACGGGTTCGGTAGTGCCGATCCCGATTTGCGTCGCCGTGCACGCCTGTAGCCCATGCGCGGCGGAGGGGTTCAGCGTCATGCCTTCGGGGAGCTTGACGTGGGCGTCCTGAATGTCGGAGGTGTTGATTTCGTGTTCACCGGCCTTCTGGGGTACCTTGACGGTCGTGGTGGCGCCGTCAGGCTTGTCGGAGGTCGTGGTTTCGGCGGCGACTTCCGCGATCGGTTCGAAGGGGACTTTGTCGCAGCCTTCGACGCCCACCGGCGTGTGGGTTTCGGTTTGCGAGACTTCTTTTTCGTAGGATTCGACTTCCAGGTGGGAGGTGGTGCTCGTAGAGCACACGCTCGGGTTGGTGAGGAAGTTGCCCGCGCCGGCGTTGCCGTTGAAGAACAGCTTCGACTTGAGCACCGCGAGGGGCACTTTCGTCCCAAGCACCACCCCTTCCTTGGGGATGTTGTTGATTTCGAAGTACTCGTGGTAGTCGGTGTTCCAGCTCACGTGACCTTCGAGGAAGATGTGAACGTTGACGAGCGGTTCGACCGCCACGTCGATGCCGAACAGCAGAGGCAGGTTGAGCCTCGGTTCGAGGTTGAACACCTTGCCGGTGACCGTCAAGTCGTTGACGCCGTCGAAGGCGACCATTTCGGTCGTGCCCACTTCGGTTTCTTTCCCGCAGCCGTTTTTGTTGAAAGCTTCGTCCGTGCACGCCGGCAACGCCTGCGGATCGGCCGCCAGGCCGGGGGGTACGTCGACGCGCACCCGCTTGAGCGAGCCTTCGGGTTCGCGTTGTTTGAGGAGCACTTCCTTGGAGTTCAGTTCGAAGCCTGTGATCCCCCACGGCGGGTGCCCCGCGGCCTGCGTAAAGGCTTCAGACGGTTCTTTTTCGACGCTTTCGTAGGTGCAGGTCGTGTTGACGCAGGCGCCCGCTTCGAAGTTGTGTTCCTGCACTCCGAAGGCTCCCTGTGCGACCGGCGCACCCGCCGCCGTGACGGCGGCGGCGAAGGTCCCCACGAGCCAGATGCGAGACGTGATGCTCATCTCTCCCTCCCCTATGACCCAAAACCACGACCGAAATCACGCGATGCTTGAAGGCGACGCTTCCTATAAACCCTTACTACCCGCTTCGATGCGATCCAATCGCCAGACCCCGACCTTTCGCGAGGCGAGGACGAGCGGGCCGGCCACGCGCCGACCCGCTGTTCGGCCCTCCCCGCCTATTTGAAGGTGAGCGTCGCGTGGGCGACCGAGCTCGGGCCTTTCCCCTTGGGGATGAAGCCCAGGCGCACCCGCACTGTTACCGGACGGCTGCCCGTTGTGAGCGGCACTTCGAGCGTCACCTTCTGTGCTTTGCCGGGATGCTTGTAGACGGTGGCGAGGTTCGGACCGCTCCCGCTCACGCGCCCGGCGGCGGGCACCTTGACGGTGATGACCGCCTTGTTGCCACTCACCCGGCTGCCAACCACCGTGATGGGACAGCCCGACACGGAGATCTTGGTGTTCTGTTTGATCACCTTGCCGTTCTGACCGGTGATGGTGGTGGGCATCACGAGCGAGGGCTTGCAGAGGTTGCCGATCGACCCCAGCGCCGAATTGGGTCCGTTGGAGAGGTTCATTTCGAACTTCGTCACGGGCACGTCGGGCGTGGAGGCGAAGTTGGTGGTGGTGATGCCTTTGGAGATGTTGGTGTTGCCCACGAGGATTATCTGGACGCCGTTGCCGACCATCACGAGGTCGAGGTCGGGGAAGCCGGCGCCGCCGTGCGAGACGAAGAACGCCGGCCCGGTGAGCTTGGCGGGGAGCACGGGCGTGAAGACGGTGGCGCCGCCCACGCGCGACTTGGCGGGGCAGTTCCATGGGCTTACGTTGAAGACAGCCGACGAGCAGGCCTCTTTGAGCGTGCTGTTGCGCGATGGGAGTTGCTTGGGCAACTGCACGAACACCGACTTGATGGCCGATTGCAGACCGGCAGGGTAGCCGATCTTCACGAACAGCGGCGGCCCGTTTTTACGCGTGGCTTTCGCGTTCGTGGAGACTTTGAAGCTGGGTTTGAAGACGAGCGAGCTACAGCCGGTCGCCTGGAAGGGCGTGGACAGACCCTGCGTCGCCCCGAACGATGAGGTGAGCAGGGTGTTCGTGAAGAGCGCTCCGCAGTTGGTGGGATTCACGAGGAAGCCCTGCCTTGTGATGGCCATGTTGATCGCTTTCAAGCGCAGGGGTATGCCCTTGAAGATGGTGGGCACGTTGCCCGTCACCGTCACACGCCCGGTGTACTGATCGACTTCGATCCCGGTACGAACGATGTCGTTGCCGAGACTGAACGGACCGGTAGCCGCGTTGATGACGGTAGTCATACCGTACGGCGCGCCGTTAGTCGGACCCGTGAGGAAAACCGGTCCCGTGAACTGCGTGGGCTTCGTGCCCGAGCCGACCGTCGCGGTCGCAAGCCCGATCTGGCTTGCCGTGGTGCAGGTGCCGAGCGACGCCTGCGGTTCGGGGCAGAGCGGCACGGCGGGGATCTTCCCGACGAGCCCCGCGGGCAGCGTGGCGCTCACGCGGGATAGGTATTGCTGCCCGTCTTCCCGCGTGATGTTGAGCGTGAAGCTCGTGTTGGCGGCGCCAGTCGTGGGGTGCGATTCGGCGACCTGGGATAGCGAGAAGGGCAGCGCGAGACAGGCGCCGCCTTTGCCGTTGCTGTCGACCACGAATTCGGAGAACGGCGACTGGGTCGGCGTTCCGGTGTAGGGGACGAAGCTCGTTTCCGTCTTCGCCTGGCCGCATACGAGCGGGTTTGCGATCGGCGCGAGCGCGCCGCCGTTGAATTTCAGGATCAGGTTGCTGAACGGCTGTTCTGGGTTCTTGGCGAACGTGGCGGTGACGCGGCCCGTGCTTTCGTTGAGCGAGACCGTGCCGGCGACGCGCACGGAGATGCCGTAGCGCGCGGACTCGGCGTCAAGGTAGACGGTGAAGGGCGGCCCCGTTATCGGGCCCGATTCTGGTCCGCCGAGGAAGAGGCTTCCCGTGAGCGCCCCCGTGGGAAGGTCCGGGACGTCGAGAGTAGCCGTTGCGATTTGCGATTCGGCGGGACACGCGGTGCCGGCGACCGGGCTGTGGATCCTGGCCTGCGCGGGCGTGCATGCCTTGAGGGATGGTCCGGCTGACGGGTTGAGGGTCATGCCTTCGGGCAGCACGATGCTTGCATCACGAACTTGGGAGGTGTCGATCCCGCTCGGGCTGGGGTCGTGGGGAACGATCGCTTCGGTTGTGATTCCGTCGGGCCGATCTGACTGGGTCGTTTCGGGACTGAGCTTGAATTCCGGCGCGAAGGGGACCGCCGCAAATGGTGATTCGCCCAGGCACCCTTCGGGGCCGATTGGGGTGGTGTATGTCTTGGCCCCCTTGCTGCCGACGGCCGAGGTGAGTTTCAGTTCGTTTTCTGTGAGCGGCCCTGGGCCAGCACAGACGCTGGGATTGGTGATGAAGCCGCCTTGACCGGTGTTGCCCTTATTGCCGAACAGCTCCAATCGCGACGCGATGAGCGGGATGGTCGGCGAGACGTTGATTTCGTAGTAGTCGTGGTAGTTGCCGGCCCATTCGATGTGACCTTCGATCAAAGTGTGCGCCACGAGCCCCGCGTGGCCGGTGACGAATTCGGGCAGCACAAGCGCGACACCGAACAGCGACGAGAGTCCGTTGGGCTGTTCGACATTGTAGACTTTTCCTTCTAGCGGGTAATCTTTTGGAGTGGCCGACGGGCCCAGATAAGCGATGACCTTGTTTACGCCTATTTCGGTTGCCGCGCTGCAAGCCGGTGGGGTGAAGATTCCGGTCGTCAATTCGATACCTTCGAATTCAGCCATCGTGCACTTTGCCACCGCCTCCGGGTTCGTGCTGACGCCCGGCGCGACGTCTGTGCGCACGTGGGTGACGGCGTTGCCGGTGCCAATACCGGCAGGAGTCGCGTTAGGAATTCCTTCTCCTTCGGTGTTGACCTTGAAGGCTGTGACCCCCCAGCCGGGATGACCTGCGGCCTGGGTGTAGCCGCCTTCTTTGGCTTCGGTGAGCGTCGGTTCCTTGGGAATGGAGTAGACAAGCGGAGGAGCCGGGGGATCCGGGACTTCGATCGTTTCTTCGACGCAGTTTTTGAATTCTTCGCCGACCTTGCAGTTGGCCGCAACGAACTTTTCAACCCCGAATTCGGCCCCCCACGCCACTGGCACAACCATGGCAAGCACCGCAACCGCAACCGTCCCTAGAAGCCAGATGCGCGTCCTCAACGTCATGCCGTCCTCCTCAAAGATGCTAAGCCCGAACCGGGGTCTATGTAGTAACCAGTGTCTATGTAGACAGTTGCGGTCTACCCGGTTTCCCGCGGGATCAGTCGCGGCGAAGGCGGCTGCCGCTCGGCTTGCGTCCCCGCAAACGAGCAGAATGGGGACGTGAGCTTCGGAACTCTCGCCCTGATAGGCGTGTGCGGCTTCGCCGGCCCGCTGCTGTCGGCGGCCGGACGGGGGATGGCGCCGGTGGTGGTGGGCGAGCTGCTGGCGGGGATAGTGCTCGGTAGGACCGGCTTGAAGGCCATCGACCCGGGCAACCCGACGCTCGCGTTTCTCGCGGAAATCGGCTTTGCGATGTTGATGTTCGCGGCGGGCATGAGCGTGCCGTTGCGCGAGCGGGGGATGCTCGATTCATTCTCCACAGGGGCCAGGACCGCCGCGCTCGTGGCGATCCTGGCGGTGGGCGCGGGACTGCTCGTGTCGCGCATCGACGGCGTGGGGCACGCGGGGGTGTATGCGGTGCTCGTGGCGTCGGGGTCGGCGGCGGTGGTGTTGCCGGTGCTGCAGGAGCGCGGTCTCGCCGGAGACGCGGCGCTGGCGGTGATGGCGCAGGTGACGGTGGCGGACATCGGCGCGACGGTGGCGGTGCCGCTGGTGCTGGCGCCCGGACGGGCCGGACGGGTGATCGCGGGTAGCGCGATCGTGGCTGCGTGCGTGGTGGCGATGCTCCTCGTAGCGCGTCGCCTGCGCACGCGCGAGGACGTGCGCAAGCTGCGCCAGTTGGGCAAGCGCCGCGGGTGGGCCGTCGATCTGCGCCTCGCCTTGATCGTGCTGTTCGGGCTGGCGTGGTTGACCGAGCGCAGCGGCGCCAGCCTGTTGATCGCGGGCTTCGGCGCGGGCTTGATGGTGGCGTCGATCGGCGGGCCCAAACGGCTGTCGAACGAGGTGTTGGGGATTGCGGGCGGCTTCTTCATCCCATTGTTCTTCGTGGTGCTTGGAGCACGACTCGACATGAGCGGACTGTTCTCCGACCCGGCGCTCTTGGCGCTGGCCGGCGGGCTGGCGGCGCTCAACGTGGCTGTGCATTTGGTGGCGGCGCGCATCGTGCGCCTTCCGCCGCCGGCCGGGTTGGTGGCCTCCGCGCAGCTCGGAGTGCCGGCGGCGATGGTGGCATTGGGGTTGCCGGCTCACGTGCTCACCGCGCCGCAGGCGGCGGCGATCATCGTGGCGGCGCTGTTGAGCATCGTGGCGTGCTCGATGGGCGCGGTGGGAATGGCACGCGAGGGTGGGCAGCCTTGACGAGGCAGGGGTTCGGCGCCGAGGACAAAAAGGGTGATTTTCCGCAGCGAAACCGCAGTTGGCTACCGACGGCGGGAGCGCGCTCGGGGGGTAGGTTGGAGCTGTGGCGCGTGTACGTCAAACAGATCCCAACGACAGGGCGCAGGGTGCCGAGAGCATGCGGGCAACGTGGCTCGACCGCGGCTATCTGACAGACGGGATGGGGCTCTTCCACGTGGAGCGCACGCTTGTGGACGACCGGCGCGGCGAACCTTTGGTCGAGCTCGAGGACTGCGCGACGCTCGAGCTGATCGTGTGCTCGGCACAAGCGGTGGCGGAGCTGGGGATGCGCCCGGTGGCGCCGCTGACGCCGTTCGCCGCTTGAGATTGCGAGCGGCCGCTTCCGCCGCCGCCGCGCTCAAGATGGTGCGGCTGTGAGCCGGGTAGATCACGCCGCGAATGATTCTCGTGTGAGCGCGGGCGCTGGCGCGGCGGTGAGTGTGGAGCGCGTGGCGAAGCGCTTCGGGCGGGTGAGCGCGTTGAGGGAGGTTTCCCTGCGCGTGGATCCGGGCGAGGTGGTGCTCGTTACCGGGCGAAGCGGCTCGGGGAAGAGCACGCTGCTTGCCCTCATCGGCGGCCTGGAGCGGCCCGACTCGGGCAGCGTGTCGATCGACGGCAGGGAGGTGTGGAGCGAGCCGCACATCGCGCGCGCGCGGCGCGAAGTGGTGGGCTTCGTGTTCCAGCGCCATTTGCTGCTGGAGACTTTGTCGGCGCGGGCGAACGTGGAAGTGCCGCTGCTCGGGGCGGGAATGCGCCGCCGCGAGCGTCGCGGGCGAGCGCTTCAGTTGCTCGAGGAGGTGGGCTTGGGGGAGCGGGCGGAGCACGTGCCGGCGCAACTCTCCGGCGGGGAGCGCCAGCGCGTGGCGGTGGCGCGGGCGCTGGCGAACGAACCGCGTTTGCTGCTCGCCGACGAGCCCACCGGAGCGCTTGACTCGGTGACCTCCGAGCGCGTGCTCGACCTGCTGTTCGGGTTGCGCGACCGGCTCGGGATGACGATGATCGTGGTGAGCTACGACAGCGCGATCGGCGCGCGCGCGGACCAGACGGTGACGATAGTCGATGGGCTCGTGAGCTGAGACGATGCTCTCGATCATCGCCACCAACCTGCGAAGGAGACCGGCGCGAACGGTGCTCACCGCCGCGGGCATCGCGGTGGGCGTGGCGACGATCGTGGCGCTGCTGTCGTTTACGCAAGGGCTGCGGGAAAGCGCGGCGGGGTTCGTACACCTCGGCGGGTCGGAGCTCGGGGTGTTCCAGGCGAACGTGTCTGATCCCACGACCTCGGTGCTGCCGCAGTCGCTCGTGGGACGCCTGCAAGCGCAACCGCAGGTGGAGCGGGCGACGCCCCTGTTGTTGATCGTGGAAGGGATTAGTGTCGTGCCCTCGGCGGTTGTGTTCGGAGCCTCTACTCGTGGCTTCTTTACCGAACAACTTGTCGTCGTGCGTGGCGCAAGACCGGTGTCGTGGGCTACCGAAATGCTGGCTGGCGACAGGCTGGCCGCCCAACTGCGCCTCGTGCCCGGGAGCGAGCTGAGCGTGAGGGGACACGCCTATAGGGTGGCGGGCGTCTACCACTCGGGCATCCTCTTCGAGGACTCTGGCGCGGTGTTGGGGTTGGCACAGGCGCAGCGGCTGCTCAAACGAGAAGGCGAGGAGACCAACGTGATCGTGCGGCTCTCCGCGGGCACCCCCGCGGCGGCGGCGGGGAGGGCGCTCGAAAAGAGTTTCCCTGGTACGCAGGCGATAACGACGCCCGAGCAGGCGTTGCGGGCGGGCGCGAACGGGACGCTCATCTCAAAGGCGATAGTCGTGATCGTGGCGATCGCGATCATCGTGGGGGTGATCGGCGTGATGAACACGATGGCGATGGCGATCGCCGAACGAAGGGGCGAGCTTGGCTTGCTGAGCACGGTGGGCTGGTCGCCGGGGAGGGTCGCGGCGTTGATTCTCGGCGAGGGTGTGGCGGTGAGCGTTTTCGGCGCGGCCGGCGGGTTGCTGCTGGGGGTGATAGGCGGCGATCTGCTCGTGAAGGCGCTGGGCGTGAGCGGGTATGTGTCGCCGTCGGTGACGGCGTGGGGCCTTGGCCGCGGGTTGCTGGTGGGGGTGGCGATTGGGGTGCTGGGCGGGATTTACCCGGCGTGGCGGGTCACCCGGATGACACCCTTGAAGGCGCTTTCGGGGACCTAAGCTCGCGGCTGCTCGAGAGGCGCGCGGCGCGGAGGGTGCGTTGGATGTCGGTGATCGACAGCAGCCCCACGGGCGAGCCGAGGGCGTCCACCACGACGGCGCGCCCGACGCGGCCGAAGGCGGGGCGGGAGAGCAGCGCGGCGACATCCTCCTCTTCGCCGACGGCGAGCTCGGGGTCGCGGTCGGCGACGTCTGAGACCAGCCGCGAGGCGCGCTCGCGGCGGGGGATTGCGTCGACTCGGTTGACGGCGATGACGCCGCCGAAGCGACCGGAGGCGTCGACGACGGGGAAGGCCGTGTAGAGGTAGGGCAGGAAGTAGTCGGCGCCGGCTTGCTCGAGTGAGACGTTGAGGGGGATGGAGACTACGGGGGTGGACATGAGCTCGCGAGCGTGGACACCGGAGAAGGTGGCTTGTACCTGCGCGCTCACCGCCTGGGCGCTGGCGGCGGCGACGATGAAGAGCCCGACGACGGCAAGCCACAGGCCACCGGCGTAGCCGGCGAAGAGCTCGAGCAGACCAAAGCAGATCATGAGGTAGCCGAACATCTTCCCCACAGAGGCGGCGGTGCGGGTGGAGCGTTGGAGGTCGTGGTTGTGGCGCCAGAGCAGCGATCGCAGCACGCGGCCGCCATCGAGCGGGAAGGCGGGGAGCAGGTTGAAGCCGAGGATGAGCACGTTGACGAGCAGCTGGTAGCCGACGAGCGCGCGCAGCACCGAGGAGCTCGATTCGGGGAGGGCGAGCGCGATGGCGCCGAACACGAGCGCGATGACGGCGGTGACGGCGGGTCCGGCGAGGGCGTAGCGCAGCTCGTCCTCGGGGTTGTGGGCCTCGTCGCGCATCTTGGATACGCCGCCGAGCAGCCACAGGTCGATCTCCTCCACTTCGATGCCGTGGCGGCGGGCGACGATGGCGTGGCCGAACTCGTGGGCGAGGATGGAGGCGAACAGGAGCAGCGCGGAAGCGAGGCCGAGCCCGTAGGAGAGACCGGTTGAGATGTTGGTGACGACGGTCGGGAAGTAGTCGGCGCCGAGCGTGTAGGTGATGAGACCGACGATGATGAGCCACCAGGGGCTCACCCCGACGGGGATCCCCGCGATGCGTGCGATGCGAAAGGAGCGACCCGGCATGGCAAGCACGCTAAACCCGCGGTGGCGGGGAGACTTCGGTGGTAGACCGGCGTGTGGGTTAGTGGAGACTACGTAACGCCCGGCGCGTACGTAACGCCGGCGCGCTACCGGCGGATGACGGCCGACATCGATACCCGGTTGCGATGGGGAGGTCGCGCGATATGGGTGCAGCCCATAGGCTGCGATCGATGCGTTGGCTGGTGGATGGAATGAACGTGATCGGAACGAGACCCGACGGCTGGTGGAAAGACCGCCACGGAGCGATGGTGAGGCTCGTGGGCCAGCTCGAGCTGTGGGCGGCCTCCGGCGGCGAGGACGTGACGGTGGTTTTCGAGCAGCCGCCGAAGCCGCCGATCAGGTCGAGCGTGATCGACGTGAAGCACGCGCCCCGACCACGAGCCGACTCCGCCGACGACGAGATCGTGAGGCTGCTGAAGCAGGAGCTAGAGCCTGGATTGGTGCGCGTGGTGACCTCCGACCATTGGCTGTCGGAGCGGGTGCACGCGGCGGGAGCGAGCGTGGCGCCCTCGGATTGGTTTCGCGGACAGATCGAAAGGGAGTGATCAGGCCACCGGGGGCGGGTTGCCAACGGCTGAGGCGGCAAGCGCGGGATCCCACTCGCATACACGGCAGGCGTGGAGGAACGCGGAGCGGGCGAAGTCGAGCGCGAAGGCATGCGGGTTCGGGGACGCGCGAACGTCCTCCCAATCGAGCACGTACTCCCCCAGCGAATCCTCCCAGCGCGCGGCGGGAGGCGAGAGCGTAGTCGCGGAGGCAAAGCCATCGGGCGCGGGGTGGGCGTAGGCGTAGAAGGCGGGTTTCTCATAGCGAGCGTCGCCCGGCCACCAGCCCACGGCTACCTCTTGGGCGTCCATGGCGTTGCGCATGATGAAGTCATCCGATGGCGGCGCGGCGGGCTGCCCGGAGAAGAGGTTGACGGCGAGATCGAAAGAGCCCCACCAGGCGTTGACGGGCGTGGAGCGTCCGCGATAGGGCGCCCGCAAGGCGGCGAGCACGAGGGCGGCTTGGGTGGCGGCGGCGAAGTAGTCGGCCACCTGGGAGGGGTCGTAGCGGGTGTGCTCACGGTCTTCGTCGAGCGGGACGGTCCAGGAGACCTCCTGCGGGGCGGGGTCGATGTCAACCGCGCCGGCGAGCGAGCCGATCGCGTGGAGCAGCTCACGGGTGACCTCCCCCACCGCCCGATCGGGCGCGAGCGCGACGCGAAGCACACGCCCGTCGCTGTGCTCGGCGACCGCCTCGTGAGCGCGGAGGTCGAGCGCCACCACCAGCGCCCCCGAGCCGTCGGGCGCGGGTAGCGCGAGCGTCTCCCAACCGCGAGCGGTCAGCCGCAATGCGGCGTGCTGCAGCTGAGGCTCGGGCGGCGCGAGCGTCGCCGCCAGCTTGCCGAGCACCTGTGTGTGGGCGTGGAGCGTGTCGCAGGTATCGCGCCAGGCGGCATAGGGGAGCGCGGGCCAGGCGGCGGGCATGGACCTACGCTACAGCGAGAGATCGGGATGTTCAACGAAGGCGGGCTACCTCGTCCAACCTTGGGCGCGGGGTGGGACATGTGGGCGGCGGCTCGCGCCGCCCGGAGCTACGTTGGGGTCACAATGCGCCCGTGCGCGTCTTCCAGACTTTGCTGGCGTTTAGTGGCAATGCGCCACCACAGCTCGCGGTGACGCGCAAGCTCGTCGAGCGAGGCCATGAGGTCAGGGTTCTCGCGCACCGGGCCGCGCGAGAACGGATCCTTGGCACCGGAGCGGAGTTCGTGGAGTTCCAACGGGCGTTCCCCGACATGGACATGGCGCGGCGCGAGCGCGACTCGCTGCGCGATTGGGAGGCGCGTACAAAGCTCGGAGCCGCGTTGCGGGTGCGCGACAACCTGCTGGTGGGACTTCTGATCGATACGGCCCGCGAATGCGTGGAGCTTCTGGAAAGCCATCCGGCGGATGTGGTGGTACTGGACTGGATGCTGCCCGGCGCCGCGGTTGCCGCCGAGGGAGCCGGCGTGCCGGCGGTAGCGCTCGTTCACTGTCCACTCCCGCTGCCGATCGACGGCGCGCCACCCTTGGGCAGTGGTCTGAAGCCGATGGGCGGGCGACTCGGTTCGATGCGCGACCGCCTGCTGGGTCACGCGGTTCGCCGCCTTTTCGCGGCCGGCTTGCCGGTGCTCAACCAGGCGCGCGCGGAACAGAATCTACGACCGTTGGACGACTGGTTCGCGCAGTTGCTCGGCGTTGAGGCAATCTATGTCATGACCGCGCCAGAGCTGGACTTCTCGAGTCGAGGCATACTCCCGTCGAACGTGAGCTATGTGGGTCCCGCGTTCGAGCCCTTCGCCGGGGAGTGGAGATCACCATGGCCCGAGACCAACCATGATCCGCTCGTCCTCGTCAGCTTCAGCACTAGTTACATGAACCAGTTGAGGTCGGTGCAGCGCGTCCTCGATGCGCTCTCCGGATTGCCGGTAAGAGCCCTCCTAACAGCGGGACCGGCGCTGGAGACCGAGCGTTTGCGCGTACCAGCCAACACCTTTGCCGTGTCTTTCGTGCCGCATCGTATGGTGCTGCCGCACGCGGCCTTGGTCATCACCCACGCTGGCTGGCAGACCGTCAACGCGGCTCTCGCTGACGGTGTGCCGCTGCTCTGCGTGCCCGGCGGACGCGATCAGGCCGACAACGCCACCCGCGTGGTTCGCGCGGGCGCGGGGGTTCGAGTTCGCGGCAACGCTTCGCCGCGAAAGCTGCGCGAGGCGATCGCCGCGACGCTCGGTGACCCGGCGCTCAAGCGTGGCGCACGCGCGATGGCCACCGCGCTCGCCAGCAGTGACGGCGCCCTCACAATCGCTCGGCGGCTCGAGCGCGTGGCCACGCGCAAAGCCTTGCCGCGCAGTGGCGACTTCTCTTGAAAGCGCCTTGTCGACTCCTCCTGAGAGCGCCTTGGTCGACTGGTGTTAGAGATCCAGCAACCCAGACAAGTCGTCGAAGGAGTGAAAGGTTTCGGCTCCGGCGCTTCGCAAGGCTTGCTCGTCGCTGTCGGCGGCGTAGCCGAGCACCCGCATTCCCGCCGACACCGCGGCCGTTACGCCCGATGGCGTGTCCTCCACCACGAGGCACGCGCTGGGATCGACACCCATCTCCGTCGCGGCGTGGAGAAAGAGGTCGGGGTGGGGCTTGCCACGCGGGACCGAGTAGGCAGAGAAGAGCGCGCGGTCGTCGAAGTGGCGGAGTAGACGGGTGAGCTGAAGCGAGAGGCGAATTTTCTCGAGCTTGCCCTGCGAAGCGACACACACGGCGACACCGGCGTCGCGGATTCGCTCGACGACTCGGCCGACACCGGCGATCGGTTGGAGCCCGTCGCGGAACGCTCGGGCTCGCTCGCGCTCGAACCGATCCAACCAGCCTTCGTGCAACGCGCGGCCAAGCCTAGCCTGCGCTGCGGTCAGGACATCGGCGAGCAGCAGGCCTTGATAGTCGCGTCGAGCTTCAGCAAGCGTCGTAGGCAAGCCCTCTTCTGTGAGCAGGCGCGCGAGCACACCGTTTGAGATCGGCTCGCTGTCGACCAAGACTCCGTCGCAATCGAATATCGCCAACTTGAGATCCTGAGAGATACGAGTTCCTGACTTTGGGAGATGGCTCCTCTTGTGGCCAGAAGTCTCCCACGAAAGGTGAGGGTTTGATCGAGCCAGATCCCACCTAACGCGCCCTTAGCCGAGCTTCGCTTGACGCGCCCTGAGAGATTCGAACTCCCGACCTTCGGTTCCGTAGACCGACGCTCTATCCAGCTGAGCTAAGGGCGCAGGGCCGCTTAGTGTATCGACCGCGCTTGAGCGCACGTGAGCAGCACGGATGACGCAGCCCGGTTAGCGGTTGACCCCGAACGGGTATGCGTGGGAAGTGCAACGCGTGAACACGGAGGTGGCGATGCGGTCAAGTGTCTTCACGACATCGAGGCCCGATCGCGTTCGTAGGTTCGCCCAGCTTCTCTTCGCCCTCGCGTCAGTCGTCGTTGCTATCACCGCCATCATGGCGGGGGTCGCCAGAGCCGACCAGCGCTCTG
The DNA here is from genome assembly GCA_036559185.1 of Solirubrobacteraceae bacterium. Taxonomy (GTDB): domain Bacteria; phylum Actinomycetota; class Thermoleophilia; order Solirubrobacterales; family Solirubrobacteraceae; genus Palsa-744. The sequence continues at coordinate 8,529 of DATBTP010000195.1, read as the reverse complement.
TGACGGTAATGACCCAGAACCTTTACCAGGGCACCGAGTTCCGCCACATACAGGCGCTCGCCGGTGCCAATCCCACGCTCGAAGAAGCGCTGGCGGCCACCACCGCCGACTACGGCACATACCTTGCCACCAGGTTCCCCGACCGAGCGCGGCAGATAGCCGCCGAGATCGCCCAAAACAAACCGGCGCTCGTGGGGCTCCAGGAGGTCGCGACGTGGCACTCGGGCGTCTTCGATCCGCAACATCCCTTCGGGCTACCAGCGCCCGTGAGCGAAGACTTCACGCAAGTGCTCATCGCCGCGCTGGCGGCCGATGGCGCGCACTACGCGGCGGTGTCGCGTCACGACGACAACTTCACGCTCGCCTTCCCCGTGTTCACGCTTAGCGGGCTTATCGCCGTCGGGATGGTGGAGAGCGGCGTGATCCTCGCGCGCACCGATCTTCCACCGGGGCAGCTCAAGCTGTCGAACCCCCGGTCGGGCACATTCAACGCTCGTCTCCCGCTGATCCCCAACCCGTTGGACCCCGATCCGCCCCACGGCTTCCAGTTCACTAACAGCTGGCAGTCGATCGACGTGAAGCTGCGCGGCAAGAGCTTCCGTTTCATCACCACGCACCTCGATGCCCTCGCGCCTGGTGGTGTGGTGTCGGGACCGCAGGCGCAAGAACTGCTGGCCGGGCCGGCGCATACCTCCCTACCGGTGATCCTCGCCGGCGACATGAACTCGGGGCCAACTTCGAGCCCGGCGGCCTATGAAGCTTTCCTCACGGGAGGTCTCACCGATACTTGGACGGCGGGAGGACTCGGCGCGCCCCCGCTCACCTGCTGCCACCTGGCTCCCAACGATCTCGTCAGCGATCCCACGGCTACCTACACCGAGGACCTCGACCACATCTTCACACGCGGCGACCTCTCGGTGTCGAGCGAGCATCTGGTGGGCAACCTCGCGCCCAACAACCCGCCGCCCTCCTTCATCTGGCCGTCCGACCACGCCGGGATGGTGGCAACCCTGAAGGTCGGACCGGACGGGTAGCCGCGAAGCCCCTCGCCGGTCGTGCCGACCGTGTCTTACCTGTCGGCACCGTGACAGTGTCTTACCCGTTTGGCGCCGTCGCAGTGACGATCCAAGTAGAGGCGGGCGCGATCAGGTCGCCGTCGGTGGCGAACTCCGCCAAGCCCTCGCGCAGCGCGGCTTCGACCCGTCGGTGGAGGTGAGCGGCGCGGTCGCCGGCCAACCGCAAGATCTCGCCGGCGGGGCCAAGCGCCATCACCAGTTCGAGTGCTTCCTCGGTGTTCTTGCCGATGGCGATCGGGATGTCACAGCGTCGCAAAGCGACATCTGTGAATCCGGCGTGCAGCAGAATGTCGCTCGTGGTGTCGGCGTCCGCCATCGAGAACGGGCCGGGGCCACAGGTGGGCTCGTCGTACTCCTCGGGCCGCTCGACGATTCCTTCGACGATGGTTTGCGCACGGTAGAGCCAGTCGTTGTCGACGCGCCGCCGCCACACCACCATCAGCAGCCGCCCGCCGGGGCGCAGCGCGTGTCGCACGTTGCGCATGGCCGCTACGGGGCTTGCGAAGAACATCGTGCCGAAGCGCGAGAAGGCCACGTCGAAGCCCTCCTCTCCGCCGATATCGTGCTGAACGTCGGCCACCAGAAAACGGGCGTTCGCGACACCCGCTCCAGCGGACTCGCGCATGGCGTCGTCGATAAAGCGCGGTGCGGCGTCCACGCCTACCGCCTCGCCCGCCGGCCCCACGAGCCCGGCGATGCGTTGCGTGGTATCGCCGAAGCCGCAACCCAGGTCGAGCACGCGCTGCCCGGGGAGGGGTGGGTGCAAACGCAGCGCCTCCTCGCCGTGCGCCCCGAGTCCGGTTGTGACCATCTCGCGAAAGCGCACGAAGCGATCGTAGAGCGGTCCGTCCCACGCCCGGATGGCCTCCTCGTTGGCGGATGCCTGCCGGTCTGTTGCATTGAAGCTCATGGCTCCCCCTACTCGCGGTTCTCAAGAATGGCTTTGACGGGCTTGACGGGACGACTCTCGAAACAAGCCCCCTGCTGGCAATGTATCCGAGTGCTACACGCCGAACGCTTCGGCAAGCGCCAAGCATCGGAATCGCGGTCGATGTAGCGTGTTATGCGCTACGCTGCCTAAATGGCATCTGCTCCCCACCCGCTATCGCTCCGCCTCGGGCGAGACGGCTTGAGCGCGTTGGATGAGATAGCACGCCGCAGAGGCTTGAGCCGCGCGGAGGCGGCACGGCAGGCGATCTCCGAGACAGCCGAGCGCGAGCGCCGGCGGACGGGACTGGCGGCGGAGGCCAGGCATCTCATGCAAGACCAGCGCTACGTGAAGGAAGCGCGGGAGGTCGCCGAGCTCATGGAGACCCTGCGTGGTCCGTGGTGACGTCCATGAGATCAAGCCCCCGACTAAGCGGGGGCATGTCCAGCATGGTCGGCGCTACGCGGTAGTCGTCCAGGCCGACGACCTTCTGGCGCTCTCGACCATAGTCATATGCCCGACATCGCGCTCCGCTTTCCAAGCCAGCTTCCACCCAGAGATCGCCGTTCTCGACCAGCCAACGCAGGTGCTTTGCGAGATGATTGGGGCCATCGATGCGCGTGCCCTCGGAGAGCGAGTCTGCCATCTGACATACGACGAGCTGCGCACCGTGGACGACGCCCTCCAATTGGTGCTCGAGTTGTCTTGATCTGCCACTGACGTCCGCTCGACGACCGCACGCGGAACAACAGAGGCGGACGGAGAGGGGGGGATTCGAACCCCCGAACGAGGTCAACCCCCGTTACGCGATTTCCAGTCGCGCCCATTCAACCGCTCTGGCACCTCTCCATTGCTTGCGATGCGCAAGCGGTGGTTGAAGGCTACGACACGAGCGCCATTGCCGTTGCTAGGGTTCGGCGGGATGCATCTCGCAACCGTAATCGCCAGCGCGGCTGTCAGCAAGGACATCGGCCTGCTCGCCACTTTCCTCGGGATAGGATTGATCGTGAACGTGATCGTGGTGTTCATCGCCGTGCTCGTGGCCGGCGAGCGCCAGCAGAACCGCGAACGCCGGTAGGACAGGCAGTTACTTCTCCGGTTGACACCGGATCTAGTCGACAAACTGGTCCGCTCGAGTAGCACTCGAAGTCCGGCACCCTATCCACCTCCTCCCCGGCCACATGCGGTCTGGGGTACTCAGATCACGAACACGGGCGTGCCGACAGGGGTGCGGGCGTAAAGCGCGATTACGTCGGGGATCCGCATCCTCACGCATCCGTGCGAAGCGTCGTGGCCGATGGAGGAGTACTCGGAAGGGTCGATGCCATGGATGCCGGCGCCGCCGTTAAACGACATGAAACGCGCCTTCAGGGGATCTTCGGGACCCGGCGGGATCGTCTTGCCGGCGAGCGCCCCCGCCCAAGCGGAGTTGGGCACATACCACGGCGGGTCCACCTGCTTCCACTGGATGTGGTAGAGGCCCGGCGTGGTTTCGAGGCCCTGCATGCCCACCGCTATTTCATAGCTGCTCGCCAGTTTGAGGTGCTGGTAGAAGAACAGCTGGAAGCTCGCGCGATCGACAACGATGTAGGCGGGATACCTGGCAGCGAGCTCGCCCGTGGTCACCGCCGGCTTGCGCACGAGCGTAGGCACGGCCACCGTGCGCCGGGCGAACGGCACGGTGAGCGCGCGGGCCACGCGAGCGGTGAGCCGCTTCTGCTCGACCGCCACGCCGGGACGGTCGTGCACCTGCGTGAGACCGCTCGAGGAGGGTTCGACGGTGGCGTCACGCGGTTCGGTGTCGACGGCGGCGCGCACTTCCTGGACGAAGCTGCTGAGAGCCTCATGCGAGTAGGTGACTCGCAGCGGAATGTCCTTGTGGACACTGCCGCCGACGATCCCCCGCCAGGTGCGCGCGAAGATCGACCCTCCACGGCTCGCTTGCACTGCTTCTGCGACCGTTCCCGCGACATCCACAACCACGCCCGCCCTGCGCGGGGAGATATGCCAGACGTGGCCATGGGAGCTGACGAGCACCGGCTGTTCCATGGTTGACGCCAACCCGCGCTCGAGTCGCGCGGTGGCTGCTGAGGCGCTCATCCCCCCAACATCGATGCCGTCGATGTGTACGCCGCTTGCGATGTCGTTGCGACGAGAGTGGTCGTAGGCGTACATGCCGAACGCGAGCGCCACCACCAGGCCGAGGAGGCCGGCGAGGAGAATCGGCGGAGTGCTTCGTGCGGCTCTGCTCATGGCATGACGCCGACCGGGATCTGAAGAAGACGGGCGGCGACCAGCGATTGTAATCGCGCCTCCTTCGCCGCTCGGGCGGTTTGCGCGCGGTGAATGATTTCCTTCAGCGGACGGGAGCGGCGGTAAGGATCCCGTCCTGCACGCGCCCGTTCGAATCACGCCCACCGGCGAGCACCACCTTCACCCCCAAGGCGACCGCCCCGAGGTCCGACAGCGGGCGCGGGAGGAGCCCGGCGGCGTGAACCTTTCCGTCGGGGGCGATGGCGAGGATGCTTCTCGTTTGGCTGGTGGGAGACGCGTCGCGTCCGCCGAACACGAGCACCGCCCCGCCGACGCTGGCGGCGGCGGCGTGGGTGAGTGGGTGTGGGAGCAAACCTAGCTCGGTGAGCGCGTGGGTGGCGGGGTCGAAACGATAGATGTCCCGGCTCGCCGATTCGCCGCTGGTGCCGCCCGCGATGATCACCCGCCCCGCGGAGCTCGTGACGGCGGCGTAGCGCAACGGCTTGGGGAGCGTTGCCACCACGCGCGCGAATTGGCCGGGGCGCCACGCGAGGATCGTGCGCAGGGGCGCTTGACCTGTGTAGCCGCCCACCAAGTACACAGTGCCATCCACCGCCGCGCTCGCCACGTCCGAGGCGGGCGTAGGCAGCCTCCCCGCGAGCACAATCCCACCGGAGGCTTCCAGACGCGTGATAGTGGGAAAGGACGCCACCACGCCGCCGCCGAACAGGTAGGCGGCGCCCGCAAGGTAGCTCGCCGAGGCGTCGTGCAGCGCCGTAGGGAGCGAACCGATGCGCGTGGCGCGCGTGGGAGTGGCGCTCACGATGTCCGCCACCGACGCTTCAGCCTGGGTGAGGCCGCCTAGCAGGAGAAATCGTTCGGGTCCAAACGCTACGGCCGCCGCGTCTTGAACCGGAGCGGGGAGCGTTCCTGTGCGCGTAACCGACACGCGTACGGTCGCGGCGGATGCCGAGCCGCCGGCTCTGGCAGCAAGCGAGCCGACGGGCGCCACGGAGGGGGTCCGGCTTGTGCTCCCACCCCCGAACAACACAACCGCGAGAACGACCACCACCGCCACACCCGCCACGCCGAGCAGAAGTCGCCGCCTCGCTCGGGCCGCTCTTCGGCGGGCGGCCCGCTCGCTTGGTGACGGTGTCACAGGGGTTCGCGCGGGACTCATCTCAGGGATGCACCACGGACGCATAGTCGGGTAGCCCTCTCGGCCCCGCTGGTACGAAGTCCATGCCGTCGGGGATGTGCAGGTAGCCCAACCCGGCGCCGGGAATGTCGGTGTGACCGTACTGCCACACGATGCGGTTGAGTCGCGGGTCGATCACCACCACCCGGTCGCGGTAGTCGTCGTTGACCGCGATGTCGCCGTTGGGCAACGCCATTGCGAGCGAGGGATGATCGAGTCGTCCTTCGCCGGCGGATGGGCCGTAGCGCCAGAGCACCTTGCCGCTGTGGTCGACGATAAGGAGGTGGCCAGGGTTGGAGTAGTCGGCCAAGAGGATGCGCCCGCCCGGAAGCGGCTGGGGGTCGGAGGGGTAGCTGACGGGCACTTGCGCGGCGAACACCAGCTTGCCGGCGGGCGAGATCTCGTCGACCCAGCTGCCGTTGATCTCGCTCACCAGCACACCGCCGCCGGGAAGCGGCGTGTCGCCGTTGACCGCGTCGAGGTAGCGCGGCGGTTCGTGGCGGCAAACGCCCGCGGTGCCGTACTGACGGACGATGCGGTGGGCGCGTATGAAGAGGATGCGGCAAGAGTAGGCGTCGGCGACGGTGAACGTGCCGTCGGGAAGCATGTAGGCGTCGTCGGGGGTATGCATGTGCGTGCTGTCGGAGCCCGCCACGCCGGGGTGACCGAAGAGCACGTGAAGCGAACGGTCGGCGAGGTTGACCTGGACGACGTCGTTGTTGTCCTCCTCGTTTGCGATCAGCGCCTGCCCGCCCGGCTCGACGAAGGTGTCGTCGTTGAACACGAGCTTGCGCCCTTTCGCGAGGTCGGCGGCGTTGGGGTAGGAGAACACGACTTCATGGCGGGGGTTGACAACCAGAATGCGGTTGTTGCCGCGATCGGCAATGAGCAGGTAGCCGGGCAGGCCAGCGAGCTTCGACGCGGCCGCGTAAGCCAGAGCGGTGGCCGGCTGGCCGCCCACAACGTTGCCGGGCGCCCACAGCGCGGCGCGACCGCCGACGGCTACGGGGGCCAGCGGACCGCCGGAGACGATCGCGGTGGGCGCGGCGGTGGAATACCCATCGGAACCCGCATGGCCCGCCGACGCGCGGGGGGTGTTTGTGGAGCGAGGCGTCGAAACGCCTCCGCCCGCAGTCGCGGCGGCGATGACGACGACGAGCACGGCCACCGCGAGTGGGGTCGCCCAGCGGCGACGACGACGCAGGCGAGCGCGCTGCGCCTCGCGGCGGCGACGGCGAGCGCGCTCATCGAGGCGCGGTGTGGGTGTGTTGGGGCTGTCGTCGTTCATCCGCAGCGGCTTGCCGGCGGCGATCACACTCACGGCGGGGGCTAAACGGAGTCCAAAGGGCCCGTGAGACTTCCCTTAGCGCACCTCGCGTAAGCTGCTGTGCGTGCGGGCGGCGCAGATCAGCGAGCTTTCCGGGCCGCAGGCGGTCCTTGTGGTTGACGTGGACGTGCCCGAGCCCAACCACATGCTCACTCCCGGCGAAGGCGTGACGATCGACGTGAAGGCGGCGGGAGTGTCGTTCCCCGACGTGTTGCAAACGCGCGGCCTCTATCAGCTCAAGCCCGACCTGCCGTTCATCCCAGGCTCGGAGGTGGCGGGCGTCGTCACGCACGCGCCCGCGGGCAGCGCCCTAGCGGTGGGCGACCGCGTGATGGCGTTCACCGTGCTCGGCGGCATGGCCGAGCAGGCGGTGGCGCCCGCCTACCTCACCTTCCCCCTGCCCGAGCAGCTCGACTTCGCGCAGGGAGCGTCGGTGATCCTCAACTACCACACGGTCTACTTCGCCCTGAAGCTGCGCGGGCACCTGGCGGAGGGGGAGCGTGTGCTCGTGCACGGCGCCGCCGGCGGCGTGGGCACCGCGGCGCTACAGGTGGCCAAGGCGCTCGGCGCCTCCACGATCGCGGTGGTGTCGAGCGAGGAGAAGGAACGCGTGGCGCGCGAGGCCGGCGCGGATGAGGTCGTGCGCTCGGACGGACCCTGGCGCGAGCAGGCGCTCGAGCTGAGCGGCGGCGGCGTGGACGTCGTGCTCGACCCGGTGGGCGGCGATCGCTTCACCGACAGCCTGCGCTGCCTGCGCGAGGAGGGGAGAGTGCTCGTGGTGGGCTTCACCGAGGGGTCGATCCCCGAGGTGAAGGTGAACCGGCTGCTGCTGCGCAACGTGTCGGTGGTGGGCGCCGGGTGGGGCGCATACGTGATGGGCAACCCCGAGCGCAACCGTGAGATCGGCGAGGCCGTCCGGGAGATGGTGGAGGAGGGCTTCCTACGACCAATCGTCGGCGCCCGCTTCGCCCTGGAGGACGCCGTGGGGGCGTTCCGCGCCATCGACGAGCGCCGTGCGGTTGGCAAGGTCGTGCTCAGCGTCGCCTAAGCCGATCGGTGGTTTCCAACCGCGTCGACGGAGGATCCTCTCAAAGTCGTAACCGGCCTCGGCCTTATCGACGGGCTTGTCTATCGATCCGTCGGTGATGGGGACACCACTAGCGGGAGGCGGCTGTCGTCATCCTGTTCCTCGATCGTCATCGCAGCACAAGCATCGCCGTAAGCGGCGAAAACGCCGCTGAGATATTGAGGAAAACGCTTGACGGAGAGTTCGGGACGCGTTGCAAACCTTGGAGCCCTTGATCGTCTACTCGAAGCTCTGATGGAGCCATCCGGTCGGGCGGGCACGACGTAGGGCGGCCGACGCGATACACCCGCTGTCCGTGGACGCTAGAGCCTTGGCGTCTTGAGGCTCTCAGGCGGCCTTTGCCGACGCAGAGCGGATCAGCGACCTGACCGCCTCACCGGGCCGTTCGCCTTGATCGTCGGCGATCCGCTGTAGCGCAGCTGCGTCGTCCTCATGCTCGCCCAGCGAATCCTGTGCCTTGGGTATGGCCACGGTCATCGTCTCAACACTACCGAGCCCGCCGTGGGAAAAGAGGCTCTGCTGGCCAGTCCGGCATTGGATGCGGATGCTGTGGTTTTGTCAATAGCCACATGCCTAATAGCTCAGGCCACGAGCCTTCGGGGTGGAGGATGTCCGGGTTCTCGTAGAACTTTGAGTGGCGGTCCTTCTGCCCCGTCCGTT
>DATBTP010000194.1:0-1939 GCA_036559185.1 Solirubrobacteraceae bacterium | reverse complement strand
GGCGATCTGGGAGACGATGGTGGTGACCTCGTCCATTGGAAGGGGCGCGTGCGCCTTCACGTATTTCTCGAGCAGCTCGCCCGCGGCCCACTCGATGGCGAGGAAGTGCATGCCGGGACGCGCTTCGCCCACCTCGAGCGTCTGCACCACGTTCGGGTGTCGCACTCGTTCCCCATAGCGGGCTTCGCGTACGAAGCGAGCGACGGCGGTCTTGTCCTGACGCAGCTTTTCGCGAAGCACCTTCACGGCCACGACGCCGTGCGTGGCATGCTCGGCGCGGAAGACCGAGGATGTCCCGCCTTCCCCGATCTCGCTGCGGAGGGTGTAGCCCGCGAGGGTCTGCCCGACCAGTATCTCTTTCGGCACGCGGCGAACCTAACCCGTGCCGCTGGGGAGTAGCAAGCAAGCCCGTGGCGACTCGGACCGTGGCGACCCCCGCGTCAGCGCCCCATTCTCGGCCCGTACGCGGCCCTCCTTTCCGGCGCGCTTGCTTGACAAACACATCAGCCCCTCCTATATAGGCGCCGCGCACCGGACGGCGCGCCCGCACCGCAGTGCAGGTCGATTCACTCCGTTGGAGGCAGCTCGCAATGGCCAGAGGGAAAGTGAAGTGGTTCAATGACGCCAAGGGATACGGCTTCATTGAGCAGGAAGGGGGCGAGGATGTCTTCGTCCACTTTTCGGCGATCGCGATGGATGGGTTCAAGACGCTCGCCGAGGGTCAGGAAGTCGAGTTCGAGATCCAGGCTGGCGCCAAGGGACTCCACGCCGCCAACGTGCAGCGCGTCTGAGACGGCTCGCGAGCTGAACCCGATCCTGCTACCGCCTGCCCCTCGTGGCAGGCGGTGCTGTTTCCGGGCGGCTCGACGCGCGGTTCCGGCGCTGCCGCGCACGGTCTATGCTTCGCGCATGCATCGCTGTCGCTCCTTCGCCGTTCGCGGCCGTGACTGATCCGACCTTCGCCGCCGCACCCGAGGCGACACGCCCCGAGGCGCCCCGGCTGTTCCTCGTCGATGGCTACGCGCTCATCTACCGTGCCTTCTTCGCGCTGATCTCGCGGCCCCTCACCACGGCACGTGGTGAGAACACCTCCGCGGCCTGGGGCGTCGTCAACTTCCTCCAGCGCCTGCTCGCCACGCACCGCCCCGAGTACCTGGGTTGGGTGCACGACTCGGGACTCAGCTTTCGCCACGAACGGTATCCCGAGTACAAGGCCACGCGCGAGAAGCTCACCGAGGAGCTCCAGTCGGATTTCGACACCGGCATGGAGCGCATCTGCCAGCTGCTGGACGCCTACCGCATCCCCATCCTCTCGCTGAAGGGCTACGAGGCTGACGACGTCATCGGTACGCTCGCGAAGCAGGGCGTGGAGCAGCACGTCAACGTCGTGATCGTCTCCGGCGACAAGGATTTCCAGCAGCTCGTGCGCCCGGGCGTGTGGCTGCTCAACCCGGGTCGTGGTGGACCGGCGAGCGTGGAGGAGCAATGGGTGTCGGTGGAGAACGGCGCCGAACGCCTCGGCGTACCTCCCGCGCACGTCACCGACTATCTCGCGCTCGTCGGCGACTCGTCTGACAACGTGCCCGGCGTGAAGGGCGTCGGAGACAAGACGGCACGTGACCTCGTGGGCGAGTTCGGCGATCTCGAGGCGATTCTCGCTGCAGCGCCGACGCTCACCAGGAAGCGGCCGCGCGAGGCGCTCCAGGAGCATGCCGATCTCGCGCGCCTCTCGAAGGAGCTCGTCACGATTCGCGACGACCTGCCCATTCGCCTCGCGCTCGACGAGATGCGCGTGCGCGAACCGGACATCGCACGCCTGCGGCCGCTCTTCGTCGAGCTCGAGTTCCACACGCTGGCGCGGTCACTGGGGGACGTCGTAGCCGCGACGTCCGTGCCCACGCCAGGCGCGCCGGAGCCGACGGCGGAGGTCACGCGGCCC
>DATBTP010000193.1:0-9612 GCA_036559185.1 Solirubrobacteraceae bacterium | reverse complement strand
CGGCGCGACCACGGCGGGCTCGGGCGACGGCGGCGCCGGGTTGGCGCCCTGCTTCGCCAGGCGGTGGCGTTCGCGCTCTTCGCGCGCTCGCTCGCGCTCTGCTTCGGTGCGCGGCGTCGGGGTGTCCGGTGGGCGGTCTCTGGCCAAGTCGATGACCCTACCGCCCGCGCGCCAGCCACTCCTCCAGCAGAATCGCCGCCGCGCGCGAGTGCTCGTCGGAGCCGGCGTGTGTCATGCGGGCCGCGATGCTGGTGGTGAAGCGCTCGTCGTAGAGCTCCACCGGCGTCCTATCCCCAAGCCGGGCCGAGAGCGCGGCGGCGAACTCGCGTGTCTCGCGCGTCTGATCCGTGTCCTCCCCGCGCAGCGAGAGGGGCAGTCCGACCACGACGCGCTCCACCTCGCGCTCGACCACGAGCCGCGCGAGCGCCGCGAGCCCGCGTCTGCCGGCGGCATGAGCGACGGCGTCCACCGGCGTGACGATCGTGCCGGTGGGGTCGCTCAACGCGCAGCCGCAGTGCGCGCTGCCGTAGTCAAGCGCCAGAACTCGCATCGTCGACGTCGCCCGCCAGCGTGCCGCGGATCGCCGCCTTCGCGGCCTCCAACGCCTCACCCAGCTTCCCTGGGTCGCGTCCGCCCGCTTGGGCCATAGTGTCGCGCCCGCCACCACCACCGCCCACGACCCGCGCGGCAACCTTCACTATGTCTCCGGCCTTCAAGCCGCGCTTCACAAGCGCCGGCGCCACGCTCACGACGAGCGACACCCGCTCCTCGAGCACCGCGCCCAGCACCACCGCGCCCTCGAGCTTGTTCTTGATGCGGTCGGCGACCTCGAGCAGCGCCTTCGCGTCGGGCACCACCACCTCGGCGACAAGCACCGTCGCCCCGTCCATCACCTCCGCGCGGTCGACCAGCGCGTCGACGTCCACGTCTCCCGCCCCGCCCTCCCGGCGGGTGGTCTTCCGCAGCTTCCTGCGCTCCTCCTCGTGCTCGCGCACCAGCTCCGCCACTCGCGCGGGCACGGTGCGAAGCGTCGCCGCGACCCCTTCGAGCTCCTGGTCGTGCTCGCGCAAGAGCGCCACCGCGCCCGGCCCGGTAAGCGCCTCGATCCGCCTCACGTTGGCGGCGCTCGAGGTCTCCGCGGTCACACGCAACACCCCTATCTCCGCCGTGTTGCGCACGTGCGTGCCGCCGCACAGCTCGCGCGAATAATCGCCCTCGCCGATCTCCACCATCCGCACCACCTCGCCGTACTTCTCGCCGAACAGCGCCATCGCGCCGAGGCGCTTGGCCTCCTCCAGCGTCGTCGTGATCGGACGCACGGGATCGGCGCGAGCGATCCACGCGTTCACCTGGTCCTCCACGTCGCGCAGCTCCTGGCGTGTGAGCGCGCTCGAATGAGAGAAGTCGAAGCGCAGCTTGTCGGGGCCGACGTAGGAGCCGGCTTGGCGCACGTGCGCGCCGAGACGAGCGCGCAACGCCGCGTGCAGAAGGTGGGTGGCGGTGTGGTTGCACTCCGTCGCGTGCCGCGTAGCGTGGTCCACGCGCGCGAGCACCGGCTCACGCGGAGAGAGCTCGCCGCGCTCCACCACCACCGAGAGCACCTGATCGTCGCCGAGCCGGTACACGCCCTCCACACGCGCGCGGCAATCCCCGCGCTCGCATTCGAGCGTGCCGGCGTCCGATATCTGGCCGCCCCCCGCTGGATAGAAGGGGGACTCGGCGAGCTTCACGAGCAGGCGCCTGCCAGCCAAGCCATCCTCGCCCAGCTCGGCGCCGTTACCCAGAGGCGCGACGCTCTCTCCGCCGGGCGCGTGCCCGCCGAGTAACGCGCCGGCGTCGGTCTGCTCGAGCGCGACCGCCGCGACACTCGTCGGCTGGCGCTCGGTCTCATAGCCGGTGAAGCGCGTCTGTGCCCGCGCGTGCTCGGCGAAGCGCCGCGCGCGCTCGCGCGGGCCATCCGCTCCCGCTCCCGCTCCCCCGGCCGCGCGAGCGCGGGCGCGCTGCTCGCCCATCAGCCGATCGAAGCCCGCCTCGTCCACGCGCAGCCCCTCCTCGCCGAGCAGCTCGCGCGTGAGCTCGAAGGGGAACCCGAACGTGTCGTGCAGCTTGAAGGCGTCCTCCGCGTGAATGTGGTCGTGGCCCTTCTCGCGCGCGTGGTCGATGTGGAAGCGCAACACCCCCAGCCCCTGCTCGAGCGTGCGGCCAAAGCCCTCCTCCTCCGAGGACAGCCACTTGCCTATCGCCTCGCGCTGCTCTGCCAGCTCCGGGTAGGCGCCACCCATCAGCTCTTCCACCAGCTCCGCGTAGCGATCGAGAAAGCCCGGCGCCATCTCGAGGCCGCGTCCCTGCTGGATCGCGCGGCGCATCACGCGTCGCAGCACATACCCGCGCTCTTCGTTTGAGGGAACCACGCCGTCGGCGACCAGGAACGTCATCGCGCGCGAATGGTCGGCGAGGATGCGCAGCCCCCTGTCAACCTTGGCGTCCTCGCCGTAGCGCCTTCCGCACAATTCCTCGCCGAGCTCGATCAGCGGCAGGAACTGGTCGGTGTCGAACACCGAGCGCTTGTCCTGCAATATCGCCGCCATCCGGTTCAAGCCGAGGCCCGTATCGATGTTGCGCGCCGGAAGCTCACTCAAGACGTTCGCCGGCTGCTGGTTGTACTGCATGAACACGAGGTTCCAATACTCGAGAAACCGTTCGTTCTCCCCGCCCGGCAGATCGCCCGGCTCGCCGATGTGGGCGCCACGATCCACATAGAGCTCCGAGCACGGCCCGCAAGGGCCTTCTGGCCCAGCCTGCCAGAAATTCTCAGAGCGCGGGCAGCGCACGATCCGCTCGCTCGCCACGCCCGCGGCCAGCCACAGCTCGATCGCCTCCTCGTCGGGACCGAGCCCGAGCTGCTCGTCGCCCTCGAACACCGTCACCCAGATGTCCTTCGGGGAGAAGCCGAACACCTCAAGCGAAAGCTCCCACGCGTAAGCGATCGCCCGCTCCTTGAAATAGTCGCCGATCGAGAAGTTGCCGAGCATCTCGAAAAAGGTCAGGTGGCGGTTGGTGTTTCCCACGTTGTCGATGTCGACCGTGCGAAAGCACTTCTGGGAGCTGGTGAGGCGGGGCGCGGGCGGCGCCTCCTCGCCAAGGAAGTAGGGCTTCAGCGGGTGCATCCCCGCGACGGTGAACAGCGCGGAAGGGTCGTGCGAGGAGGGCACGAGCGGCGCCGAAGGGATGCGCTTGTGGCCGCGCTCCTGAAAGAACGCCAAATAGCGCTCGCGGATCTCGTCGGTTCTCATCGTTTTGATGGAGGTCATGGATTGTCGTCTCGTCCTCGCCGAAAGCCTTCGGCGCGGCTCGCGCGAGCCGACCGAGCCGTCCTTCGCCGGCGCGCCGCGCGTGCGCGCTCGATAATCCTAGATCGCCGCCCGCGATGCGATCGTGCCGTGCCCCACGATCACATCGCCCGCGTACATACACGCCATCTGGCCGGGGGCGGTGCGCTCGATCGACTCCGCCATCCTCAGCTCCAGTAGCTCGTGCGCCCCGGCCGCCCCGCCGCCCTCGACGCGGCAGGAAACGCGCCGGCCGCGGTATCGCAGCTTCACCGCGTCCACGCACGCGCCGTCGCGATGCAGGGTCACGTCGCGCACGCTCACGCGATCGGTGCGCAACCGCTCGCGCGAGCCCACGGTAACCGTATTCGCGCGCGCGTCGGTGGCGATCACGAACAGCGGACCCCCATCGCCGCCGCTCCTGCCCCCGATACCCAGTCCGCGGCGCTGGCCGACCGTCACCGTATGCACGCCACCATGATCCCCGAGCCGGCGTCCCTCGCCGTCGAGGATCGCGCCCGGGCGCGTCCCGAGACCTCCGTGGCGGGCCAGGAAGTCGGCGCTGCCGGTGCCCGCCAGGAAGCAGAGGTCCTGCGAGTCGGCTCTACGCGCCACCTCCAAGCCCGCGCGGCGCGCGCGCTCGCGCACCTCGGGCTTCGTGAGGTGACCGAGCGGAAAGCGCAAGCGCGCAAGCGAGGTCGGCGAGAGCGCCGCGAGCGCGTAGCTCTGGTCCTTGCCCTCGTCCACCGCCACGCGCAGCAGCGGCTGCTCGCCCTCTCCCGACACGCGCGCGTAGTGGCCGGTGGCGAGCGTATGCGCTCCCAGACGCTCCGCCAGCTCCAGCATCGCGTCGAGCCGCACGTTGCCGTTGCAGCGCACGCAGGGGTTCGGCGTGAGCCCGGCGGCGTGACCTTCGAGCCAGCCCTCCACCACTCCCGCGCGGAACTCCTCCCGCAGATCGATGGAGAAGTGCGCCATCCCCAGCCCGTGCGCGATGTCGCGCGCCGAGCGCACCGCCTGCGCCGAGCAGCAGCTGCGCTCGCCGTCGTTCTCGGGGTCCGCCCACAACTCCAGGGTCACCGCCACCGCCTGCCCGCGCTCGCCCGCGAGCAGGGCGGCAACCGCGCTGTCGACGCCGCCGCTCATCGCCACCAGCGTCCTCGTGGCACACGGAGCCAGGTGCGCCTGCTCGCGCAACGCCCACCCGAGCGCCCTGTGCAACGCGTCGGCGGCGAGCTCGGCGGCGTGCATCTTGACCGGGCTCAAGCCACCCAACTCCTCGGCGATCTCCGCCGCGCCGACACTCGCGGCGCCGAGCAGACCCTCGCCGCGCACAAGCTCCACCGTCGCGCTGCCCGCAGCGATCGCCGCGCCGCAACCGCTCGCGTCGAAGCCCGCGTCCGCGATACGCCCGTCAGGGTCGTGCGGGTCCACCGCGACAGACACCCTCACCAAATCGCCGCACGCGGCGCCTCCGGCCGCGCCGCTGCAGGCGCGCTCGGGCACGTGCCCCCTCCCCACAGGACGCTCCAGATGCTGTGCGAGCGCTTGGACACTCATCGTCCGTCGAGTGTAAGGGCGACTCTGGCTCATCGGCCGCGCGAGGGTCGCCACACCAGTGTCTCGGGGCGCCCCTACCGAGCACGGCACGGAGCCGCGAGCGTCCTCGCCGGCGGCGATAGTCCGTACGTCAGGTGCGCGCTAGCCCGCGGCGCGCGCTTCGCGCACGGCCTGCTTCAGTGCAAACACGTCGGTGAGCCCGGTCAGCGTGCTCACCACGCCGTGGCGGTTGACGATCAAGATCGGTGGGGTTTGGTACACGTGAGCCACTTCGGTGATCGACCCGAACGTCCCAACCTGGTTGGCGCGCGCGCCGTGCATCGTCACCGTCCCATTCGAGCCGCTCACGAGCGACCTCGCTTCGGCTTGCACCTCGCGATCGACGCTCGATCGCGGATCCCAGAACAGGAGCATCACGGTCTTACCCCGCGCCAGCTCGCGTTCCACAACGACCTGCGAAGCCGGCGGCTGGCTCTTGCCCCGCGCCCGCTGGGCGGCGCGGCGGCGCGCGCGCGCCGCCCCCTCGCGGGCGAGCGCGGCCGAGGCTTGTACGGTGGCACTCGGCGCGGGCTTGCTCGCCACGTGCGCGGGCGCGCTCGAGGTCCGCTGCGCTTCGTTCGAAGCTTCGCTTGACTTGCGCTCCAACCGCTGAGCGTTCTGCTGCGAGGTCGCCACCGCGCCGTGCGCTTTGGCGATCGCGCGGGTCAGCCCTTC
Source organism: Solirubrobacteraceae bacterium (assembly GCA_036559185.1). Taxonomy (GTDB): domain Bacteria; phylum Actinomycetota; class Thermoleophilia; order Solirubrobacterales; family Solirubrobacteraceae; genus Palsa-744. Next base: position 4,009 of record DATBTP010000193.1, on the reverse strand, counting down.
CACACCCGGCGCCGCGCCGTGATAGACGGGCGTCGGTGCTCCCGGGTTCGCTTGAGCCACCGTCTTGGCCGGCGCGTTGGTCGTAGGCGCCGGGTGGCTCGGGCTCGCGCCGTGGCCGCGCAACGCCATCACCCACACGAGACCGAGCAGCGCAACAGCCCCGAGGGCGATCTGGTAGGGACGTGAAAGCTGAGCCACGTCAAACACTTCGGCATATTTGCCGTCCGAGTTGAACGGCAACATGACCCATGGACGCTTCGCAAGCGTCTTTTCACTACAGAAAACACCGTCCTGGCAACGACTTTCGCGTCAATGAAGCACCGCCTCCGAGCTCGCCACAAGCATCTACGCCACCCGGCGGATTGGCCTGCTCCTACGCCAGCTCGCGCAACCCGCGCAGCACCGCGTGCACCACCTTCTCCGTCGCCAACGTCTCCTGGCTACCGTCCTGCATGTCCTTCAACGTCGTCTCGCCCTCCCCCACGATCGCCACGTAGCGCGCGCCCAAACGGTTGGCGTGGCTCAACTGACCCTTCAGCGAACGCCCTCCCATCTCCATCGCCGCCTTCAAGCCCGCCGACCGCGCCTCGCAGAGCACCCCAAAGGCCACCGACCTCACCCCGGAACTCGTGGCCTCTATCTCCCTATCCTCGACCCCCCCCACATACAGATCCACGGCGGGCGTGCCCAGCGGCGGCGGATTGCCGGCGAGCACGATCCGCTCTATCCCCGCCGCCCAACCCATCCCCGCGGTCGGCGGCCCGCCGAGCTGCTCCACCAGCCCGTCGTAGCGGCCGCCGCCACCCACGCCGCTCTGCGCCCCCAGGCTGTCGCTCGTGAACTCGAACACCGTTCGCGTGTAGTAATCCAAGCCCCTCACCAACGTCCCGTCCACCTCGTAAGCGACACCCGCGCGATCGAGCAGCCCGCGCACGGCCGCGAAGTGCTCCTCGTCCTCGGCGTCGAGCTCGTCGATCAGCCTGGGCGCTTTGCGCATCACAGCCACCGTCCCCTCGTGCGCGGAGTCAAACGCGCGCAGCGGGTTGAGCTCGATGCGCTCCCTCACCTCCGCCGACAGGCTCTCTTGGTTGGCGCGCAGGTGCTCCTGCAAGCGCTCGCGGTACCTCAAACGGCTCTCGCTCCCGCCGAGGCTCGAGAGGCGCAGCCGGGCCCCCCTGACGCCCATCTCGTCAAGCAGCGCCCCAAGCAGCGCGATCGACTCCGCATCCACCGCCGGATCCTCGCTTCCCAGCGCCTCGGCGCCCACCTGCCAAAACTGGCGGAACCTCCCCTTCTGCGCGCGCTCGTAGCGAAAGAAACTCGACAGATACCACAGCTTCACCGGTTGAGCCAGCTTGTGCATCCCATGCTCCGCGTACGCCCTGCACACCGGCGCGGTACCCTCCGGGCGCAGGGTCAGCGACCGTCCGCTCCCGTCGGCAAACGTATACATCTCCTTGCGCACGATGTCCGTGGATGCTCCCACCCCGCGCGCGAACAGCTCGGTCGCCTCGAACGTGGGCGTCTCGATCCGCTCATACCCGGCCCCCTCGAGGATCGCGCGCGCCTTCGCCTCGAGCGTCATCCTCGCCGCCGCCTGCTCGCCGAGCACGTCATACGTGCCCCGCGGCGCCCCTATCCTCTCCCCGCTCAACTTCCGCGCGCCCGCTGTGTGCCCTCTTGGTAAGGCTCCGCCGCAACCATCGCCGAAGCGCGCAGCTCCGCCAGGAAGGGGTTCGTCTCCCACTCTCGCCCGAGCGTGGTCACGCCCATATGCCCCGGATACACCACCGTCTTGCGCTCGAAGCGCTCCATCAGCGACCCGATCGAACGCTCCAACGTCGCCCACTCGCCGCCCGGAAGGTCCACCCTGCCCACCGACCCCTCGAACAGCACGTCGCCCGAGAACAACGCGGGCGAGCGCTCCCCGCCCATCGCGCCCTCCGCTGAGGCCCACGCGGGCTCGGCGGAGATCGCATACGTAACGTGCCCCGGGCTGTGGCCGGGCGTGAACAGCACCTCCACCTCCATGTCCGCGAGCGTCAAGCGCTCGCCCCCCTTCACCGTCTCCTCCGCCGCCCAGCTCTCGAACGGGCCGAACCCCGGCATCGTCCATTTCGTGATGTCCGCCAATACCGCCGTCTCGATCTCCGGGCAATACACCGGCGCGCCCGTCGCCCTAGCCACCGGCGCCACCGCGCCGATGTGATCGAAGTGGCAGTGCGTGATCAAGATCGCCTCGATCTCCGCGCCGAGCGCGCTCGCGGCGTCGAGCAGACGCCGGGGCTCCTCCCCAGGGTCGATCATCAAAGCCTTACGCGCCGACGCATGCGCTCGCACGATGTAAGCGTTCTCCTGGATCGGACCCACGCTGAAGCACCGCACGTCAGGTCCGCCGCGCACCCCTCCGCGCTCGCTCACTTCGAGCCCGTCCCACCAGCCGACTTGGCCTTGCCCGCCATCCGGCGCCTATACAACCACCTGTCGGTGTAATAGCTGATCGGCACATACAGGATCAACACGATCGGGAACAGCGCTATCGCCTCGTTGGGCTTTTTCAAAACGAGGATGCTGATCAGCAGCATCACCACCGCCGCCGCCATCGCCCGGTAGAACGCGCCAAGCCACGTCGGCTCGCGTTCCAAGCGCGCCACACGCTTGTCCTTCGCCGCGCCGCCGCCTGCCCTACCCGTCTTCTCCGCCGTCGTCGGCTTACGCCCCGTGCGGCCGCGCGACTCCACCATCCCGGCCGCGTTACCACGATGCTTGGTCTGCCTTCTGCGCTTTGTCTGGGCCATCTCGCCTCGCTCGCGGTCTCTACGGGGGGATTCCACGTCCCGTCCTGTGACGCTACACCTAGAACCCTAGTGCGTTCTCGATCACGTGCGCGCCCGCGTCGAAACCCTTCAGGGGCACGTCCTCGGGGAAGCCCTCCAGGGCCGCCCTTGGCGCCAAGCCCACGATCTCCGCGCGCTCCACCTCCGCGTGTCTTCTCACCGCCGCCACCACCGCGCCGAGCGGCAGCTCGAGGGGCCGCTCCACGTTCATCGACACCTGGGGGATGGTCGTATCTCCGCGGGGTGACTCCCGCGCGCGAGAGAAGGCGTGCGCTAATGGGGGGTGCTCTAGGGGCGACCGCGTCCCAGGCGCACGCGCGCGCCGGTCATCGTGACTTGGATCACCGTCAGTCCGCTCGCCACGGCGCAACCCCACGCCTATCGCGCGCAAGCCCGGCAGCCCCTCCGCACCCCCCTCGCGGATCGCGCTCGCTATGCGCCTGGCGTCCTGAAGCGTGGCGGGCGCCGCCAGCTCCAAGTTAAACGCCACGAGTGGCTCTCTCACCGCCACGAGCGTCGCGCCCGCCGTCGGGTGCAACCGGGCAGGGCCGAAGTCGCTGCAAAGCTCGCCGGAGCGTAGGCGCGCGGCGAGGGCCCGCACCCCTCCCCTGCGCAGCTCCGCGCGCGTGCGCCCACCCGCCAGATCGCCGTACAGCAGCACCGCCACTCCCAACCGCTCGCCCAGCTCGTGCGCCACCGTCAGCGCCTCCGCGCACGCCGCCCCCCGTTGTGCCGCATCGAGATACACAACCGGCATCACATCCACCGCGCCCACATGCGGGTGCTCGCCTATGTCCGCCGGATCGCGCCCCATCCCCACATCGATCCGCTCCACCGCCACCCGCGCCCCCGCGAGCAACGCGTCCCCGAGCTTGCCCTGCGCGCCCGCGAGCGTGAACACCGAGCGGTGGTGGTCGGCGTCGGAGTGGACATCGAGCAGGCGGGTCCCCCCGTCAGCGACAAACGCCTCGGCGATCGCCTCTATCGTCCGCGGCTCACGGCCCTCGGACACGTTCGGCACTGCTAGCAGGGGCTTGGATGGCTGCATCATCGGGGCGGGCTCTCGGGCGCGCAAGGGACGCCTGGGGATCCGTCCTCACAGGCTAAACTCACCAACCCCGCCGGAGTAGCTCAGCTGGTTAGAGCAGCGGAATCATAATCCGCGTGTCGGG
>DATBTP010000192.1:0-5932 GCA_036559185.1 Solirubrobacteraceae bacterium | reverse complement strand
CGAGCCGATGCGGTCCTACCTCGACAGCGCTGAGCAGATCGTCGCGCTACTCGACGCGGCCGGGGAGCTAGACCGCACAGCGTCGAAGGGCCGCACGCACGTCGAGCGCCGAGCGATGCTCGCCGTGCTGACGTTCGCGGGCTTGCGAATCGGCGAGCTGTGCGCGCTGCGGTGGCGTGACGTAGACCTCGCAGCGGGATGGCTAACGACAGGCTCGAAGACCGACGCTGGACGATTCCGGCGCGTGAAGATACGCGGTGCGCTCCGGGATGAGCTGCTGGCGCTGCGTGGGCGCCACCAGGACGCCGCTCAGAGTACCTACGTGTTCCCGACGGCGACGGGCGGCCGGATGAGCGAGGACAACTTCCGTTCGCGTGTGCTCGGCAAGCCCGCGACTGTCAAGGACGGCGAGCCGGCGCCTGGCAATGGCACGATCGCGCAGGCGAACAAGCAGCTCGAAGGGGACGGCCTGCGCCCGTTGCCGGAGAAACTGACGCCCCACTCGCTGCGCCGGACGTTCTGCTCACTGCTCTACGCGCTCGGCGAGGACCCCGGCGTGGTCATGGACGAAATGGGCCACACGGACCCGGCGCTCGCCCTGCGCGTGTACCGCCAGTCGATGCGTCGGGGCGAGGATGAGAAGGCCGCGATGCGCGCGTTGGTCGAGGGTGGGGTTTTGGCCAATAGTGGCCAACGGGGCGAAAACAGCCCGTCAGCGGAGATTCAGCACAAGGCCGCTTAACAATCGAATCCCGCACGGTTATGCGGGATTCTCTAGCGCGCCCGGCGTGATTCGAACACGCGACCTTCCGCTCCGGAGGCGGACGCTCTATCCACTGAGCTACGGGCGCAACGAGCGCCGCCAAGGCGCCGCTGGGCTCTGAGCTTAGCCTGAATCGGGCGGCTTGAGCAAGCCTCCGACCGCTTGCCTTCGGCTCACGGTGCTCACGCTCGCCGCGACCGCTACCGTTGGCTCAATGGACCTCTCGCTCTTCTTCGCGGGCACGGGCGGCTCGGTGCCGAGCCCTCGTCGTGGGCTGCCCGCGATCCTCGTGCGCCGGGGCGGGGATCGGCTGCTGTTCGATTGCGGCGAAGGGACGCAGCGCCAGCTGATGCGCTCGGTGGGTTTGACGGATGTTGGATGCGTTTTCATCACACACTTCCACGCCGACCACTGGCTGGGCTTGCCGGGGATGCTGAAGTCGTTCGCGTTGCGCGAGCGCGACCAGCCGCTGAGCGTGTATGGCCCGCCGGGGATAGGACGGTTGATGGAGGACACGCGCTTCATCTACGGGCGTCTTCCCTACGAGTTGACCGTCGTGGAGTTGGAGCCGGCGCAGAGCGTGCCCTTCGACGATCTCACGGTGACGGGCGTCGCCGTGAGCCATCGCGGGGCCTCAGCGTTTGGGTATGTGCTCGTGGAGGACTCCCGGCCTGGCCACCTCGACGCGGAGCTCGCCGCGCGCCTCGGGGTTGCTCCTGGGCCGGACTTCGGCAGGTTGACGCGGGGGGAGACGGTCAACGGTGTGTCTCCCGATCAGGTGATGGGACCGACGCGCGAGGGTCGCAAGATCGTGATCTCAGGCGACACCGCTCCGTGTGAGGCGCTCGCGATTGCCGCTCACGAAGCCGACGTGCTCGTGCACGAGGCGACGTTCGCCGAGGAGGAGAGCGAGCGAGCCCGTCTCACCGCTCACTCCACGGCACGCCAGGCGGCCGAGTTGGCGCGCGAGGCGAAGGCGCGGCTGCTCGCGCTCACCCATATCTCCAGCCGCTATCCGGGCGGCGAGCTGCGCGAAGAGGCACGCACGGTGTTCGCCGCTACCGAGGCGCCGCGCGACTTCGACACGATCGAGATCCCGTTCCCCGAGAGGGGAACGGCCGAGCTCGTGCGCTGGTCGCGCCGCACAGCGGTCGAGCAGAATGCATCGACAGAGCGGGCGGCGCCCGCAAACCCTCCCGCGCCCGACACGCCGAGCGCGGAGGTTGTCGCGCCGCGCTGATACAGTCGCGCTACATCCTTTAACCCGGTCCGGTGAGGCCAGGAAGGAATCGCATGCAAGACGGGAAGATCGTTCTCGGTGAGGACGAGGTCAGGCGGGCGCTCACGCGTATCGCCCACGAGATAGCCGAGCGCAACACGGAGGCCGACGTGGCCGTGGTCGGCATCCACCGTCGCGGCGCGATCCTTGCGCGGCGTCTGCAAGCGCTGCTCGCCGATCTGCTGCAAGCCGATGTGCCGCTCGGCGATCTCGACATAGGCTTCTACCGCGACGACGTCGCCTCGCGCCCGCAGGCTCCGGTTGTGCACGCCTCTCATATCGACTTCGATCTGTCCGAGCGCACGGTGGTGATCGTGGACGATGTCCTCTACACGGGCCGCACCGTGAGGGCGGCGATCGAGGCGCTGTTCGACTATGGCCGCCCCGAGCGGGTGCAGCTGGCGGTGCTCGCAGACCGCGGCCATCGCGAGCTGCCGATCCGACCCGATTATGTGGGCAAGAACCTGCCCACCTCGCGCGAGGAGCACGTGAGCGTGCGGGTGATGGAGCTGGACGGGGTGGATGAGGTGGCGATCGGTCTCTCCGCGGAGAGGGTGCGGGCGTGAAGCATCTACTGTCGATCGAGGATCTCGACCGCGAGGCGATCGAGCGCATCGTCGAGCAGGCCGCGCGCTTCGCGGAGGTGTCGGATCGCGAGATCAAGAAGGTGCCGGCGCTGCGAGGACGGATGGTGCTGAACCTCTTCTACGAGGCGTCCACGCGCACGCGCAGCTCCTTCGAGCTCGCCGCCAAGCGCCTCTCCGCGGATGTAGTGAACTTCATCTCCAGCGGCTCTTCGGTGGAGAAGGGGGAGTCGCTGAAGGACACGGTGCTCACGCTCAGCGCGCACAAGCCTGACGCGATCGTGATCCGCACGCCGTGGGCGGGCGCGGCTGAGCTCGTGTCGAGTTGGACGAACGCGGCGATCGTCAACGCGGGGGACGGCAAGCACGAGCATCCCACGCAGGCGTTGCTCGACGTTTACACGCTCAAGCAACGCCTCGGAGCGCTCGACGACTGCTCGATTTGGATCGTGGGCGATGTGGCCCACTCGCGTGTGGCGCGCTCGAACATCCTCGCGTTCAAGCGCATGGGAGCGAAGGTGACGGTGGCGGGACCGCCCACGCTGATCCCGCGCGGGATAGAAGAGCTCGGCTGCGAGGTGCGCCACTCCCTGCGGGAGCTGCCCTCCGCCGATGTGATCTACGCGCTGCGGATGCAGCACGAGCGCATGGACGGCGCGCTCGTGCCCTCCTTGCGCGAGTACGCGGCGTGCTTTCAGATCGGTGCCCGCCGGCTGTCTGCGCGCCAGCTGCTGATGCACCCAGGGCCCGTGAACCGCGGTGTGGAGCTCTCCGGCGAGGTGGTCGATTCGCCCCAGGCGCTCATCACCGCCCAGGTGGAGGCGGGCGTGGTGGTGCGCATGGCCGTCCTCTACGAGCTGCTGTCGGGCTCGCGCGTGTTCCGTCCCGTCCCCGAGCCGCAACTCGCGTAATGGTCGCACCACTGCTTCACGCGCCGAGGACCGCCGCCGATCTGTTGATCGAAGGCGCCCATCTCCTTGACCCGCGTGCCGGTTTGGATGCTCGCCACGACGTGCTGATCCGCGATGGGATGATCGCGGAGATAGCGCCGCCTCACACCCTGAGCCCCGACGGGCGGGCGGAGTCGGTGAGCGGGGAGGGCAGGCACCTGCTGCCGGCGTTCGTGGACCCGCACGTGCACCTGCGCAGTCCCGGACAGGAGCACAAGGAGGACCTGGAAACAGGCACGCGAGCCGCCGCTGTGGGGGGGTTCTGCGCGGTGATCGCGATGCCCAATACCGCTCCGGCTCTAGACTCGGCGCCGCTGCTTCGCTCGGTCAGGGACGCAGCCGCGCGCGAGGCGCGCATCCCGGTGGGCTTCCTCGCGGCGATCACTCGCGGGCTCGAGGGGGTGGAGCTGACCGAGATGGCGGAGCTTACGGGGGAGGGGGCGCTGGGCTTCACCGACGACGGCCGTCCGGTGGCGAGCGCCGGCGTGTTGCGCAAGGCGCTGCAATACCAACGGTTGTGCGGCGGGGTGCTGACGCTGCACGAGGAGGACCCTTCGCTCTCGCGCGGAGGCTCGATGCACGAGGGCGCGGTGAGCGCCGCGCTCGGCGTGGGCGGGATCCCGAGCGTGAGCGAGTCGACGATGGTGGCCCGCGACGCCGAGCTCGCCGGGTATGAGGACGGGCGCGTTCACTTCCAGCACCTCAGCTGCGCCGCATCGGTACACGCGGTGGCGGCGGCGAAGGAGCGTGGCTTCAAGGTGAGCGCCGAGGCGAGCCCGCACCATCTGTTGCTCACAGACGAGCACGTGCGGGGACTCGATACGCGCATGAAGATGAACCCCCCGCTCGCCTCCGAGCGCGATCGCCTCGCGCTGGTGGAGGGCTTGCGCTCGGGTGTCATCGACTGCGTGGCCACCGACCACGCGCCACACGCCCGCCACGAGAAGGAGGTGCCTTTCGAGCAGGCCCCGATGGGCACGACGGGCCTCGAGACCGCGTTCGCGGCGCTCCACACCGAGCTGGTGCTGCCCGGCACGATCGGCCTCGGGTTGCTGGTGGAGCGGATGACCGCGGGCGCCGAGCTGTTCGGCTTGCCCACACCTCGCATCGCGGTGGGGGAGCCAGCGAACGTCACGCTCGTGGACCTCTGCGCGCGGTGGGTGGCGGGCGAGAACGGTTGGGAGAGCCGCTCGGAGAACTGCTGCTTTGCCGGCCGTCCTCTCACCGGGCGTGTGTTGATGACGGTGGCGGCGGGCGGCGTGGCCTACCGAGAGCGAGCTTTCTCGGTGGTGGCAGCGTGAGCCTGCTCGAGCGTGAGAGGGCCGCTCTCGTGGTTGTGGATGTGCAGGAGGGCTTTCGCTCCTACGCCTCCTTCGACTCGGTTGCGAGCGCGTGCGCGACGCTCGTGCGAGGCGCCCGTATTCTGGGGGTGCCGCGCATCGTGAGCGAGCAGTATCCGAAGGGGTTGGGCCACACCGCCCCCGAGGTCGACCTCCAGGATGAGCCGGTGATCGAGAAGAGCGTGTTCTCCGCCGCGCGGGCGGAGGGCTTTGGGCTTCAGGGACGCGCACAGGCGATCGTGTGCGGGATCGAGACGCACGTGTGCGTGTCCCAGACCGTCCACGACCTGATCGAAGGCGGGATCGAAGTGCACGTGCCCGCCGACGCGGTGGCCTCGCGCCATGAGGTCGACTACGAGCGCGGCCTGGAGCGCCTGGAGCGCGCGGGCGCGGTCGTGAGCACGGTGGAGTCGGTCCTCTTCGAGCTCTTGGAGCGGGCGGGCACGCCGGAGTTCAAGGCGGTACAGAGGCTGATCGTTTGAGGGCCTCTCGCGACGCCTATGTGCTGCTGGAGGACGGCACGCGCTTTGACGGCGAAGCGTGCGCCGCGGCGACGCATGCCGTGGGGGAGGTGGTGTTCACGACCGGCATGTCCGGCTACCAGGAGTCGGTGAGCGACCCGTCTTTCGCCGGCCAGCTGATCGCGTTCACCTACCCACACATCGGCAACTACGGCGTGAGCGGGCGGGCGATGGAGTCAGAGCGCGTGTGGGCGCGCGCGGTGATCGTGCGCGAGGCGTGCAACGGCGAGGACGCGGCCGACGCCGAGCGCGGCTGGCTCGACTGGCTGACCGACTGCGGTGTGCCGGCGATCACCGGCGTTGACACGCGCGCCCTGGTACGCCACATCCGCGACGCGGGGGCGATGCGCGGCGGGATATTCGAGGGCGAGATGGCGGAAGAGCGGGCACGGGCGCTGATCGCCGGGACCTCGCAGTCACCTAGCCAGTCGAGCCAGCCGCGCTCGGCCTCGGGGGCGTCCTCGCGGTTGCAGGCCTCGCGCATGATCGCCGCGC
>DATBTP010000191.1:0-5882 GCA_036559185.1 Solirubrobacteraceae bacterium | reverse complement strand
CCCAACAGCGCGCGGGCCTTGTTCGGCGTGAGACCCGTAGCCCGTTGGGCCGCCTCGACGACGCTCTGCCCCGCCGGGCCTCCCGCCCCGAGCTCCTCGGCGTGCTGGGAGAGATAGCCGACGTTCACGTTGTGACCTGTCGAGAGCTTGCCCGCGCCGAGCGGGCGGAGCCTGGCGAGCGTTTCGATGAGCGTGGTCTTGCCCGCGCCGTTGGGACCCACGAGCGAGACGTGCTCGCCTCGCTCCAGCCACAGTTCCGCGTGGTCGAGCAGCACGAGCGGACCCCCATCGCCGCCCGCCCCCGCGATCTCCACGCGTCCGTCGCGCAACTCGAAGATCACCCGGCCTGTGCGCTCAGGAGCCTTGAACGCGAACTCGAGAGTGGCGGCGTCGCGGTTATCGCGCTCGATGCGCTCGATCTTGGCGAGCTTCTTCGCGCGCGACTGCGCCTGACGCGCCTTCGTGGCCTTGGCGCGGAAGCGCTCGACGAACCGCTCCATCCGCGCGATCTCCGCCCGCTGCTTGTCGATCGCCTTGCCGAGCGCCATCTCGCGCGCCGCCTGCTCGCGCCGCCACGCGTGCCAGCTGCCGGCGAAGAAGCGCGAGCGGGACGAAGTCCCACCCGCCCCGCCGTGGAGCTCGAGCACCGCTGTGCCCACAGCCTCCAGAAACCAGCGGTCGTGCGCCACGAGCATGACGGCGGCGTCGAGCTCGGTGAGCGTTTGCTCCAACCACTCCAGCGACTCGATGTCGAGATGGTTGGTGGGCTCGTCGAGAAGCAGCACGTCGGCGCTCGTGGCGAGCGCGCGGGCGAGCGACGCGCGTGTGAGCTGGCCACCGGAGAACGTATTCAGGCCGCGATCGAGGTCGGCCTCGGAGAAGCCAAGGCCGCGTGTCGTGACGGTGGCGCGGTCGCGCCAGAGATAGCCGCCGTGGGACTCCAGGCGCGCCTGGGCGCGCGAGTAGCGGTCGAGCAGCGCCTCCTCGGTGGAGCCCGCCGCCATCTCGCGCTCCAGCTCGGCGAGCTCGCGTTCGACGGCGAGCTCCTCCATGCACCCAGAGAGCACGTAGTCCCGCAGGAACATCCCGCGATCGCGGGGGGGACGCTGGTCGTGGAGCGCGATGCGCACGCCCTTCGACACGCTCAGCTCACCCCGATCGATCGTCTCCTCTCCCGCGATCATGCGCAGCAGCGTCGTCTTGCCGGCGCCGTTGCGTCCGGCGATGGTGAGCCGTTCGCGGCGCTCCAACTTGAACGACACTCCCCCGAGCAGGGGCTTGCCGGCCATGTCCTTGCGCAGGTCGGAGGCGATGAGGAGAGCCACGTCGAGGATGGTAGGGGCGCCCTGAAGGGGCCCGCGCCTTCCTATAGGATTCCCGGCGACATGCGGCGCCTTCTCACCACACTGCTCGGATCCGTGCTCGCGTTGCTCGTGCTCGCGCCCGCGGCGCTCGCATACAACGACGGGCGTGGCTTTTACGGGGCCACGAACGACAAGGTGGTGACCAACGCGGGCTTCATCCTGATCCTCTTCTTCCCGCTGTTCGTGCTGGCGATGAGCCTCTTGCAGGCGCGTTTGGAGAAGCGCAAAGACGCCCGCAAAGACGCGCAGAAAGCCCGCGCCGGCGACGCGCGCTGGCGCGGCGGCTGGTAGCGCGCGGCGCCGGCCGAGAGCGTGGCGGAGAGCGGACAGGTTCGATACGAGCGCGAGGGCGCGGCCGCCGTCGTGACGATCGACCGTCCCGAGCGACGCAACGCCGTGGATGGGCCGACGGCGGTGGCGCTGGGAGAGGCGCTGGAGCGCTTCGAGAGCGAAGAGGATGCCCGCGCGATGGTTCTCACCGGCGCCGGCGGGATCGCGTTCTGCGCGGGCGCCGACCTGAAGGCGATCGACACGTTCGGCGAGCGTCTGATGGCGCCGGAGGGCCCGATGGGGTTCACGCGCCTGACACCCTCCAAGCCGACGATCGCCGCGATCTCCGGCTACGCGCTGGCGGGGGGGTTGGAGCTGGCGCTGTGGTGTGACTTGCGGATCGCCACGCATGGATCGCGGCTGGGCTATCCCGAGCGGCGCTGGGGCGTGCCCCTAATCGACGGGGGCACGCAACGCCTGCCACGCGTCGTCGGCTTGGGCAGAGCGCTCGACTTGATCCTCACGGGGCGCATCCTCGACGCGGAGGAGGCGCACGCGATGGGGCTGCTCACAGAGGTCGTCGCGGACGGGACCCACCTCGAGCGCGCGATCGAGCTCGCCAACAACCTCGCCAAGTTTCCGCAGCGGACGATGCTCGCCGACAGGCGCGCGGCGATCGAGGGGCTCGGCATGACCCTGAAGGAGGGCCTCGCGCTCGAGTCGCGGGCCGGTCCGGAGGTGTTCCTGGACGCTGTGAGCGGCGCCGCGCGCTTCGCCTCTGGCGAGGGACGCGGCGGCGCGGGCGCGGGAGCGTAGCGCTCCCCGGGTGTCCGGCGGGCGCGCGGGGACGCTTCCGCTAGGCGCTTGCCCCGGCGCGAACCCAACACGGCGGTCGGCAAGAGGCGGCGGTGGGGACTATCCTCGGCTGATCGAACCGCGGGAGACAAGATGGCGTATTTCGTAACGGGCGCTACGGGCTTCATCGGTCGTCGGCTGGTGGAGCGGCTGTTGGAACGAAAGGGCAAGATCCACGTGCTCGTACGCGAGGATTCGCTCGCTCGCCTAGACGACCTTGTCGAGCACTGGGGAGCCCTCTCCGATGGGGTTGCGAGCAAGCGCGTGCACGCCGTCATCGGCGACCTGCGCCAGCCGCTGCTGGGGTTGAGCGACGAGCAGGTGGGAGAGCTCGAGGGGAGCGTCGAGCACTTCTTCCACCTCGCGGCGGTTTACGACATGACCGCGCCGCTGGAGCTCGACATGGCGGTGAACGTCGGGGGCACCAACCACGCGCTGGAACTGGCGACGGCGTTGCGCGTGGAGCACCTCCATCACGTCTCCTCGATCGCGGTTGCGGGCGCCTACAAAGGGGTGTTCGGCGAGGACCGTTTCGACGAGGGCCAGCACCTGCCCTCGCCCTACCACGCCACCAAGTTCGAGGCGGAGCGAATCGTGCGCGAGCAGCCGGCCGTCCCCTGGCGGGTTTATCGGCCGGGGATCGTGGTGGGCGATTCGAGGACTGGCGAGATGGACAAGATCGACGGGCCCTACTACTTCTTCAAGGCGATCCAGCGCATCCGTCAGGTGGTGCCGCAGTGGCTGCCGATGGTGGGGCTCGACCTCGGCAAGACCAACGTAGTGCCGGTGGATTGGGTGGCGGGGGCGCTCGACCACATCGCGCACAAGCCCGGACTCGACGGGCGGGCTTTCCACCTGACCTACCCGCGCTCGCAGAGGGTCGATGCGGTGATGAACGACTTCGCCGCAGCCGCGCACGCGCCGCGCTTCGCGGTGAGCGTGGACAAGCGCGTGCTCGACGCGATCCCCACGGCGCCGCTGTCGCTCTTGATGAAGGTGCCACCGCTGCGCCAGGCGCGCCGCCTGACTTTGCGCGAGCTGGGCATACCCGACGAGGTGCTCGCGCACGTGAACCTCGTGCCGGCCTTCGACACGCGCAACGCCCAGCAGGCGCTCGCCGGCTCCGCCTACGAGCACGTGCCGGCGCTGCGCGAGTATGCGGTGCATTTGTGGGACTACTGGGAGCGTGAGATGGACCCGGGCATCAGCCGCGGGCGCACACTCGGCGAGGCGATCGGGGGACGGCGCGTGCTCATCACGGGCGCGTCATCGGGCATCGGCAGAGCGACCGCGTTGAAGCTCGCCGCCGCGGGCGCGATACCGCTGCTGGTGGCGCGCAACGTGGAGAAGCTCGAGGAGGTGCGCGCCGAGATCGTGGCGGCGGGGGGGCTTGCGTATGTGTATGCGGCGGACATCTCCGACATGGACGAGATCGACCGGCTGGTCGAGCGCGTGAAAGACGACCATCGCAACGTGGACATGCTCGTCAACAACGCGGGGCGCTCGATCAGGCGTTCGATCGCGCTCAGCTACGAGCGCTTCCACGACTTCGAACGCACGATGCAGCTCAACTACTTCGGCGCGGTGAAGCTCATCATCGGCCTGCTCCCGCAGATGCGCGCGCGGGGCTTTGGCCACATCGTGAACATCTCCTCGATCGGGGTGCAAACCAACCCCCCGCGCTTTTCCGCGTACGTGGCCTCGAAGGCGGCACTCGACGCGTTCACCCGCGTGGTCGCCTCCGAGGTGATCGGCGACGGGGTGACGTTCACCACGATTCACATGCCGCTCGTGCGCACGCCGATGATCGCGCCCACCAAGCTATATGACGCGTTTCCCGCCATCACCCCCGAAGAGGCGGCAGACATGATCTGCGAGGCGTTGCGCTCGCGCCCCAAGCACATGGGCACGACGCTCGGCACCACCGGCGAGGTCCTATACGCGCTCGCCCCGGGCGCCGTGGACCGCATCCTGCATCTCGCCTACCGCGTGTTCCCCGACTCGGCGGCCTCGCGCGGAGAGCCGGAGACCGCGGAGCGCGCGTCGCTCGAGCAGCTCGCGATGGCGAACCTGATGCGGGGCGTTCATTGGTGAGCTCGGGCGCGGCGATCGAGGTCCGTGGCCTGCACAAGCGCTACGGCGACTTCGAGGCGGTGAGGGGCATCGACATCTCGGTGGCAAGCGGCGAGGTGTTCGGGCTGCTTGGCCCCAACGGCGCCGGCAAGACAACCACCGTGGAGATTCTCGAGGGCTATCGCCAGCGCAGTTCGGGGGAGGTGTCGGTGCTCGGCCACGATCCGAGCCGGCGCGAGAGCGCTCTGCGCAAGCGCATCGGGATCGTGTTGCAGTCGAGCGGGATCTACGGCCACTTGACGCCACGCGAGGCGCTACGCCATTGGGCGAGCTTCTATCCCGCGCCGCGCGAGGTCGAGGAGGTGCTGAGCCTGGTGGGGTTGGGAGAGAAGGCCGAGGTGCGCACGCGCAAGCTCTCCGGCGGGCAACTGCGGCGGCTCGACTTCGCGCTCGCCTTGATCGGCGATCCGGAGCTGATCTTCCTCGACGAGCCCACCACCGGCTTTGACCCGGAGGCCCGGCGAGCGGCCTGGGAGACCATCCGCTCGCTAAGGGCGCTCGGTAAGACGATATTGCTCACCACCCACTACCTCGACGAGGCGCAGGCGCTCGCCGACAGGGTGGCGATCGTCAAGGATGGGCGGGTCCTCGCGATCGGCCCACCGCGAGAATTGAGCACCCACCCACCCGGTGCCGCGCACTATCGCGTGGCCTACCGAAGCGGCGACGGGCCGCTCGTGGAGGTCGAGAGCGACGACCCCACGCGCACGCTGCACGAACTCACGGGCGATGCGCTCGCGCGCGGCGAGCGTCTGGAGGAGCTGAGCGTGGGGCGTCCCACCTTGGAGGACGTCTACCTGGAGCTCACCGCCGATGCCTGACGGGGTCGCCCTCACCTGGAGGCAGTACCGGCTCGAGCGAAAGATGTTCTGGCGCAACCCCTCCGCCGCGTTCTTCAACTTCGCGCTGCCGCTGCTGTTCCTGGTGGCGGGCGGGGTCATATTGCAGGGCAAGCAGCACGACCTCAACCTGTTGATCCCGGCGATCGCCGGCATGAGCGTGATGTCGACGACCTTCACGGCGCTCGCCTACAACATCGTGTTTCTACGCGAGCGTGGAGTCCTGAAGCGCATCCGCGGGACGCCGCTGCCCACAACTTCCTACTTCGGGGGCGTGGCGTCCAACGCGGTAACTAACACGGCGATGCAGATCGCGATCATCATGGTGGCGGGCAAGCTCTTCTTCGGGATCGGCTGGCCGCCGGCGTGGTTCGAGCTGGTGGTGTTCGTCGTGGCGGGCGTCGTCTGCTTCGCCGCGCTC
>DATBTP010000190.1:0-8376 GCA_036559185.1 Solirubrobacteraceae bacterium | reverse complement strand
GCTACAGAGCGGCGCCTGGCGAGCATCGCGACCCGCGTGGGAGCGCTGCTCGCCGAGTACGAGTGCGCCGCGATGGCGCTTGAGGAGCTCTACTTCGGCCAAAACGCCCGCAGCGCGTTCGCGGTGGGCCACGCTCGCGGCGCGACGATGTTGGCGGCGGGGGAAAGCGGCGTGCCCTGCTTCTCATACACACCCCAGCAGGTGAAGGCGGCGGTGTGCGGCCACGGCCGCGCCGGCAAGGAGCAGGTGGCGCGAATGGTGCAGACGCTGCTTGCCCTGCCGCGCGCCCCTGCCGAGGATCACGCCTCCGACGCGCTCGCGGTGGCGCTCTGCCACCTCAACGGGACGCCGCTTAGCGATGCCGTGGAGCGCGCCATGGCGGCCGCGGGGGCCGCGCGATGATCTCCCTGCTCAAGGGCGAGGTGGCGATCCGCCGCTCAGACCACGTGGTGGTGCTGTGCGGCGGTGTGGGCTACCGCGCGGCGGTGTCGAGCGAGACGTTGCGCCACGTGCCGGCGGTGGGCGGCGAGACGACGCTTCACACCCATCTCGTGGTGCGCGACGACGCGCTCCTGCTGCACGGGTTTCACTCCGAGCGGGAGCGCGACCTGTTCCTGATGTTGCTCTCGGTGCAGGCGGTCGGCCCGAAGGTGGCGGTGGCGGTGCTCTCGAGCGGCTCTCCGCGCGAGCTGCTGGCGGCGATAGCGGGCGCGGACGCCGCTCGCTTCCAGGCGGTGCCGGGCATCGGCAAGCGCACGGCGGAGCGGATCATCGTGGAGTTGCGCGAGAAGGTGGGCGTGGACAGCGCCCTCGAGAGCGTGGTTGGGGGCGCGACGCGCGAGGGGGGGCCGCGGGCGCTCGCGCGCGAGGGCTTGCTCGCGCTCGGCTACGACGCGGTGGAAGCCGAGGAGCTGCTGCGCGGTGTGAAGGGCGAGAGCGCCGAGGATCTGATCGCCGACGCGCTGCGAACGGCGCGGGCGGCGTGAGGCGCGCGAGGACTCGATGACCCAGACCGAGCGCATCCAGACGCCCTACCTCACGCCCGAGGACGAGCTCGACCGTTCGCTGCGTCCGCGGGCGCTCGAGGAGTTCGTCGGTCAGCACACCCTGCGCGAACAGCTCTCGGTCGCGATCCAGGCCGCGAGCGCGCGGGGCGAGGCGCTCGACCATCTCCTGCTGGCCGGCCCGCCGGGTCTCGGGAAGACTTCGCTGGCGCAGATCGTCGCCGCGGAGCTCGAAGTGCCGTTCGTGCAGACGGCCGGGCCGGCGCTCGAGCGCAAGGGCGACATCGCGGCGTTTCTGACTGCGCTTCAGCCCCGCAGCGTGTTCTTCGTGGATGAGATCCACCGCCTGCCGCGAACGCTCGAGGAGACGTTCTACCCGGCGATGGAGGACCGCCAGTTGCCGATAACTGTCGGTCAGGGCGCGGGCGCGCGCGTGGTGACGCTCGAGCTCCCGCAGTTCACGCTCGTCGGGGCGACCACGCGGGCGGGGTTGCTGACGACACCGCTGCGGGATCGCTTCGGGATACAGGCGCGCTTGGAGCACTACGGCATCGACGATCTCGCGCGGATCGTGAGGCGCTCGGCGGAGATCCTGCGGATCTCCGTGGACGAGCAGGGAGCGCTCGCGATCGCGGCGCGCAGCCGTGGCACCCCGCGCGTCGCCAACCGCCTGCTCAAGCGCGTGCGCGACTACGCCGAGGTGAAGCTCGACGGGGTAATCGGAGTCGACGCGGCGCACGGCGCGCTCGAGCTGCTGGAGGTGGACGAGCGCGGCCTCGACCGCCTGGACCGGGAGATCCTCCGAGCGATCTGCGCAAAGTTCGACGGCGGGCCGGTCGGGCTCTCCACGCTCGCGGTGGCGGTGGGCGAGGAGCAGGACACGATCGAGGACGTGTACGAGCCCTACCTGCTCCAGCAGGGGCTCATCAAGCGCACCGCTCGTGGCAGGACGGCGACGCTCGCGGCGTTCGAGCACGTGGGCGTCGATCCGCCGGCGCGCGAGCCGGAGACGAGCGCGCTCTTCTAGCCAAGCGCCCTCACGGGCCCGCGACGGCCCGCGACGCCGTTCTCGGGCGCGGCGGCGGTTACACGCCGAGCCGCCGGCTCCCGTACTCTGTGGAGTCCGATGGCTCACCCGTTCATCTGCCCCAACTGCGGACATCGCACCAGCGAGGTGGACCGCAACATTGGCTTCACGCGCCAGCCGAAGGGGTGCGCGAAGTGCGGCTTCGCCTTCCTGTATGAGCTGCTCGACGACTACTACCCGGCGCCGGACGCGGCGTTCTTCGTGTGCGACGGCGAGGGACGCGTGATCGGCTGTGGCAAGAACTCGTTCGCTTTCACAGGCGTCGAGGAGGAGGACGTGATCGGCCAGCGCGTGGAGCAAGTGCTGGGCTTGAAGTTCGCAAACGGCGATGACCCGGTGGAAACGGTGCTCGAGTGGGGGGTTCGCGCGCTCGACGTGCCCGTGCGAGTGAGCGGCGAGCGCGATGTGGAAGCCCAGGCCAAGGCCGACATGTTCCCCGCCTACGACGACGACGGCGGGCTCCTGCTCGTGCTCACCCCCGACAAGTAGTCTGGACGCCATGGCCGATCGCCGCCGAAACGCACTCGTCCTCCTTATAGTCGCCGGCCTGGTGCTCGCCTCGCTCGCCGTCATCGTGAGCAAGCCGACGCGGCTAGGGCTCGACCTGAAGGGGGGCGTGCAGCTCATCTACCAGGGCCGCGCCACCGCGCAGGCCAAGGTGGACACCGAATCGCTGAACCGCGCGATCGACATCATGCGCAAGCGCGTGGATCAGCTCGGCGTGGCGCAGCCGGAAATCAAGCGCAGCGGCCAGAGCGAAGTGACGGTGAGCCTGCCGAGCGTCACAAACGCCCAGCGCGCCCAGGAGCAGGTCGGAAAGACCGCGCAGCTGTTTTTCTACGACTGGGAGCGCAACGTGATCGGCCCCAACGGGCAGCCCGCGCCGAACGAAGGCGCCGTCACCGGCGGGGTCAACGCGGCGTCGGCCGAATCGGGGCTGGCGGAGTACGAAGCGGTGCTGCGCGCGCTCAAGCGCCCGGCGATCATCCGCAAGAACGACACCACCTACGCGGCGGGCTGCACGCCCAAGCAGGCGGGCGGGTGCATCTACGGGCAGTGGTACCTGCTGGACGTCACCCACAAAAAGGTGTTGCACGGCCCCGAGGACACCGAAGCCAACCTCTACGGCGACAACCAGAAGCCGCCGGTCGGCGCCAAGACACGAGCGGTGCGGGTGAACCCGGGCACGGTGCTGGCGCAGGCGCAGCCGATCACCGGCAAGGGAGGCAAGGTCACCCAGCAATCGCCGGAAAGCTGGTATGTGCTCAACGACGACCCGGCGCTCACCGGCAACGACATCAAGAGCCCGCGCCAGAGCTTCGACAACGGGGGATCGGGCCAGCCGAACGTTACGTTCGAATTCGACTCGAGCGGCGGGAAAGCCTTCCAGAGGGTGACCAGGGAAATCGCCGAACGCGGCCAGTCGCGCCAGCTGCCCGGCGTCTCCAAGCAGGCGGCGGTGCAGCACTTCGCGGTGGTGCTCGACAACCAGGTGATCACCGCGCCGTTCATCGATTACACGGCCAACCCCGAAGGGATCGATCCCGCCAACGGCTCGCAGATCTCGGGCGGCTTCACGCTCACCTCAGCTCAGAACCTCGCAGACGAGCTCCAGTCGGGCGCGCTGCCGATCAAGCTCGAACTGATCTCCCAGTCGCAGGTGTCGGCGACGCTCGGCAAGACCGCTCTCAAACAGGGTTTGATCGCCGGTTTGGTGGGCTTCGTGGTGGTGTGCCTGTTCCTGCTCGCGTTCTACCGCGTGCTCGGGGCGATCGCGGTAGGCGGTCTGGTGATCTACGGCATCTATTTCTTTGCGCTAATCAAGCTGATCCCGATCACGCTGACGCTGCCGGGGATCGCCGGCCAGATCCTTACGATCGGGATCGCGGCGGACGCGAACATCGTGATCTTCGAGCGCGTCAAGGAGGAGATCCGCGGCGGACGCTCGATCGCCGCCGGCATAGCCACCGGCTACAAGCGCGGCTTCGCCGCGATCGTGGACGCCAACGTGGTGACGTTCATGACCGCGTTCATCCTGTTCGCGCTGGCCACCGCCGAAGTGCAGGGCTTCGCGTTCACGCTCGGCATCGGCACCCTCTTGAGCCTGTTCACGGCGGTGCTCGCCACGCAGGCGGCGCTCGGCGCGATGGGACGCTCGCGCGCGGTCTCCCACCCGGCGCTGCTGGGAGCATCCAAGCGCACGCGCAAATGGACGTTCGACTTCATGGGGGCCTCGCGCTGGTTCTTCTCGCTGTCGGGCTGCATCCTCGCCATCGGAGCGCTGGCGATCGGCGGCAGGGGCATCAACTTCGGGATCGATTTCAAATCGGGGACGCGCATCGAGACCGCGTTCGTGAAACCGGTCACCGAGAACCAGATCCAAGCAGTGATGGCCTCCGCGGGCTATTCGAACGCCGAGATCCAGAAGTTCACGAGCACCGGCGTCGGCGGGCAGGGCTACCAGATCTCGCTGAAGCAGCTCAAGCCCGAACAGGTCCAGAGGGTGAAGGCGGCGCTCGACTCGAAGTTCGGCTCGGGCCCGCTCTCGCCGGGCACGAAGAACTTCTCGAACACCTCGATCGGGCCGAGCTTCGGTCAGACGGTTGCCAAAAGCGCGATCATCGCGATCATCACCTCGCTGCTGGTGATCTCGATCTACATCGCGCTGCGGTTCGAGTGGAAGTACGCGGTGCCCGTGCTCATCGCGTTGATGCACGACCTTCTGATCACAAGCGGGGTGTACGCGCTCACCGGTCGGGAAGTCACGACCGCGACCGTGGCGGCGCTGCTGACGATCCTCGGGTATTCGATGTACGACACGATCATCGTGTTCGATCGCGTGCGCGAGAACGTGCCGCGCATGCCGCGCGCGGCGTTCTCCCAGATAGTGAACCGCTCGATGTCGGAGGTGTTGACGCGATCGCTCGCCACGAGCTTCTGCACGCTCTTGCCGGTGACGGCGATCCTGCTGTTCGGGGGAGCCACGCTGAAGGACTTCGCATTCGCGATGCTCGTGGGTATCGCCTCCGGGGCATATTCGTCCATTTTCATCGCCTCACCAGTCCTCACGCATTGGAAGGAGCGCGAGAGCGCCTACCGCAACCGCCGTGCTCGCATCGTGCGCGAACTCGGCTACGTGCCGGCGTACGCGACCGCGCTCGGCGAGGCGCCGATAGACGTGGAGCCGGCGGCGGCGGCGGCCAAGCGCCGGGGCGCGGGCGCGCTCGTGGCCGAGGAGGCCGGAGAGCAGCTCTCGCGGGAGGAGTTCGATGAGCTCGTGCGCGAGATCGGCCCCGAGCTCGCCGAGCAGCAGGCAGCGGGCCGCACGCCCGCCGGCGTAGGCCAGCGACGCGGGCGGCGCGCTGGTGGGGCGCGAGCACAGCCGCGCGAGCAGGCGGCGGCCGTCGAGGACGACCCTCCGGCGCGCGACCCCGCCGCCGATTTGACTCCCGAGGATCTCGTCATGAAGGATCAGCCCGCGCGCGCTCCGAAGCCGCGCCGGCCGCGCAACCGCCGGCACGGGAGGGCGCGCTGATGGCTTTCGCACAGAGATCGTTCCTCGGAGCTCGCACCGTAATCTGCGGAGGGCACAGCTGATGGGAATGCTCGCCTGGGTAATGATGGGGCTGTCGATCTGGCACTTCACGATCTTCCTGCCCGACCGCTTCTGGGGCGGCATCGTCGGCGCGTTCGTGGGCTCGCTCGTGGGCGCCATGGCGGTGGGGCTGTTGATATACAGCGTCAAGACCTCCTCGCTTCAGGTTCCGGGCGTGAAAGCGACGGATATAGCGGTGGTGCTCTACGCCGTCCCCGGCGCGCTGCTCGGCATCGCGGCCGTTTATTTCGAGGGCGTGCGCCGCAACAGCGCCCCCGCCGCCGGTCGCGACTGAGACCGCCAGGCCCGGCGATCCGTTCCGTCTAGTCCGCGCCGTAGGGTGACGGAGGGATGGTGCGCTTCGATATCTCCGACTGCGACGAGCGGCAGGTGGCGCTGCTACGCCGTGAGCTGGGTGTGAGCGACGCGGTGGCACAGGTGCTGGTACGGCGCGGCCACGGCGATCCGCCGCGCGCGCGCGCTTTTCTGAGCGCCGACGAGCATCACGGTCCGGAGGCCTTCGACGGCCTGCTAGACGCGGCGGCGCTCGTGGTCGGTCGCGCGCGCGAGGGCCGGCGGATCACGATCCACGGCGACTACGACGTCGACGGGGTGTGCGCCACCGCGGTGCTCGTTCGCGCGCTGCGCGAGCTCGGCGCAAGCGTCGATTGGCATCTCCCCGACCGCGCGGGCGAGGGCTACGGCTTGAGCGCCGCTACCGTGCGCAGGCTCGCGGACCGCGGAACGGAGCTCTTGCTCACCGCCGACTGCGGTATCACCGCGGTGGATGAGGTGGCGCTGGCGCGTTCGCTGGGAGTTGAGACGATCGTGAGCGACCACCACCAACCGCGCGCCGACGGCGTCCTTCCGGACGCCCCGATCGTGCATCCCGCCGTGTGCGGCTATCCCTGTGCCGAGCTGTGCGCGACGGCTGTGGCGCACAAGCTCGCCCAGGCCATCTTCGTGGTGGCCGGTCGCGACCCGCGCGATCTCGACGAGGACCTCGATCTCGTGGCGCTCGCGACGATCGCCGACGTGGTGGCGTTGCTCGGCGAGAACCGGTCGCTCGCGCGGCGCGGCATGCGCGCCCTCGCGCGAACGGCGAAGCCGGGGTTGCGCGCGCTGATGGCGGTCGCTCGTGTACAGCCAGACAAGTTGGACGAGCGCGCCGTCGGCTTCGCGCTGGCGCCGCGCATCAACGCCGCGGGGCGCTTGTACAGGGCTGACGCCGCGCTCGAGCTGATCCTCGTCGAGGATCCGGTGCGCGCGGCCCAGATCGCCGAGGAGCTCGACCACGCTAACGCCGAGCGCAGACATACAGAGCAGGCGATACGCCGCGAGGCCGAAGCGCAGATCGCGCGTTGCGCCGATGCGCGGCGGAGATCGGCGTTCGTGCTCGCTGGCGAGGGGTGGCACGCGGGCGTCATCGGGATCGTGGCCTCGCGTCTGGCCGAGACCCACCGTAGACCGGTGGTGCTGCTGGCGCTCGACGGCGACGCCGCCCGCGGGTCGGGCCGAAGCATCGAGGGGTATGACTTGCTCGCCGGACTCACGGCGTGCTCTGAGCGACTCGGGCGATACGGCGGGCACAGCGCGGCCGCCGGAGTGGAGCTCGAGCGTGGCGAGGTGGAGGCGTTCGCCGCCGCCTTGGACGCGCACGCACGAGAGACGCTCTCCTCCGAGCAGATGATCCCACGGGCGCGCGTGGATGCCATTGTCGACGGCGCCGACCTCGGCATGGATCTGGCCGAGGAACTCACCGCGCTCGGCCCCTTCGGCGCGGGCAATCCCACCGTATCGCTGATGGTGAGGGGAGCGGTGCTGGCCGACGTGCGTCCGATGGGGGAGGGCAAGCACGCGCGCTTCACCCTCCAATCCGACGGCGCCCACGCGCGTGGCGTGGCGTTCGGCAACGGGGGAAAGCTCGGCGTGGCCGAAGGGGAGGCCGTCGATGCCACTTTCACCTTGGAGGTGAACGAGTGGAGAGGCGTGAGCGAGCCGCGACTCGTGCTTCGCCACGCCCAACCTGCCTGCGAGGAGGCTACGCTTAAGCCATGCCTGAACCCAGGCCAGGCCCAGTCCACGCTGTTCCCGCTGCCGACGCCCGTCGCCGCGTTGCCCGCAATGAGCTGAGCGAGCCCGAGCGGCGGCTGCTGGACGACCTCTTCGCGATCGTCTCAGAGCACGCCGCCGACGCGGTCGTGGAGATCGACCGCGATCGCGTTGAAGACGCGTTCGTGTTCGCCTGCGAGCACCACGCCGACCAGCGCAGAAAGTCGGGCGAGGACTTCATCGTGCACCCGGTGGGGGTGGCGCGCATTTGCGCCGGCATGCGCCTTGACACGGAGACCTTGTGCGCGGCGCTCCTGCACGACACGATCGAGGACACCTCCGCTTCTATCGAGGAGGTCAGAGAGCGCTTCGGCGAGGAGATCGCCGTGATCGTGGACGGCGTGACCAAGCTCACGGGCATCACATTTCATTCGCGCGACGAGGCGCAGGCGGAGAACTACCGCAAGATGATGGTGGCGATGGCAAGCGACGTGCGGGTCATCCTGATAAAGCTCGCCGACCGCCTGCACAACATGCGCACGATCGACGCGATGCCCAAGCAGAAGCAGCTGGAGAAGTCTCGCGAGACGCTCGAGATCTACGCGCCGCTGGCGCACCGGCTGGGAATCCACTCGATC
>DATBTP010000189.1:0-5646 GCA_036559185.1 Solirubrobacteraceae bacterium | reverse complement strand
GCCCCTTGCGCACTAGTTGCGAGGTGGTGGGCATTCGGGCGGGAATCCTAGCAGCGTCCGCACCGTGGCGGCTCAGCGGGCAGTCTGGGCGTGCGAACGAGCGAGCTAACGCGCCGGGGGCGGGCGGGCTCAAGGCTCACGCGGTTGCGCGCAGGCCAGCGGAGCGCACGGGGGCGGGCATTAGGGCAGCCGCGACGAGTACCAGCACGAACGCCAGTGACTGGAGCACGATCCCCACGGCGCTCCCGGGGAGTGGATCTCCAAACACGAGGATCCCCCCCGCGATGCCCGCGATGTTGGCGGCTGTCCCGGTCACCGCGATGACAGGCACGGCATCGCCGTCCTGAAGGCCTCGCGCCGAGGCGTAGAAGGCCACGATCGAGGCGAGCACGGCCACGGTCAGCCAGGGGCTGAGCAGCACGCCGAGCGGGCCATGGGCGCCCACGATGCCGGTGAGCGCCTTGATAGAGATGTCGGATACGCCGAAGAGGATGCCGGCGGCGGCGCCGAGCATCATTCCGTGATGCTCGGCGGGCCCTCCGATGCGGGGACCCATGATGAGCAGGCCGCCAAGGCCGAACAGCCCCGCCTCGAAGGAGATCATGGCGGGATCCGAGAAGTGGGAGTGCGCACCGTGCATGGCGGGGAGCGTGATCCCGAGCATGACAAGACCGGCCGCTGTGAGCCATAGTCCGAGCCACTGGCGGGGACCGACCTTGAAGCCGAACATGCGGTCGGCCATAACGGCTATCAGCACCACGCCAGCGGCGAGCGCGACCTGCACGACGGACATGGGAGCGAGCGCGAGCGCCGCTACGTGCAGTGCCCAGGAGCCGGCCGCGACGAGCATCCCGAGGGCGAACCACTTCGAAGAGAACAGGGCCCGGGCTGAGCGCAAGGGACGGCGCACATCCACCTTGCCGACCGTGTTCGCGCCCCGGTACTTGTAGAAAAAGCCTAGGTTCGCCACAAAGGCGCAGGCGAGCGCGAGGAGTATGCCCAGATAGAGAGTCATGGTCGAGAGCCTGACGGAGTGATCCATCGGCAGCGCTTGCGGCATGCTTTACTGCAACCGCGCGACTCAGGCAGATTAGCGGTCGCAACCTCTGTGCAAGCTAAAGACGATCGACACCTAACGGAGACCCAACCGAACAGGCCTCTATTGCTGGTGGACATCGACGGGGTGATCTCGCTGTTCGGCTTCGGCTCGAAGCCGCCGCGAACGGGCTCCTTCCATTCGATTGACGGCATACCGCACTTTCTTTCCTCCTCGGCGGCGGAGCACCTGCTCGCGCTGGAGCCGATGTTCGATCTCGTGTGGGCGAGCGGGTGGGAGGAGAAGGCAAACGAACACCTCCCTCATCTCCTGGGCGTGCCAACGCTCCCGCACCTGCGCTTCGAGCGCTCGGTGGGACGCGCCAACGCCCACTGGAAGCTCGACGCGATCGACGCCTACGCGGGAGAGCGCGCTTTGGCATGGATCGACGATGCCTTCAACGACGCCTGCCACGTGTGGGCGCGCGCGCGCGAGTCCGCCACGCTGCTCGTTCAGACGGCGCCCACGAGCGGCCTCACGCGGCGTGAGGCACAGACGCTGGGGCGCTGGGCGCGGACACTGCACCCGGCGTAGCGGCGGCGGGCGCGCCGAAGGACACGGCCCCTGGCAGCGACAGGGGGTCGGAGATGGTTGCGGGGAAGCCCGCGCCACCCGTGCACAACGCCCGCAGGGCGGTTGGGTGGGAGGACGAGGAGAGGGCGATGGGCAGCGACCAGCCGCCGTCGGCGTCAGTTAGGAGCTTAGCCACGACCCGCTCGGAGACGATTTCGCCCCTGCGAGCGACCGTCCGGCTCTGGACTTGCACCGGCGCGCCCGCGATGGGCGTGCCGTCGAGGAAGCGTACAACTCCCGAAAGGAGGGTGGGCGTGGCGCCCGACCGTTCGGCTCTGGCCTGCATGGTGGCTCGTGCGGCTCGCCCAGCCAAGCGGGCCGCCGCGTTGCGCAGCACGGCGAGCTCTCCGTAAAGGGCGTCACCGGGACAGTCGGTGGAATCGGCGTCGCGATGACCGGCTATGCGCGGCAGCGACACGGGTGTGTGGGCGGGGAAGCGGCTGTATACCGCGCCGCCGGGCGTCACTCGCACGGTGACGTGCCCTTCGATCGGAGCGCCGTGGAGCGAGAGCTTCCAGGCAAGCAGGTGCTCCAATGCGGCGAGCGCCGCGGCCGATATGCGCTGAGCGCCGTAGGTTCCGAGCACCGCCACGCCCGTCGAGTAGGCGTTGTAGCCGCCGGCTTGGGCGCCCGTCACGGGCTCGTCGACCCCGCCCGCGCGCGCCTCGAAGATACGGCCGAAGCGATCGACGACGAAGTTGTAGCCGATGTCGTTCCAGCCTCGCGTGTAGCGATGGAAGTCGAAGATCGAGCGGAGCATCGCCGGCACTTCGGCCGGGCTGTAGCCGTCGGGGTTCTCGGTGTGGTGCACGAAGGCGAGCTTCACCGTGCCGTATTCGGGCGCCACCTTCGGATGTGCGCCGCCTTGGGCCCATGCGCCGCGGGCGATGATTGGCGGCTGCCCGGGCCCGGCTTGCAGCGCGGAGGCCACATAAGGCAGCGCCGCGCTCGTGGACGCGCCGGCCCCTACTAGTTGCGCGAGCGCGCGATATGGCCTGACCGCACCCTCCGCGGCGAGCGCACCAGCGGCGGCGATCAGCGAGCGGCGGGTGATGCGCGTGGTGCCCACACGAGTCATCTACCCGCCGCAACACCCACAACCCTGCTCAGGGAACGGTGCTCAAGGTGAGAATGCTCTCAGGCTACTGATCGCCTGACTCCTCGGGCACCTCCAGCTCGCCAAGCCCCTCCACGAAACCGGGGTCGGTGCTGCCGGCGCCGATCTTCTCGAGCGAGGCGAGATCGGCGTCGAACTCGCTGCCATATCCAGCGCCTAGAGCCTCACCGTCGGAGAGGCCAAGCTCGGCGGCGATCTCCTCCTGGTTGAGCAACCCTACGTCGTCGATTGCGCGGGGAAGCGGTTCGGAGGGTTCGATCTCGATTCGCCGGTAGCGCTTCAAACCGGTGGCGGCGGGGATGAGCTTGCCGATGATGACGTTCTCCTTGAGACCGTTCAGACGATCGATCTTGCCCTCCAGCGACGCGTCGGTGAGCACCTTGGTGGTCTCCTGGAAGGAGGCCGCCGAGAGGAACGAGTCGGTGTTGAGAGACGCCTTGGTGATGCCGAGGATGATGTCCTCGTACTGCGCGGTCTCGCCCTTCTTCTTGGCGACGTCATCGTTGACGCGCGCGAACTCGAAACGATCCACGAACTGCCCGGGCAGGTAGTCGGTGTCGCCCTTCTGGTCCACGCGCACCTTCTTGAGCATCTGGCGGACGATCAACTCGATGTGCTTGTCGTTGATGTCGACGCCCTGTGACTTGTAGACCTCCTGCACCTCCTTGACGAGGTACTGCTCGGTCTCGGTGCGTCCGCGGATGGCGAGCAGCTCGTGCGGGTAGAGCGAGCCCTCGTTGAGCTGCTTGCCAGCCTGGATCTTCTCGGCCTCGCTCACATACAGACGCGTGCGGCGCGGGAACGCGTGCCGGTGCTCCTCGCCCGCCTCGTCGGTGATGAGGACCGTGAGGGCCTTCTCCGACTCCTCGATCGACACCACCCCGTCCTGCTCGGCGATCTTCGCCAAACCCTTGGGCTTGCGCGCCTCGAAGAGCTCCACCACGCGCGGCAGGCCGTGCGTGATGTCGGCGCCGGCGACGCCGCCAGTGTGGAAGGTGCGCATCGTCAGCTGCGTGCCGGGCTCGCCGATCGACTGCGCGGCGACGATACCCACGGCGTCGCCGATCTGCGCGGTCTGGCCGGTGGCCATCGCCCTGGCGTAGCAGGCCTGGCATACCCCCGAGGGGGCCTTGCACTTAAGCACCGAGCGAACCGGCACCGTCACGCGCACGCCCTTCTCGTGATCCTCGGAGAACGCATCGGCGAACTCGGCGAGGTGCTCGCGACCGATTTCCACGCCCTGCTCGGCGAGCATGCGCCCGCGCTTGGTGGTGATTGGCTGCGCCGCCGTGCGTCCGACGAGGTTGTCATTGGGCTCGCCTCCGTCGTTCCACACGGCCATCTCGATGTATTCCTCGGTGCCACAGTCGACCTCGCGGATGATGACGTCCTGTGCGACATCCACGAGACGGCGTGTGAGGTAGCCCGAGTCGGCGGTGCGCAGGGCGGTGTCGGCAAGGCCCTTTCGCGCGCCGTGGGTGGAGATGAAATACTCCAGCACCGACAAGCCCTCCATGAAGTTGGACTTGATCGGACGCTCGATGATCTCGCCCTTCGGGTTGGCCATCAGCCCGCGCATACCCGCCAGCTGGCGGATCTGCTTGAAGGAGCCACGGGCGCCGGAGTTGGCCATCATGAAGATGGGGTTGAGCGTGTCGAGGTTCTCGATCATCGCCTCCGCCACCTCGTCGGTTGCGGCGTTCCACTTCTCCACGACCGCCTCGTGGCGCTCCTCCTGGGTAATAAGGCCCATGTCGTACTGGTCGGTGATGTCTCCCACGAGCTTGTCGTACTTGTCGAGGATCTCCTGCTTGCGCGGCGGGATCACCACGTCGTTCTTGGAGATCGTGATGCCCGCCTGGGTGGCGTACTTGAAGCCGAGGTCCTTGAACGCGTCGAGCACCAGCGAGATCGTGGTCGCGCCGTAGGTTTGCACGAGCGCGTCGATAAGACGGGTGGTGTCGCGCTTCTTCATCGACTGGTTGACGAACACGTACTTCGAGGCGTCGAACTGCTCGCCCAGCGCCTCGGCGAGGGCACGCTCGATGCGGTCGTTGTAGATGATGCGCCCCACCGTGGTGAGCACGTGGCCGCCCTCTCGTCCCATGGGGCGGAACTCGGCGACGTCGTGCAGCTTCACGACACCAGCCTCGTATGAGAGCTCGGCCTCCTGAGCGGTGCGGAACACGTGCGGCCGCGGCTCGTAAGTGGCGCGATCGATTTTCGCCAGCTCCTCGGCTTCGATGCCGTAGGTGAGGTAGTAGGCGCCCAGGATCATGTCCTGCGTGGGCGTCGCCAGCGGCGCGCCGTGCGCGGGGCTGAGGATGTTGTTGGAGGAGAGCATCAAAATGCGCGCCTCCGCCTGCGCCTCGGCCGACAGCGGCAGGTGCACAGCCATCTGGTCGCCGTCGAAGTCGGCGTTGAAAGCGTGGCACACGAGCGGGTGAACCTGGATCGCCTTGCCCTCCACTAGCAGCGGTTCGAACGCCTGGATGCCGAGACGGTGAAGCGTGGGCGCGCGGTTGAGCAGCACCGGGTGCTCGTGGATGACCTCCTCGAGCACATCCCAGACCTCGCCGATCATCGAGTCCACCATCTTCTTGGCGGCCTTGATGTTCTGCGCCGACTTGCGCTCCACGAGGCGCGCCATGATGAACGGCTTGAAGAGCTCGAGCGCCATGATCTTCGGCAGGCCGCACTGGTGCAGCTTCAGGTAGGGGCCCGAGACGATCACCGAGCGTCCCGAGTAGTCCACGCGCTTGCCGAGCAGGTTCTGGCGGAAGCGTCCCTGCTTGCCCTTGAGCATGTCAGAGAGCGACTTCAGCGGGCGGTTGCCGGGCCCTGTGACGGGACGCCCGCG
>DATBTP010000188.1:0-9665 GCA_036559185.1 Solirubrobacteraceae bacterium | reverse complement strand
GATCGACGTGGGGTTGGCGCGAGTCGACGTCCAGCCAGGCGAGACGCTGCTGCTCTATACGGACGGTCTCCCCGACGCGGGCGTCGCGGGCAGGCAGTTGGGGGAGGCGGGGATGATCGAGTTGTGTCGCCAAGCCCCGCGTGGAAGCCTCGAGGAGATGCTCGAGCACATCGAGCGCGCGGCCGTGGCACATGCCGAGGGGAGCCTGCGCGACGACCTCGCTCTGCTGGGGGTGCGTGTGTCACATCGTTGAGCCACAGCGGTAACATCACCTTCGTGGAGCACGTGGGGGAGCATTTTCGAGTCGATGTGCGAAGCGCGCCCGACCGGGTGGTGCTCGAGCTTCACGGCGAACTCGATCTGCTCGGCACGCCAACGCTCGAGAAGGCGGTCGAGCGCGTGGAGGAGGGCGCGCCGGCGATCGTAGTGCTGGACCTGAGCGACCTTCAGTTCATCGATTCCGCCGGCTTGCGCGTGATATTGACCGCGCACGAGCACGCCCAACAGCACGATTGGGATCTCGCCCTCACTCACGGCTCCGAGCAGGTGCAGCGCTTGTTTGCGATCGCCGGCGTGGGCGATCACCTGCGCATCGTCGACTCACCCGACGAACTTCTCGTCTGAGCGCCAACCTCGGCGGGTTTTCGTCGCGTGGCGGCTATAACGTCCAGTCGGATGACTGAACGGAGCAACGGAATCGAAGTAGAGGGCCTCGTGAGGGTCTTCAAGGGCGGCGTGCGTGCCGTCGACGGGATCGACCTGCTTGTGGCGCCAGGGGAGATCTACGGTTTCCTGGGCCCTAACGGCGCGGGCAAGTCGACGACCGTGCTGGTGCTGACGACGCTTCTGCCCCCCACCTCGGGGACGGCGCGGGTGGCGGGACTCGACGTGGTGCGCCAAGGGCCGCGGGTGAGACGGGCGATCGGCGCGTCGCTGCAGGAGTCGGCGCTCGACCCCTTTCTCACCGGTCGCGAGCACATGCGCTTGCAAGGCTCGTTGCACGGGCTTCCCAAGGACGATCGCGATGCGCGCGGCACGCAACTGCTGGCACGGGTGGGGCTCACCGAAGCGGCAGACCGCAAGGTGAACGGGTACTCCGGTGGCATGAAGCGGCGCCTGGACCTTGCGCTGGCGCTGCTCCACCGCCCGCGGTTGCTGTTTCTCGACGAGCCCACAACCGGTTTGGATCCCCAGAGCCGCGCGGCTCTGTGGGAGGAGGTGAGGCGGCTCGCGGACGAGGGCGTGACCGTGTTCCTCACGACTCAATACTTGGAGGAGGCCGACGTGCTGGCCGACCGGGTGGGGATCATCGACCACGGCAAGATCGTGGCCGAGGGAACGCCCGCCGAGCTGAAGGCGCAGATCGGCAGCCAGACCGTGGAGGCGATCCCGCAAGACCCGGCGGACCGGGAGCGGTTGGGGGCCGTGCTGCGCCGCTTTGGTGGCGAGACACCAGCGTCGGCTGGCGGCGTGGCGGCACAGCTCTCCGAGGGCGCGGGCGATCTCGCGGAGATAGTCAGAGCGCTCGACGCGGAGGGCATCGCGGTGGCCGATCTGAGGCTGCACTCCCCCACCCTTGACGACGTGTTTTTGGCGAAGACCGGACGCTCGCTCGAGGGAGCCTCCGACGAGGGGGGCGGCGAGGGCGGGGATGGCAAGCCCTCCCAACCGGTAGCGGCGTGAGGCGCCGCGCATTTCACGCGGGTGGCGCTGAGAGCCTCGCGGAGAACGGTGGGGGCACTGCGTGAGCGCGGCCCTCTCCACGCAGATTTGGGCGCTTGCGCGGCGCTCGATGCTGAAGACGCTGCGCCAGCCCTTCCAGATGTTCCCGGTCGTCTTCTTCCCGGCGATGCTGCTCGCGGTGAACGCGAGCGGGCTGCGCGCCGCCACGCGCCTGCCGGGCTTTCCGACGAGCTCGTACATCTCCTTTGCTATCGCCGTGGCGTTCATCCAGGGCGGGATGTTCTCGCTGATCAACACGGGCACGAATCTCGCGGAGGACATCGAGAGCGGCTTCTTCAACAGGCTCGCGTTGACGCCGATGCGGCGCGTGTCGCTGATCGGCGGGATGCTGCTCGGCGTGGCTGTGTTGGGGGCAATGCAGTCGACGGTGTATATCTGCATCGGCCTGCTCTTCGGGGCTCACCTCGCGGCCGGCGGATGGGGCGCGCTGGTGGTGGTCGGGCTGGGCTCGCTGGCCGCTACGGGCTTCGGCGCGATCGGCTGCTTCGCCGCGCTCAGGACAGGTTCGGGAGAGGCGGTGCAGGGCATGTTTCCGCTGTTCTTCGTGTTCATCTTCCTCTCGTCGAGCAATTTGCCCCGCAATCTGCTGCGGACGAGCTGGTTTCACACGGTGGCGACGTGGAACCCCATCTCTTACCTGATCGAGGGCTTTCGCAGCCTGTACATCATCGGCTGGGATACGAGCGCACTGGCGAGGGGCTTCGCCGTGGCCGCCGGGCTGTTGATCGTGGGGTTGGCGCTCGTGGCGAGCTCGATGAGGGCGAGGCTGCAGCGCACGTGAGAGGCGAGCCGACCATGAGCCAGTCGCGCACGGAGACTACGGCCGTGAGCGCGCCCGGCCCCGGCGAGGCCCGGGGAGCTCCCCGGGCGCCCGGTCACGCGAGCGCGTGGGGCGTGGCGAGGGCGATCGCGTGGCGGGGTATGCACACCTACACGCGCAGGCCCGACCTGTTCATCCCTTCGTTGGTGTTCCCGCTCGTGTTCTTCGCGAGCTTCGCTGGCGGGCTCTCGGCGCTTGGGTCGATCCCTGGCTTTCAGTTCCCGGCTGGGTATACGGCGTTTCAGTTCGTGTTCGTGATGCTGCAAGCGGCGATGTTCTCAGGGCTCTTCACGGGGTTCACGATCGCTTTCGACTTCGAAAGCGGTTTCGCCAGGCGACTGATGCTGGCGGCGGAGAGCCGCTGGGGGATCGTGCTCGGATACGCGCTCGTGGCGCTCTCGCGAGCGGCGATCGCGCTCACCGTGGTGACTGGCGTGGCGTTGATAGCGGGCATGCGCATGACCGGCGGCGGCGTGGACCTGTTCGGCTTGTATGGCCTGGCGGCGCTGCTCGTGCTGGTTGGGTACGGATGGGCCGCGGGCGTGGCGTTCCGCTTCCGCTCGATCCAGGCTGGGCCGCTGATGCAAACGCCCGTGTTCCTGCTGCTCTTCCTGGCGCCGGTGTATGTGCCGCTCGCCTTGCTGAAGGGTTGGATCCACGCGGTGGCGAGCGTGAACCCGGCGACCGCGTTCCTCGGGGCTGGGCGCGGACTGATATCGGGCGTGCACGACCACACGCTCCTCGCCTACGCGTGCGCGGTGGCGCTGATCCTCATTTTCTCCGTGTGGACCCTCGCCGGCTTGCGGGCCGCCGAGCGCTCTTCCTAGGCGCGCCGGCGCCCACGATTCCCGTTCGCGCGCCCGCGCCTTCTCCCCCGTCCACTCCGGGGACTTCCCCGCCGCCCGGCCCGTGCCCTTCGGCTTCGGCGCGCAAGCGCCGCCGTTCGGCGGCTTTCAGCGCCGCGCGCTGCGCGATGTCGAAGTAGTCGCGCAACCCTCGCTTGCGCGCCGTATGAAGGCGCTTTGGCAGTGGCTCGCGCAGCTCGTCGCGAACGGCGCGTTCGAGCTGCGCCACGAGGCCCGCCTCCAGGGCGCTGCGACCCGCCTCGTTGCGCAGCTCCATCCGTCCCGCGGGGGTCCTGTAGTCATACAGCTCGGTTTCGCGGCCGCGGGCGACGGTCTTCATTGTGGCGGGCGCGAAGTTGGAGTAGGTGGCGTACTTTGCTTCGGGAGTGCGCAGCGCCACGACGTGCAGGGGCGCGTCGGCGGCGTGCGGTTGCGTGGCGAACTCGGTGACGGTCTCGTCGGTTGCGTGCAGGACATACGGCCTGCCGGGCGCGGTCGGATCGGCGAGCATCGCCGCTATGTCGTGACGGGAGGCGATGTGGGAGTAGTGGCTGTCATTGCGCCACGCCGAGGAGCCGGTGGCGATGTCGAGCAGGAGCGGCGCGACGTCTACGCTCGAGGTGAGGCCGGTGCGTTCCAGCCGCGGCGCGCTTATCGAGCGTTCGCGCAGGTCGCGCACGATAAGGGGCACCCGGATGGCCTCCTCGTAGGCGCCCGCGCCCTTGCCGCGCATGCCGTGCGAGGCGCCGTACTCGCCGTGGTCGGAGGTGAACACGATCACGGTGTTTCGAGCCACATGGGGTCGCGCGGCCAGCGCGTCGAGGACCGCCCCGATGTGGAGATCGACCTGTGCCAGCAGCTTCAGGTAGAGATTGAGAAAAGGCAGCCACGACTGATCGACTTCCACGCCCGTGTAGGGGACTTCGCCGAACGAGGCCTGAGCCGTGTCCTGTAGCGAACGCTGTAGTCGCGGCTTGCGGCGGGCCGCCATTTCGGCGGGCGTCTCGAAGTTGGGTGGCAGCGAGCGGGCGATGTTCGGGGTTTGGGCCTCGGCGGCGAACCTGCCGCTCCAGCGGTACCACCACGCGATGTCGTGCGGGTTGACGAAGGAGACGGTTGTGCACCACGGAGCGCGCTGGGGAGCGCGCGCGAGCCACTGTTCGTATTGGGTGACGATGTGCGGGTCCACACGCCATCCCTGCCCGGGCGCGCCGTCTGGCGAGGGGTAGGTGCCTCCGGCGAAGCCATAGGGCTCGAGCGCCCCCGCGTCTTCGTGGGCGTCCCACAGGTTGTCGCCGTGGGTGAGATGCCACTTGCCGAACCAGTGCGTGCGGTAGCCCTGCTCGCGCAACATGGCGCCCCAGGTGGGAAAGCCCGGGTCGAGCGTGGAGCCGCCGGTGATCATGCAACCCGTCTGATGGGTGTGAAGGCCCGTGAGCAGGGCGGCGCGGGAGGGGGTGCAGTCGTTCGCGGCGGTGTAGTGGCTCGAAAACGACGCCCCCCCTTGGCGCAGGCGCGCGAGATTCGGCATCAGCCGCGCGGCCGCCCGACTGCCGGAGAACCATTGCGGGGTACGCAGTTGGTCGACCATCACCACGAGGATGTTGGGCGCCTCATACGCCTTGGCGGGGGGCGCGCCCTTGGAAGGCGCCTTCGACGCTTGCGCGGCGCTCCCGTTGCCGGCGGCGACGGTGGGTTTGACGGCGCGCCCCGCCGGCTCGACGGCTTCTGGCTTTGAAATGAGGTCGGCGAGCGCGGCGCCGCCGCCCGCGAGCGCGCCGCCCGCGAGCAATCCGCTCTTGAGCAGTGTGCGCCGATCAATCAGGCGTGCCCGATCCTCCCGCGGCGGCGTATGCCCGGTGTCCTCGTCACGGAGGGGTGGATTGTTCTCTGGCATCGGTGATACGCCGGAATCGCCCCGCACGGCGCAAAGCGCTTCCTCGCGTCAAAATAGCTATCTCTATGTTGGGCCGCGATCAAGCTTGTGTGAATATTGCGCCCACCGTGCGTCGTGCGACCGGCGCGGATGTCCCGCGACTCGCGCGCGCGCTCGCGCGGGCGTTCTTCGACGATCCGATCGCGCGGTGGTCGTGCGGCCCGGACGCGCTGCGACCGGCGATGCTGGAGCGCTTTCAAGCCATCCGCTTGCGCCAATTGCTCCCGCATGAGGAGGTGTGGACGACTGACTCGCTGGGAAGCGCCGCGTTGTGGGCGCCGCCGGCGCGCTGGAAGACCACGCCCCGCCAGGATCTGGAGATTGGACGGGTGCTGGCGCATCCGCGCTTGATCTGGCGCCTGCCACTGCTCACCGCGGGCTTCGCGGGCATGGAGCGCGCGCACCCCCACTCCCCACCGCACTGGTATCTGGCGGTGCTCGGCACCGAACCGGACATGCAGGGGCAGGGCCTTGGCTCGGCGGTGCTCGGACCCGTGCTCGAACAGTGCGACAGGGACGGCGTGGCGGCCTACCTCGAGTCCTCGAAGGAACGCAACATCGCCTTCTACGCCCGCCACGGCTTCCGCGTTACAGGAGAGATGAGCATGCCGCGCGGGCCGAAGATGTGGCCGATGTGGCGCGACCCGCGCCCCTGACTCGATCGTCTCACACACCCGCGCGGGGAGCGCCCCGGCGACGCTTGGCCTACCCGCGTCGCTCCTCGCTGAGCGGCTTGCCCTGCTCGTCGGCGGCCTGCTCGGGTGGCCAGGGCCCGAGCCAGTCATCGCGCGCGCCGTCCATGGTGATGACGGTGCCTGAAAAGAACTCTCCCGCGGGGGAGGCGAGATAGGCCACAAGCCATGCCCACTCCCGCTCTGTGCCCATGCGCCCGAGCGGGATCGAATGGGCGATGCGCTCGACGATCGCTTGCGGGTACTTTGTGAGCAACGTCTGTGTTTGAAACTGGCCGGCGGCAAGCGCGAGCAGGCGGATGCCGAAACGCGCCCACTCCACCGAGAGGGTGCGCATCAGGTTCTCCACCGCCGCGCGGGCGGCGCCGGAGTGCGCCATTCCGGGCATCCCGTTGTGGGGTGAGAGCGTCACGCTGAACACCTTCCCGCCGCGACCGGAGGGGATCATCGCCTTGGCGGCGACCGCGTGGGTCATGAGCCAGGTGCCCTCTACGTTGAGCCGTATCACCGTGCGAAAGCCCTTGGGCGTGATCGACTCGGCGGGCGCGAGGAACTGTCCGCCGGCGTTGTTCACGAGCAGGTCGATGTGACCATGGCGGTCGAGGATGCGTTCGACCGTCGCGTCTACCTGCTCCTCCTCGCGGATGTCGCACACGCGGGCTTCCACGAGGCCGTTCGGGGCGGCGGCGACGGTATCGCGCAGGGGCTCCTCGCGCCGGCCACACACGATTACCCGTGCGCCGCAGCGCGCCAGCTCGAGCGCGGTCTCGCGGCCTAGGCCGCTGCCTCCGCCGGTGACGATCGCCACCTGGCCTTCGAGCAGCGAGTCGGAGAAGATCCGCGAGCGCTCCGCTTGTGGCTGGAGGGGCTGCATCGCGGATGAGCTTATGGCCTGCACCGCTCGGAGGTGTCGCGCCCCGCCCGTTCTCGGAGGAGCGTATGTGCCAACCCTCCACGAGCATCGAATCCTCATAGAAGGCACGCAACCGGCCGATGCACGATATACGAGCCTTCGAACGGGTAGAGCTTTGTATGCGAGGTTCTCGATCTCGAGCTCCGGATCTTTTGCTCGTTTGACGGGTTCTTCCTTCTGGGAAGGTCGCCGGGCGGGAGGCGTCGAACCAGGTGGAGCACGACACTCGAACAGAATAATTGACAACGCAACTATCGAGGCGTATAATTCCGACTCCAAGCATCGGATTACGAGGGTGGCCAGGCCGCCGCGGGCCGAGAAGCCGAGTCCCTCGACATTTCCAATAGAGAGACGCCCATGCCAGACACCGCCAAGAAGTCCCCCACAACCGTAGATATGACCGCCGAGAGCTTCATCCCGGAGTCGGTCGACCAGCTGCTCGCGCACTCGCGGCGCTACCCCTTGCTCACCCCCGAACAGGAGATCGAGCTCGCACAGGAAATCGAGCGCGGCGATCTGCGCGCCAAGGAAAAGCTCATCAACTCCAACCTGAGGCTCGTGGCGTCCAACGCCCGGCGCTACCAGAACCAGGGCCTGCCGCTCGCCGACCTCGTACAGGAGGGCATGCTCGGGCTCATCAGGGCCTCGGAGAAGTTCGATTGGCGCAAGGGATTCCGCTTCTCCACATACGCGACCCTGTGGATCAGGCAGGCGATCCAGCGCGGCCTCGAGAATTCCGGCCGCACGATCAGGCTGCCCGTGCACGTCGCGCAGCGCTCCCGCAAGGTGGGACGCGTAGAGCGAGAGCTGTCGGTGCGCTTGGGACGAGAGCCCACGCTCGAGGAGCTCGCCGAGGAGACCGGACTACCGATTGACCAAGTCGAGGAGGTTCGCCACCAGCGCGCCGCCCTCGTGTCGCTCGACCAGCAGGTCGGCGACGACGGCGACACCGCGCTCGGCGACCTGCTGCCCTCCGACGCCGAGGCGCCTGAGGACACGGCTTGGGACAACGAGCGCGAGCGGATCGTGCATTCGGCGATCGCAAAGCTGCCCGATACAGAGCGGACCGTGCTGACGCTGCGATTCGGCACCGGGCGCGAGGAGCCGCAGACGCTCACAGCGATCGGCAAGCGCCTGGGCTTCTCCGCCGAGCGAGCGTCGCAACTCGAGCAGCGAGCGCTGAAGAAGTTGGCCGAGTCGCCCGAGCTCGCCGCGCTGCGCGAGGCCGCTTGAGGCCAAGCGCAAGCGCCTGCCCTGGCGCGCATGCGCGAGGCGGCTGGCGTGAATTCGGCTGCCTGTGGCGCCCGGCGCGTCGTGCACGCGCGCGGGGCGCCACTCCAAGCTCCTACTTCACGACGAGCGTGCCTTCCATGCCGGCCTGACGGTGGCCGGGGACTGTGCAGAAGAACTTGTAGGTTCCGGGTTTGAGCTCGAGCGTTAGCGCCTTGGTGGCGCCCTGGAAGGTGGGCGTGGCGCCCACCACCGAGCCCGAGGCCGATTCGACCGTGAGGTTATGAGATAGCGGCGCCTGGTTTGTGAAGGCGATAGTCACCTTGCCGGCTTTGGCGGCGAGCGAGGCGGTGCTGTATTTCAGTTCGCCCTGAGGGTTCGCGGCCAGAGCAAGCACACTCGGGGTTGTGGTGGGCGCCGCTGTCGAGGACGTGGCCGCCGGGGTGGACGGCGTGGTTTCGGGCGTCGTCGTGGACGGGGAGGGACTCGTGCTTTTCGAGCCCCCACACCCGCCCACGGCGACCGCTACCACCACAATCACCAAGAGGGGGACGGTCGAGATGTGCCAATGCTTTGCCTGGTGTGCGTTTGGGAGCCTCACGGGCTGGTCCTCCGTCGATAGGGGGCGTTCGAGTGTTATGACGTCGCTACTCGTGCATCCTTCCCCAAGATACCCGCGACATGCGCGAAACCACTGACTCCGCCGTGCCCCCGGCCGGGACGGACTGTCGCCGAGTGCGTCTACTCTCAGAGTTTCGCGCAACGTCGATCGGGGGAAGGTGAGAGCGCATGGCTGTCGATGCGGGTGAGAAGTCGCTGTGGGAGCGCACCGTCGAGCTGACGATCGCTGTGGGAGAACGCATCCTCGCGCCAATCGAGCGCTTCATCGGCA
Organism: Solirubrobacteraceae bacterium; assembly: GCA_036559185.1. Lineage (GTDB taxonomy): Bacteria > Actinomycetota > Thermoleophilia > Solirubrobacterales > Solirubrobacteraceae > Palsa-744. The sequence goes on along the minus strand of DATBTP010000188.1, from coordinate 594 downwards.
AACGCTCGCTGGTGGGCGACGCTACATTCTTTGCGAGCGAGCGCTTCCCGTGGATCGAGGAGGTGGAGCGCGACTGGCTCGTCATTCGCGAGGAGCTGGAAGCGGTGATGGCCGACCGTGAGGCGCTGCCCAACTTCCAGGACATCTCCAAGGATCAGATCGAGATCACAGACGACGACCGCTGGAAGACGCTGTTCCTCTACGGCTACGGTTTCAAGGCGAAGCTCGGGATCGAGCTCTGCCCGAGGACCGCGGCGCTGATGGAGCGGATCCCGGGCATGACCACGGCGATGTTCTCGATCCTCTCACCTGAAAAGCACATCCTCGACCACCGTGGCCCCTATAAGGGCGTGCTGCGCTACCACCTCGGCCTGATCGTGCCCGAGGACGCCGCGTCCTGCCGCATCCGCGTCGGCGACGATCTCCGCCACTGGCAGGAGGGCCGGAGCATGGTCTTCGACGACACCTTCAACCACGAGGTGTGGAACGACACGGATGAGACGCGGGTCGTGCTGTTCGTCGATGTCCTGCGCCCGCTGCCCGAACCGGACTCGGCGATCAACCGGCTGATCGTCAAGGCGATCTCCTATTCGC
>DATBTP010000187.1:0-4110 GCA_036559185.1 Solirubrobacteraceae bacterium | reverse complement strand
CCCGCCGGATTAAAAGTCCGGAGCTCTACCCGAGGAGCTAACGGCGCGCGAGCAAATCAGTGTGCCAGATGGGCGGACCGAGCGTCAGCGCAGCCCGAGTGTGTCGAGCGGCTCTTCGGTGGGCGTCTCGCCGGCGGCGACTCGCAGGAGCTCCTCGATGCGCGTGAGCTTCACACGCGGACGGCCGTGCGGCGCGCCTCGCCGCTGCTCGTGACGATCGATGGAGGACCATCCCTCGTAGGTGACGAGCGAGGGCACCCGGTCGCGCAGCAGGCGCTCGATCTCGGTGGCATCTGGCTCCGATGGGTCGAGGTGGACGTCGGCTGCCAGATCCTCGAGCAGTGCGTCGACGGTCTCCTGGGCGTCCTTCTTGTTGGTGCCGATGACACCGGATGGACCGCGCTTGATCCAGCCCACCGCATACTCGCCCACACGCGGTCCGTCCTCGCCGCGCACGCGGCCGCTCTCGTTGGGGATCGTGGCGGAGCGCACGTCGAAGGGCACTCCCTGCAACGCCACTCCGCGGTAGCCGATCGCGCGGAGCACGAGGCCGGCATCAATCCGCTCTGCCTCGCCGGTGGGCACGGCGCGCAGCCCGTCGTCCGTCGCTTGCAGCGCGTTGCGCGCGAGCGCGACCCCGCTCACCACACCGCGCTCGCCGGTCAACGCCACGGGCGATACAAGGAAGCGGAGCACGATGCGCTTCGCCTTCCCCTGTGGAACGCGGTGGGCATAGTCGCGCAAGACGGAGACGTTGCGCTTGGAAGTGGGGTCCATGTTGGGGTCGCTCACCGCGAGCGCGCGCTCGAGCTCCTCGGCGTCGACGATCACATCGGCGTCGGCAAGCTCGCCCAGCTCCAGCAGCTCGGGGTTCGTGAACGCCGCCTGCGCCGGCCCGCGCCGGCCTATCACCACGATCTCGTGCACCTCGCTCGCGTCGAGCGCCTCCAACGCGCGGTCGGCGATGTCGGTGACCGCCAACTCGTCGTGGGTGAGTGTGAGCATGCGCGCCACGTCGAGCGCGACGTTGCCGTTGCCTACTACCACCGCCCGCTCGCAAGAGAGGTCGAAGTCATGGTCGGCGAAGTCGGGGTGGCCGTTGTACCAGCCGACGAAGTCGGTGGCCGCGTGGCTGCCCGCGAGCTCCTCGCCGGGAATGCCGAGCGGGCGGTCCGAGGGCGAGCCGGTGGCATACACGATCGAGTGGTAGCGCTCGGCGAGCTCGTCGCGGGAGATGTCGCGCCCCAGCTCCACGTTGCCGAAGAAGCGGAAGCGGGGATGAGCGGCGGTCTTCTCGTAGATCCTCGTCACCGACTTGATCTTCGGGTGGTCGGGCGCGACGCCCGAGCGCACGAGTCCCCACGGCGTGGGGAGCCGCTCGAACATGTCGACGTCGATCTCGTGTCCGTCAAGCTCCGAGATCTTCAAGAGGTGCCCGGCGGCATAGAACCCCGCTGGGCCGGAGCCCACGATGGCGATGCGGATTGGCGTCATGAGAGCGTTTTAGCGGCTTGATTGCAAACGAACGACAAAGATGTGTTGGACCGTCGGCTCGGAGCGGCTCCGACATCGGCGAACTCAAGCTCCGTCGTGATGTTATGGGCGCGGCCCGACTCGAACGGGCGACCCCCTCGGTGTAAACGAGGTGCTCTGGCCAACTGAGCTACGCGCCCTCGGGGAACCCTAAGGGTAGGGGGTTCCGACGTGCGAAGCTATTGACATGGCCGTAGGCGCCAAGCGACATCGCACCAGGCGTATCGCGGTCGCCTTGGGGGGGTCAATCGCGCTCCTGCTCGTGCTCGCCCAGGTTTTTCTTCCCTCGATCGCGGCGAAAGTCCTTGCGGACCGCATGGCGCGGTATGGCAGGGTGCAGAACGTCCACGTGTCTGCCTTCCCGGCGGTGAAGCTGCTGTGGGGAAAGGCCGACTCGGTGACCGCCACCGCCAACACGCTCAGCCTCCCCGCCGCGAAGATCGCCTCGCTGGTGTGGGAAGCTCGCGCGACTAACGACATGACCGTCACGGCGCGTGCGGTGAACGTGCGTGCGGCTATGCTCCCCGCCGCGCTTGTGATGAGCGACGTACGTGTCGAAAAGCGCGGCAGCACGATCCACGCGACGGCCACGCTTACACAGGCCCAGCTCGACGGGGCGCTCCCGAGCGGATTTCACGTACAGCCCATTGCCTCTGGCGGAGGGCAGGTGGAAGTGCATGCAAGCGGCGCCCTATTCGGCCTGCAAGCCTCCATCGACGCGCTGGTGCTGCCATTGGAAGGGCGCCTCATAACCGAGCCGAAGGGGCTGCCGTTTGGAGGCATAACCGCCGTTACGCTCTTCTCAGACCGCCACCTGAAGGTGCAATCAGTCGGTGTGCGCGTGCTCAGCCAGACGCCGCTCGCCTACGGACTCTCCATGGAAGCCACTCTTCGCTGACATGTTCGGGCGCTCGCGCACGATCATCGGCAACCCGTGCTTGGGGCTGATCGTTGGCATCTGGCGGAACTCCAACGCGTAGTCGCGCGGCAGCTCCAGTGCGAAGCGGGAAGCTATGAGTGTGGCGATCGTGCGCACCTCCAACTGGCCGAAGCGCATACCGATGCACGTGCGCGAGCCGCCGCCGAAGGGGATGTAGGCGCCCTTGGGGATGGCTCCCTTCGCCTCGGGCGCGAAGCGCTCGGGGCGGAAGGCGTCCGGTTCGGGGAAAACGTCGGGCAGGTGGTGAGAGGCCCAGGAGCAGTAGTTGACATAAGCGTTGCCCGGCACGGTGTGGCCTTCGAACTCGAACGCGTCCACCGACTTGCGGGGGCCGATCCAGGCGGGGGGATACTTGCGAAGCGTCTCCTCCAGCGTCATCTCCAACCGCTCCAGCTCGCCGCTCATCAACTGCTCGGCGTTTGGTTTGCCATCGCGCAGCACCTCGCGCTGCTCGCGGGCGAGGTCGTCCGCGAGTTGGGGGTTGCGTGCGAGCTCATAAAACATGAAGGCGATCGTCGAGGTGGTGGTGTCGTGGCCGGCGAACAGCAACGTCATCATCTCGTCGCGGATTTGAGCGTCGGTGAGCCGCTCTTTGCCCTCGTCTTCGGCGTCGAGCAACAGGCTGAGCACGTCCTCGCCGCGCTCCCCGGTGGCGCGTCGCTTGGAGATCTCCCCGTAGAGCATGCGGTTGAGCTTGCGCGAGGCGTCCTGCAATCGCGCCCAGGGTGAGCGCGGACCGCGGATGAAGCGGTATTGGTAACCCGAGGCGTAGAACCACAATGCCTCCTCGAACAGCGCCGCCGCGTCGATCGACTGCGCCGTGGCGCCGTCGGGATCGAGCCCAAACAGCGCTCGCATCGCCACGCGGGTAGCGAGATGGCGAGTCCATGCGTAGAGGTCGATGCGCTGCCCCACCGTCCACTGCTCGAGCGCTCGTTCGGTCTCCCGCTCCATCACGTCGATCGAGGCGGCGATGCGCTCGCGATGGAATGCCGGAAGCATGATCGCCCGCGAGCGCCGGTGGTAGGGGTCGTCGGTTGTCAGCAGCCCGTCGCCGAGCAGCGCGATGAGGTCGCGGAAGTGCGATTCCCGCCAGCGGAAGTTGGAGGCGTGGGAGACGGTGATGTAGTGATTGGCTGCCGGCCCGAGCATGAACACGACGTTGCTGTGGAGGATGCGCAGCGTGAAGATCGACCCATACCGCTCATAACCCTCGAGCAGCAGCGGCAGCGGCTTCTCCACGAAGCGCTTTGTGCGCGCAAGGGAAAAGCTCGTGTCGCCGGGCGGAAAAGGGACGCTCGCGGCCCGCTCGTCCGCCAGGTCCTGCGCGAGGATGCGAAACGGGTTTTCGTGGCGCAGAGGGGGCGGGGCGAGTGTGGGCATAGACCAAGCCTAACCCACCCACCAGCGACTTGGCTGGCCGGCCAGCTTGGTGGTGGCGGACCGGGACGAGTCGCGGAGGCGGAGAGGGTTGGCGGTGTTTCGTTTTGGGGGACTCGCACGCGCGCGCGTTCGGCGCCGGGCATCCTGTAGGGCGAGTGTGCGGACCCGCGTAGACGCACGCCCTGCGATACTCTGCGCTACGCACGTACGAAGGATCCCGTGCACCAGCGCGGGGGCGTAGCTCAGTTGGTTAG
>DATBTP010000186.1:0-1524 GCA_036559185.1 Solirubrobacteraceae bacterium | reverse complement strand
CGTGTTCTATCGCCACGTCGGGCTGGTCATGGACGACGCGCTGTCGCCGCGGCTGCGCGAACTTGCCTCGACGCGCATGCTCGACCGGGCACGCGTGCTCGGCGCGGCGCTGCGGCTTGCTTATGTCGTGTCGGCGGCCATGCCGGGCGTGCTGCCGCAGACGCGGCTGGCGGTCGAGCGCCACCGCCTGGCTCTGCACCTTCCCGGCCGCTTTGCGGCATTGGCTGGCGAGCGGGTCTTGACCCGCCTGCGTTCGCTCGCGCGCCTCATCGGGCGCGAGCCCGTCATGCTGATGGGGTGACGGAACCGGGCATTTCGCGCTCGACCGCTGCGACCTTGCCCTTCTCGATAGCGAGGGCGAGCTTGCCGTGCTTGAGCGCGATCGCCTTCTCGCCGAACAGCTCGCGGCGCCACCCGGAGAGCGCCGGGACCTTGGCGTGATCGTCGGCGGCAATGCGCTCCAGGTCATCGACGGTGGCGATCACCTTGGGAGCGACGTGATGGCGCTCCGAGACCATCCGCAGCAGCACCTTGAGCAGCTCGACCGCCGCCGTGCCGTTAGCCGAGTTCTGTGCGCGCGGCCGCGGCAAGGTTCGCACGTCACGCGCCAATCCCCGCTCCACGGCCTCTACGATCGCCTCACCCCAGCGCGAGCGCTCAAAACCCTTGGGCAGCGAGCGCAGGTGCTTGAGCTTATCGATTGAGGTCGGCGCCTGCACGGCGATGTCGCCGATCACGTCATCCTTGAGCACGCGCGAACGCGGCACGTCGCGCACCTGCGCCTCGCGCTCGCGCCAGGCCGCGACCTCGATCAGCACCGCGAGCTCCTTGGGCTTGCGCACGCGCGTCTTCAAACGCAGCCAGGCGTTCTCGGGATCCATGCGGTAGGTGTCGGCCGAGGTCAGCACGCCCATTTCCTCCTGCACCCAGTCGACGCGGCCGCGTCGGCCGAGATCGTCGACGAGCGCCAGATAGACGTCGCGCAGGTGGGTGACGTCGGAAATCGCGTAGGCGAGCTGCGCGTCGGAGAGCGGACGGCGCGTCCAGTCGGTGAAGCGATGCGACTTGTCGAGCGAGTCGCCGGTGATGCGCTGCACCAGCTGCTCGTAGGAGATGGAATCGCCGTAGCCGAGCACCATGGCCGCGACCTGGGTATCGAAGATCGGGCGGGGAATGAGCTCCGCGCTGTGCCAGACGATCTCGATGTCCTGGCGCGCGGCGTGGAAAACCTTCATCACCTTCTCGTCGCCCATCAGCGCAAAAAACGGCTCGAGGTCGATGTCGGCGGCGAGCGCGTCGATCACGACCGCTTCCTCGGGCGAAGCCATCTGCGCGACGCACAGCAGCGGATAGTAGGTGGTCTCGCGCAGGAACTCGGTGTCGATGGTGACGAAGGGGTGGGTTGCCATCCGCCGGCACGCGGCGGCAAGTTCGGTCGTTGTCGTGATCGGGTGCATTGAGAGTGTGATAGCGGAATAGGGGGCCGTTGTCGCCACGCGCGTTTTCAGGATGCCGAATCGCGGC
>DATBTP010000185.1:0-5098 GCA_036559185.1 Solirubrobacteraceae bacterium | reverse complement strand
CACCGTGAACTCCAGCTTCGGACCGTTGAACTGCAGCGAGTAAGACTCAGACTTAGTAAGGATCGAAGTGAACGACCCCGACGCCGGCAGCGACGCCGGCTTGATCCAAGCCTCGAGCGTCATCGCCGAAGTGAGATTGAGCAGGTTCGAAGACGGGATCTTGACCGCCCCGGATACGCCGTCGAAGGAGACCGCCGTGTTGGGGTCCGTGGAGATCAGTGATGGCTGCTTGAGGGTCACGCCGCCGACGTAGCTGCCTGCGTCGGAGCCTGTTTGATCGGCGGCGACGGCGCCCGATGACTCGCCGAGCCGCCACCACCCGACCGGGCCGTCGGAGTTGACGGCCTTGCCGTACGCGGAGACCGGCGGCGGAGGCGGTTCGTAGTTGATCGTGTCGGTCGCCGCCGGGCCCCAGCCGAGGGCGTCGTGGAACTCGACATATACGGTGTGGGTTCCGCCCGCTCCGCTGCCGCCGTAAGCCGGGTTGGTGACGTCCCAGGTGAGCGTGTCGGTGATCGAGTCGTACGAGGTGTTTTCGAAGGTCTCCCAAGTTTTGCCGTCGTTGGATACCCGGAACTGGTTCACTTCGTCGGTCGTATCGCGACCGAGCACTTCCAGGCTCACCTGCGAGGAGGTAGTCGTCTTGTCGACGTGGTTGATCGTCACCGTCCCGGTTGCCGGTTCGGACGCCTGAATCGCGCCTCCCACGACCTTGAAGGTGGTCCTCGCTTCGTTGGCTTCCTGGCTCTCGCGTGAAGGATTGCTCTTTTCCGGGCTCTCATACAGGATGTTGTCGGGATCGACCACCGAGCGCAGCACATATGCGCCTTCGGGGAGCGACCCGTTTTCCCCGAGATCGATCCACTGTTCGAAGCGGTAGTAATCGTAGGTGTCGCCCCATCCGGGCGAGAGGCCCTCGGAGATCACGTTTTCGGAATTGGGAAGACAGTTGGCGGGCGGGTATGCGGCCGGCCAAACCGCGGCGGGCACCGATTCGACGAACTCCTCGTCCTCGACACACGCCGTCGTCTTCTGGCCGACCAGATACGGTTCGCCTTTGGTGCGCCCGCTCGCGATCCAGCTTTCCCATCCGGCCTTCGTCCACAGCTGATAGGCGCCCCAATGGTCGAAGTGGTAGTGCTTGTGGACGGCGTGGTAGTAGAGCGTTGCTCCTGGGAGTAGTACTTCTTTGTAGCCTCCACCCGCTTCGTAGAGGCGCTGGTAGGCCTGACCGGAGGGGGGATTGAGGCTCTGGTTTATCGTCGCCCGGATCTCCAGAGGCCCTTCGCCGGCGTTGTAGACAGTGTTGGAGAAGCGCAGGACGTTGTGCAATACACCTAGCGATTCGGCCGTGATGTCGGTACGGTCGAAACGCAGGTTGCGCGGCGGGAGCGTCTTGAGGTCGGGGTATAGGACCGTTGCCTGCGCGCCCGAGACGACTCCGAGGAATGCAGCCAGCGCGGCGGCCAGTGTCAGACAGCGTCGCATGAGATGCCGATGCTAACAACTGAATTTGGATTCGGCGAGCCTTTTCCAAAAGTTGGACGCCTTGGAACACTCGCCGCCAGCGTCCAGGCGGTCACGCGTGCGTCCGTGGCGCGAGACGCGTCTAGACGGGCGCCCACATCATCTAGGCTGCCTCCCTGATGCGCTTGCCCGTAGACGACGCGGCCCCCGCGCAAGCAAGCAACACCGGCTCGGTGGAGGCCGACGCGGCCAAGGTCAGCCCTCGACGCGCCACGATAGACGTGCTCGTGCAGATCGGGGGACAGGTCATGAATATGGCCCTAGGAGTGTTCGTGACGCTCCTGATCGTGCGCACGCTCGGGACGACCGGCTTTGGGGAATGGTCGACGATCTTCTCGGTCAGCGCCTTGCTCGGCTACTTCGCGAGCCTCGGACTGAGCGGCGTGGCGGTACGCAACGCGGCCGCCGAACCCGAGCGCGAGGCCGACTGGATCGGCGGCTACGCGACACTGTCGGCGGCGCTCACGGTACCGGTGGTGATCGCCTATGTGGTGATCATGCAACTGATCTCCACGACAGAGGAAATGCGAATCGCTTCGCTGATCCTTGCGCTCGCCTACTTCTCGGGCGTGCTCTCCACGCTCGGCACCGTTTTCAGGATGCGCATACGCAACGACATCAACATCGCGTTCGTATCGGCCAACAGCGTCCTGTGGGCAGCCGCGGTAATCGTCATCGCCGCCCACAAAGGCGGGATGGTGGCGTTCGCCGCGGCGTTCCTGGGGGTGGCCGTCATCATCCAGGGCAGTCAAGCCTTTCTCGCCATGCGCACAGCGCCAGTGCGCATCCGCGGCGCGCGCGCGATGTGGCGGCCGCTCATGCGCGTGGGCTTCGCCGTGGGAGCGGGAACCCTACTCACCGTGATGTACGCCCGCATCGACCAGGTGCTGGTCTTCGAGCTCGCGCCGCATCGCAGCGAAGCCGGCATCTACGGCGCGATCTACCGGATCCTCGATACCGCCGGATTCCTGCCGGCGGCGGTGATGATGACCCTATTCCCGATCATCTCGGCGGCCCACCCGGCCAACCCTGTTCGCGTCAAGCACCTGATGCAACTGGCCATCGACTACCTGGCGATGCTCTCGTTGCCGATACTCGCCTTCTCCATCGTCGCCGCCGAACCACTCGTGAAGCTCCTATTCGGAGCAAGCTTCGCCGCTGGCGCCAAGGGCCTGCCGATCCTGATGGCGGCCTATGTGGTGATCTGCTTCGGCTATGTGTCGGGGAACATGGTCATCGCCACCGACCTGCAACGCCGCTATGTGCGCTTCGCGATCCTCGGGCTGATCGTCAACGTTGGCTTCAACATCCCGCTCATCCCCATCTACGGTTACATAGCCGCTGCTTGGCTGACCCTGGTTACGAACATCGTCGTCGTGTTCCCCGCCATGCACGCCGTCCTGAAGAAGATCTCCATGCGCATCGCCCCGGGCCGACTGCTCCGCACCGCCTTCGCGGCCACGGTGAGCGGGCTGCTTGTGGCGGCGCTTCGCGGAGCCGGCCTACCCCTTGGCTGGCTCGTCGCCGCGATGGCGCTCGCCTATCCGCTGCTGCTGCTCGCCGTGCGCGCCCTCGACATAGCGGAGTTGCGTCAGGTACTCAGCCGACGCGAGCGCGCGAGTTGATCGAGGCGGCGAGTGCCTCGCGGCCCGCGAGCAGTGCGTCCTCGACGAACGCATCGTAGGCCTCGCGGTAGCGCTCCAGCGAGTAGTCATCGGCACGAGCACGCGCTCGTCGCACGCGCTCCGCGGCGGCCGACTTGTCGGTGAGGGTGTCGGCGAGCGCGGCCGCGCATGCGTCGACGTCGTCGATCGCGAAGAACAGGGCCTCCTCTCCGGGCTCGAGCATCTCAGGCATCCCGCCGCTCATGCTCGCGACGACCGGTACCCTAGCCAAGGCCGCCTCGAGACAGACCAACCCGAAAGGCTCCTGCCAGCGAGAGGGAACGACGATCGCGTGCGCTTCGCCGAGCGCACTCGCCACGCTCTCGATCGGAACCGCGCCGCGTAGCTCGACGCGATCCTCCAATCGCAGCGCACGTACGAGATCCTCCAGCTGGCTCACGACGGTGGGCTCGCCGGTGCCCATCAGCAGCAAGCGCACGTCCAACCCGTGCGACTCGCGCAGCAGCGCCAGCGCGCGAATCGCCAAGTCTGGCGCCTTCTCGGGCTCGAGCCTGCCGACGAAAGCGATCGTCGGCATCGGCGCGGGGGAACGCCGTACCGCGGCGAAGAGCCGCTCGTGAGCGGTGGTTGGATGGATTACTCGCTCCAGCGCCGGTCTGACACCGCTGGGGATCGGCGTCAGGTTGCGCAACGCCTGACTGTTCCACACCAACGACGCGGGAAACGCCTCCTCCAGCTCTATACGCAGCCACGGCAGCCGGTTGGTCAGTCGCATTAGCCATGACCACGCTCCTCGCCAACCGCGAGCCTCACCGGCGAGATAGCGCAGGAAGAGGTCCCCCTTCGTAAAGGACCCAAGCCACGGATCGGCCAAGCTGAACGCGACCGGTATTTTCGAGCCCTGGGCAACTCGGACACCGGCGCGTGGAATGTTCGAGGCGTTCCACACGAACACCAGGTCTGGCTCGTGGCGACGCAGAGCACGCTTTACAACGCGCACCGCGCGTGCAGAGGCCAGCGGAGCCAAGAGCACGCCAAGACGCTTCTCGGGCACGAACGGCAAGTCCCTGTACACGTCGGGCTCGCCTTTCAGCCCGCGCCGGCGCAGGGAGGAGGTGAGCACGACGATCTCATGACGCCGTGCTAGCCATTGAGCCGTGTGCGCACAGCGCGTCTCGTAGCCACCGACGGCGACCGGCGGATACAGGTTGCTGATCACGAGAATGCGCATGCCACCGGTGCACGGCCCTCCGCCCTGAGGCCCGGCGCGCCGCCACTCTAGGGGCGCGCGGCTAGCATAGCCGCCGTGCGCGGTGAAGAGAGCGATTGGCCACATGTGATCGTGCTCGATCCGTTCAACGCCGGCATGGCCCTCGCGCGCCGGATGGTGCGGCTCGGAGCGCGGGTGACCGTGCTCGAGGGTCAGCGGGTCGTCGCCCGGAGTCGTGGCGTCCACGGGGTGGTTTCCGCCTACAAAGCCGATGGAGGTAGCTGGCTGGAGGTGCTCAACCATCTCGCGTCCTCCGGCGAGGAGGGAGCGCTCCTGACCGCAACAGACCGGGGAAGCGCCTGGCTGGTGCGGGAATCGGATCGCCTCCCCCCTAACCTGCGCCACTTCGAGAATCCCGCCAGCGCGCATCTGGCGTTGATGGACAAGCAAACGGCCGACCGGATCGCGCGCGAGGCGGGGGTGCGCGTTCCCTGGACCGCGGAGGCGAGCAGCACAGCGGAGCTCGAGCCGCTACTCGAAAAGGCCCCCTGGCCGTGCGTGGTCAAGCCTGTGCTCTCACACGAGTGGCGCGACCGTTACGGCGAGAAGCGCTCGTTCTTCGCCGGCGGCGCGGAGGAGGCCCGCCAGCTTATGGCTGAGCCACTCGCTGACGGATTTCGCATGCTGCTCAGCCAATACATACCGGGCGGCGACGAGGACGTCGAGGAGGCGATCG
>DATBTP010000184.1:0-11053 GCA_036559185.1 Solirubrobacteraceae bacterium | reverse complement strand
GGCCGCGATCGCCTCGCGCTATCTCGACACCCCGCCCGCCGCGAGCCTTCGCGTGCTCGCCGGCATCGCCGTAGCGGCGGGTTGCGCGGTGGCGGCATTCCTGCTCGCCAACCCCTATGCGCTGCTCGACTTCCAGCGCTTTCACTCCGAACTCGTGCACCAGTCGAGCCTCTCCGAAGAAGCGCAGGGCAAGCTCGGGGCGCCCAGGCAGGGTGGATTGCTCTACTACCTGTGGTCGTTCACGTGGGGGTTGGGTTGGATTCCCGCGTTCTCGGCGCTCGGCGGAGCGCTCGCGATCTGGCGTCGCGACGCGCGTGCCGGCTGGCTGCTCGTGCCCGCGCCGTTCCTGTTCCTTGGCTTCATGGGCCTTCAGGATCGCTACTTCGGGCGTTGGCTGCTGCCGATATTCCCGATCGCGTGCCTGCTGGCGGCATATTTCGCCCTCGAAGTCGCCTCGCGCTTGGTTGCCCGGACGGGGGGGTCCTCGCCCGCGTGTGACCCCAGGCGTGAGCTGGATTCGGACTTTCGCGTAGGCGCGCGGGCGAGAGCCCTCCCGATCCTCGCGGGCGCTCTGGTGGCGAGTGCGCTGCTCGCGCAGGGGATCGTGTATAGCGTGCACGACGACGTCGTGCTCGCCCGCGCCGACACGCGCAATCTCAGCCGCGCGTGGATGGTGGCGCACGTGCCGCGCGGCGCTCGGATCGTGCTGGAGCCGGTGGTGCTCGATTCCTGGCTTCGGGAAGGCGGACGCGCGGCGGGCGGCGCGCTGTGGCGGAAGTACCAGGCGCTGAGGTCGATGATCGCCCCGAGCGGCGCGCTCGCCCCGCCGAGGAGCCATACGGTGGCGCTCGAGGACTACGAGACCACGCTCAGTCCCGCACTGATCGGCTGGTATGAGCTGCAGGGCTACTGTTGGGTGGTGAGCGGCTCCACCGAGTCGGGTCGGGCGCTGGCCAACCCCCGCGCGGCGCCGCTCGCGGTCGCCTACTATCGCGCGCTCGCCGTTCAGGCCAGGGCCGTATATCGCGTGTCGCCTTACGCGCCGGGAGTGGGCGCGTCCGCTTTCGATTTCGACTGGACGTTCGACTATTACCCGCTCGGCTATCGCCGCCCCGGTCCGCAGATGACCGTTTACAGGCTGCGCGGCGGGCGTTGCGCGTGATGCGCTCACGCGCCGAGCCCCTATCCTGATGGGGGTATGGCGATCACCACCGACACCGACCGTGCGCACCTCGGGCGGGCGATAGACCTCGCCCGCCACGGCGAGGGGCAGGTCAAGCCGAACCCGCTCGTGGGGGCGGTGGTGGCGCGCGAGGAGGAGATCCTCGGCGAAGGGTGGCACGAGCGCTACGGCGGCCCGCACGCCGAGGTGAGGGCGATCGAAGCGTGCGGGGGCAGCGACCTGCGCGGCGCCACGCTGTATGTGTCGCTCGAGCCGTGCTGCCACGAGGGCAACACGCCTCCGTGCACTGTGGCGATCCTTCAGGCCGGCATCGGACGCGTGGTCGTGGCGTCCGACGACCCCACCGAGAAGGCGTCGGGGAGGGGCCTTGGGATCTTGCGCGACGAGGGCATCGAGGTGCTCGTCGCCGAGGGCGATCTGGCCGCGCGCGCGCGCCTGCTCAACCAGCCGTTTCGCAAGCAAGCCCGCGTCGGCCGCCCGTGGGTGCTGTTCAAGTCCGCCATGACACTCGACGGCAAGGTGGCTACGCGGGCGGGTGATTCGCAATGGATAAGCGGGGAGGAAAGCCGTCTGCTGGCCCACACGTGGCGCGCGTCGGTGGATGCCGTGGTCGTGGGCATCGGGACGGCGCTAGCCGACGATCCCCAGCTCACCGCGCGACCGGAAGGGGTGTTGGCGGACCTTCCCTATCAGCCGCGACGCGTCGTGTTCGATTCGCTCGCTCGCCTGCCGATCGGCTCGCAGCTGGTGAGCGCGGTGGACCGCATCCCCTTGACCGTGGTGGCGTCGCGCGCCGCGGCGCGCTCTGACACCGACGCGCTTGAGGCGGCCGGCGTGCAGGTGCTTGTGGCTACAGGGGAAAACGAGCCGGCGCGGGTGCGCTCGGCTCTCGACCAGCTCGGTGGGGACGGCGTCGCGTCGATCCTGCTCGAGGGTGGGCCGCACCTGGCGGGCGCGTTCCTCGACGCCGGCGAGATCGACGAGATCCGCCTCTTCCTGGCGCCGATCCTGCTCGGCGGGCGCACCGCGCGCGATCCGCTGGAGGGGGAGGGCGTGGAGCGCATCTCGGAGGCCCTGAGGGCGCTCACCTTCGACTGCGATCGCGTCGGCGAGGACCTCTTGATCTCCGCGCGCCTGCGCGAGTGGTGAGCGCGCCGGACATGAGGCTCAGAGCATGTTCACCGGCTTGATCGCCGACCTTGGCGGCGTGCGCGCCATCGAGCGCGATCGCGACGGGGCGACGCTTCTGGTTTCCACCCGTCTGGCGGACGAATTGGCCGAGGGCGACTCGGTTGCTGTCAACGGCGTGTGCCTCACCGCTACCGCGGTGGACGGCGAGGGCTTCCGGGCGCAAGCGATGGAAGAGACGCTGAGGCGCTCGTCGCTCGGTGACCTCGCGGTGGGCTCGCCCGTGAACCTGGAGCTCGCGCTTCGGGCCGACGGACGGCTCGGCGGCCACATCGTTCAGGGCCATGTCGACGCCACGGCGAGGATCGCCGGGGCTCGCGAGGAGGGCTTCGCGCGGGTGTTGGAGATCGAAACCGACGATACGCTCGCGCGCTACCTGGTGGAGAAGGGGTCGGTGGCGATCGACGGGGTGAGCCTCACGGTGAGCGAGGTTCGGGAGGGGGGCTTCTCGGTGTCGCTGATCCCCGAGACGCTCGAGCGCACGAACCTGGGGGAGGCGCGGGTTGGGGATCGGGTCAACATAGAGGTGGATGTCCTAGCCAAGCACGTAGAGCGACTTATGGAGAAGACCCGCGTATGAGCCAGCCCGAGACGACAACGCCGTTCGCCACCGTCGAGGAGGCGATCGAAGAGATCAGGCAGGGCAAGATGGTGGTCGTTTGCGACGACGAGGATCGCGAGAACGAGGGAGATCTAACGATGGCGGCCCAGTTCGCGACGCCCGAGGCGATCAACTTCATGGCCAAGGAGGGGCGCGGATTGATTTGCCTGTCGCTCACATCCGAGCGTTGCGACGAGCTCGGGCTCGACCTGATGGCGGCCAAGAACGAGTCGTCGTTCGAAACGCCGTTCACCGTGTCGGTGGAGGCGCGCGAGGGGGTTACCACGGGCATCTCAGCGCACGACCGCGCGCACACCATCCAGGTGGCGATCGACCCCGCGAGCGCGCCGCGCGACCTTGTGCAACCGGGCCACGTGTTCCCGCTGAAGAGCCGTGCCGGCGGTGTGCTCGAGCGCGCCGGGCAGACGGAGGCGGCGGTCGATCTGGCGCGGCTGGCGGGCCTGAACCCGGCGGGGGTGATCTGCGAGGTGATGAACGACGACGGCACGATGGCGCGCGTGCCCGACCTCGTCGACTACTGCGCCCGCCACCGGCTCAAGATGATCACGGTCGCCGATCTGATCGCCTATCGCCGCCGCCACGACAGGCTCGTGGAACGCGTCGTCGCCACGCGCCTGCCGACCGCGTTCGGCGATTTCGAGGCGGTGGGCTATCGCTCGCTCGTGGACAGCAAGCACCACGTCGCGCTCGTCAAGGGCGATGTGGCCGGTCGAGAGGACGTGCTCGTGCGCGTGCACTCGGAGTGCCTCACGGGCGACGTCTTTCACTCGCTGCGCTGCGATTGCGGCGAGCAGCTCGCCTCGGCGCTGTCGATGATCGAGCGCGAGGGGCAGGGTGTGCTCCTCTACCTCTCCCAGGAGGGGCGGGGCATCGGCCTGCTCAACAAGCTGCGCGCCTACCGCCTGCAGGAGGAGGGCCTTGACACGGTGGAAGCCAACGAGCGACTCGGTCTGCCGGCCGACCTGCGCGACTACGGCATCGGCGCTCAAATTCTCGTGGATCTCGGGCTCTCTTCGATTCGCATCCTCACGAATAACCCGAAGAAGATCAAGGGCCTCGAGGGCTACGGGCTGTCGGTGAGCGCGCAGATCCCGATCGAGCACGCGCCCAACGAGCACAACGAGGCGTATCTGCGAACGAAGGCCCAGCGCATGGGCCACATCCTCCACCACCAGGGGCTCAACCTGGACGCGGAGCTCTTGCACGCCGAGCGCGCCGGGGACATCGCTCGCTCCTCCGCCGAGGAGGGCGCGGCACGCCAGAGCCCGGACGTGTCGGATGGCGAGCGCTCCGACGGGCGCGACCTGTGAGCGCGCGTTACGCGATCGTCGTCGGTCGCTTCTACGAGGATCTGGCGGAGCGTCTAGTGCGAGGAGCGCTCGGGGCCTTCGAGGCGGCCGGACATCGGGATGTCGAGGTCTTCGACGTGCCGGGCGCGTTCGAGCTGCCGCTGGCCGCGAGCTACGTGGCGCGCACGGGCCGCTTCGCCGGGGTGGCGTGCCTCGGTGCGGTGATCCGCGGGGAGACCAGCCACTATGACTATGTGTGCGCGGAGGCGGCGCGCGGCATCCAGGACGTGTCTCTGCGAACCGGTGTGCCGTGCGCGTTTGGCGTGCTCACGTGCGAGACGATGGAACAGGCGCTCGCGAGAGCGGGAGGGGGCAAGCGCGATCAAGGCGTGCACGCGGCGGAGGCGGTGATGAGGATGGCCTCGTTGCGCGCCGAGCTTCGGAGCGGCTAGACTGGCGGTCCTCATGGCCAAGGTATGTCACAGCTGCGGGAAGGGTCCCGCGTTCGGAAACAGCCGCAGTCACTCGATGGTCGCCACGAAGCGGCGCTTCGACCCGAACCTGCAGAAGGTGAAGATTCTCGTGGGCAAGGGGCCCCGTCGCGTCTATGTTTGCACCCGTTGCTTGAAGGCGGGCAAGGTCACCAAGGCCCTGTAGGGTCGATAGGCGGCGTCATACTGCGTCCTCAGTCGCTCATGTGCAAAGCACATTTCGCTCCTTGCGTCCTTGTCTGACTTGCCTCTCGGCCCTACAGGAGCGTCCAGTTGGTCCTTGTTTGACCGGCCTCTCGGCCCTACAGGAGCGTCTAGTTGGTCGTAACGACCGGTTGCGGTGGTGTATTAGGAGGGCGGTGAGCGGCATCTTCGGGGCGCACGCGATGGAGGCGAAACGGTGACTGACACGAACCTGATCCGCTTCAGAGCGGCCGTGGCGGGGGCGCTCGCGCACCTGGAGTCGCGCCGGGAGGAGGTCAACGACCTCAACGTGTTCCCCGTAGCGGACGGCGATACGGGCGACAACATGGTGCTCACGCTGAAGGCGGTGTTGGACGAGCTCGACCGTTTGCAGGGCAGCGATTCCACGCGGACGATCGACGAGATCGGGCGCGAGGAGATCGTCCAGTCGGTGGCGCGCGCGGCGCTGCTCGGCGCGAGGGGCAACTCGGGTGTGATCCTCTCTCAGCTGATTAGGGGCGCCGCCGAGGAGCTCGTATCGAGGCCCGGCCAGCTGATCGACGCGCCGCTGATCGGCGCCGCGCTGGCAAACGCGGCCGACAGGGCCTA
Source organism: Solirubrobacteraceae bacterium (assembly GCA_036559185.1). Lineage (GTDB taxonomy): Bacteria > Actinomycetota > Thermoleophilia > Solirubrobacterales > Solirubrobacteraceae > Palsa-744. The sequence continues at coordinate 5,488 of DATBTP010000184.1, read as the reverse complement.
CGCGTCGGTGAGGGAGCCCGCCGAGGGGACGATCTTGACGGTGGCGCGCGAGATGGCGCATGGCATCATGGGCGATGTGGCGCACGGTCGCGACGCGGGCGCGCTCGGTCCCGCGACCGAGCCGGCCGAGCAGGATCTCGCGATCGCGAGCACGCTCGAGCGGGCGGTGTCGGTTGGCGAGGAATCGGTCAAGCGCGGACCCGATCTACTCCTCGCGCTGCGCGAGGCGGGCGTCGTGGATGCGGGCGGCTATGCGCTCACGGTGATCTTCGCCGGCGTGGTGGCGGCGCTTCGTGGCGACGCGCCGCCGCGGCTCGACCACTACGCGCCCGCCAAGATCACGCACCCCGAGCACAGCTCCAGTACCTACCGTTTTTGCACGAACTTCGCCGTCACGGGGCGAGATCTCGTGCCTTCGCGCTACACGGGAGCGCTCGAAGCGCTCGGGGATTCGGTGCTCGTTGTCGGCGATCGCACGACGTTGAAGGTGCACCTCCATACCGACAATCCCGAGCGTGCCGCCGCGCTGTTTGACGCGGCCGGGGAGGTTTCGCATCTCGATGTGGCTGACATGCGCGTGCAGGTGGCTGAGCGCGAGCGGCGTCTAACCGGCGGATTGCCCGCGAACGGCGCGTCCCGCGGCGCCGGTGGCGACGGCGATTCCGGACCGCGCGACGGCGAGTTCGGGCCACGCGCGGGTAACGCCGAGGATGCGGGAGAGCGCACACGCCTGCGCTGCGGCGCGCTCGCGGTGGTGAGCGGAGCGGGCCTGACGAGGATGTATCGCGAGCTCGGGGTTCACACGATCGACGGTGGACCGACGCTGAATCCGTCGACGTATGAGCTCTTGGCGGGGATCCACGAGGTGGGGGCCGAGGAGGTGGTGGTGCTGCCGGGAAGCGCCAACGTCGTGATGGCGGCCGAACGCGCCGCCGAGCTCTCGGACAAGCAGGTGCTCGTCGTGCCAGCCACCAGCCAGCAGGCCGGGCTCGCCGTGGCGGTGGCGCTGCAGAGCGACCGCGACGTGCGCTGGAACGCTCGGGCGATGGAGGAAGCGCTGGCGGCGTTGCGCGTGGGAGCGGTGGCTCGAGCGGCTCGCCCCGACGCGCGAGGCCGTTTCCAGGAGGGGGACGCCGTGGGGTTCGTCGACGAGCAGGTGCTCGCGTGGGGCGAGCCGCGCGAGACGTTGATCGCGGTTCTCAGAGCCCTCGCCGAGGACGCGGAGCTGATTAGCGTGCTCGCGGGCGCTGACGCTCCGCTCGCGCTCGACCGCGTCGAGCGGCTCGTCGACGGCGAGGTGGAGCTCGAGGTGCGCGAGGGCGGCCAGCCCTCCTACTGGTGGCTGCTCGCGGCTGAGTAGGACCGAGAAGGACCTGTGCCGGCGTTTGAAGCCGGTGAGGAGGCTTGCCGCGAGGTGACCGCCGCGCCGGTCATCATCTCTTTCGAAGATGCCGCGCGCCGCTGCCACCGCGATCCTCGCCCGCTCGCACGCGCCCGCGCGCGACCCCACCGATGGGCCCGCCGATGGGCCTTGCGCCTTCGCGCTTGCGCGGCCGCTCGCTTGGGGAGAGATGCTGGGCGCGCCGGTGCGCTGGCCGCGCCCCTCGCGGCTGCGCGAGCCGTTGAAGGCGCCGAGCGCCAAGGCCGGGGAGGCGATGGAGGCGCTTGGCATTCGCAGTGTGGGGGATCTGCTGGAGCACCTGCCCCGCGACCGCCGGGAGGCGCGCGCCGTGGCGCGATTGCGGGTGGGCGAGCAGGCGACCGTAGCGGTGAGGGTGCGCTCGATCGCGAGCCGGCCGGTTCGCCGGCGCGGCATGCGCGGGCTGGTGGAGGCGACCGTGTTCGACTCCAGCGGCTCGATGCGGGCGACGTTCTTCAATCAGCCGTGGCTCGTGCGCCGCTACCCGCCGGGCGCCCGCGTCGTGCTGCACGGCAAGGCCGACGGTGGCGGGCGCTTTCGCGTGTCGCACCATGCCCCGGGCTCTGATATCGGCGCCGAGGATGAGGGCGTGGGCTCGGTTGCCCACTACCCGGCGGCGGAGGGCGTTAGCTCGACGCAGATTCTCACGCTCGTGCGCGAGTGGCGAGACGGGCTGTACGACGTGGCCGACCCGCTCGCGGCGTCCGTCCGGATCGTCGAGCGCCTCCCCGGCAGGGGGGCCGCGCTCGCCGCGATCCACTTCGGGGGTGCGGGAAACCCGCCGATCGAGGGGTTGAGAAGGCTCGCCTTCGACGAGCTGCTTTTGACACAGCTCGCCTTCCTCGTGCGTCGCGGCCGGCGCGCGCGGCATGTGCGCGCTAGGCCGCTGAGCGAGCGCCCCACACTCAGCGAGCGTTGGCTCGAGCGGTCTTTGCCGTTCGAGCTCACGGGCGATCAGCGCGCGGCGATCGCCACGGTTGAGCGCGATCTCGAGCGGGACACGCCGATGCAGCGGCTGTTGATGGGGGAGGTGGGCAGCGGCAAGACGGTGGTGGCGCTGTGGGCGATGCTGCGCGCCGCCGAGCACGGCGCGCAGGCGGCCCTGATGGCGCCCACGGAGACGCTCGCCGAGCAGCATTTCGCCACGCTGCAACGATTGTTGGGATCGGAGCCGGTGGCGGTGGCTCTGTTGACGGGCTCGACTCCGGCGGGCCGGCGCGCGGACACGCTGGGAAAGCTCGCTAGCGGCGAGCTCTCGCTCGTGGTGGGAACGCACGCGCTGATCGAGCCGGATGTGCGCTTCCGCGAGCTCGCGGTGGCGGTGGTAGACGAGCAGCACCGTTTCGGAGTGCGTCAGCGCTGGGCCCTCGAGAACCACGATCCCGCTCGACCGCCACACGCTCTGCATATGACCGCCACGCCGATACCGCGCACGCTCGCGCTCGCGCGTCACGGCGACCTCGACCGCACCGTGTTGCGCGAGCTGCCCGAAGGACGCCGGCCGATCGATACGCGCGTCGTCGCCGGCGAGCGGGGGCGCGCGGAGGCATATGGTGTGCTGTGCGAGCAGCTAGACGCGGGGCGTCAGGGGTATGTCGTGTGTCCGCTGGTCGAGGATGTGAGCGACGGCGAGGGGCGGGCGGCTGGCGAGGCGCGGGCGGCGACGAGCGAGTTTGAGCGTTTGCGCGATTGCGAGCTCGCGGGGCGGAGACTGGCGCTGCTTCACGGGCAGATGCGCCCACGCGAGAAGCAGCGGGCGATGGAGAGGTTCGCGACGGGGCAAGCGGACGTGCTGGTGGCGACGACCGTGGTGGAGGTGGGCGTGGACGTGCCCAACGCGACGGTGATGCTGGTGGAGAACGCCGAGCGCTTTGGTATCTCGCAGTTGCACCAGCTGCGGGGGCGCGTGGGGCGCGGGGAGCAGGCCTCCGTTTGCCTGCTCGCCGGTTCCCCGGCTTCGGCGCGCTTGCGCGCGCTCGTCGAGCACTCCGACGGGTTTCGTCTCGCCGAGATCGACTTGCGCTTGCGCAAGGAGGGCGAGCTGATCGGTACTCGCCAGTCGGGCCTCGGGCAGTTCAAGTTCGCGAGCCTGCCAGATGACGCGGAGCTGCTCGAGCGCGCGCGTGTGTGCGCGAAGGCGATCCTGCGCGAGGATCCCGACCTGCGCGGGCCGCTGCATGCGTTGCTCGGTGACACGCTGCGGGACGCTTTCGGGGAGCAGTCGCTGCTGCCGATCCCGGCATGAGGGTTTGGGGGCGGTGTTGAGGGTGATAGCGGGGAGTTTCCGCGGTCGCCGGTTGACGGCGCCGCGCGGGCGCCACACCACGCGTCCAACCTCCGATCGGGTCCGCGAGGCGTGCTTCTCGATGCTGGGAGCTCTGGGAGGAACGGTTGCGCTCGATCTGTTCGCGGGTACCGGGGCGCTCGGCATCGAGGCGCTCTCCAGAGGCGCCGAGCGGGTGGTGTTCGTCGAGCGCGACGCCTGCGCGTTGCGCGCTTTGCGAGCCAATCTCGACGCGCTCGGGCTCGCGAGCCCTCGAGCGCGGGTGCGGGTGGGGGACGCGCTCGGGGCGCTGCGCGCCGCACGCGAGGCCGGCGAAACGTACGATCTGGTGTTCGTGGATCCTCCATACGGTCACGCCCGCGAGATCGGAGGCGAGCTGGGACCTCTGTTGTCCGGCCTGCTGGCCCCCGAGGCGCGGGTGGTTGTGGAGAGCGATCGACGAGCCCCGCTAGCCCTGGCGCTGGCGGTGGAGCGCGAAAGACGTTATGGAGACACCGTGATCACAATTCATCGTTTGGGCGCTGAGGCTACGGAGGGCGAGGATGAGCATCGATAGGCATGTAGCCGTGTGTCCCGGGTCTTACGACCCGATCACCAACGGCCATCTGGACGTGATCAGGCGCGCGGCCGACCTCTACGACGAGGTGGTGGTGGCGGTGGTGAACCGTTCGGTGCGCAAGGACAAGAGCTTGTTTGACATCGAGGAGCGCATGAGTTTCATCGAAGAGGCGCTCGAGGACTTGCCCGGGGTGCGAGCCGAGCCGTTCAATACGCTCGTCGTGGACTTCGCGCGCGCGGTGGGGGCGAAGGCGATCGTGAAGGGACTGCGGGCGATTTCGGACTTCGAGTATGAGTTCGAGATGAACCAGCTCAACCGCAGGCAGGATCCCGAGATAGAGTCGGTGTATCTGATGGCGAGCCCGCAATACAGCTTCCTCTCCTCGAGCGGCGTGAAGGAGCTCGCCACGTTCGGCGGGCGGATCGACGATCTCGTGCCCCAGAAGGTGGCGAGGCGCTTGCAGGAAGAGTTGCGACGTTGACGAACTTTGCAGACGTGAAACCCATCATCACAGACAACCCCGCTCACATGTCGTGGCGCCCCATGGCTCCGTCGGGCTCGACGCTCGCAGGAGGTGAGAGCTGATGGACGTGCTGGTGCTGATTGACAAGCTCGACGATCTCGTGCACAACGCCAAGCCTGTGCCCCTCACAGACCAGGTGAGGGTCGACAAGGAGGAGATCTACGACATCCTCGACCAGATGCGCGCGACCATCCCCGAGGAGATCAAGCAGGCGCGGTGGATCGTCAAGGAGCGCCAGGAGATGCTCGCGGAGGCCAAGAAGGAGGCCGAGCGGATCGTCAAGGACGCGCGCGAGCGCCAGGAGCAGCTGGTTGGCGAAGAGGAGGTCACAAAGCAGGCCGAGCGTGCCGCGGAGGACATCATCGAGGATGCGCGCACGCGCGAGCGCGAGATCCGCCTCGGCGCCGAGGATTACGCGGATGAGATCCTCAACACGCTCGAGGTCAACCTCTCGAAGTTCATCGCCGCGGTGCAGCGCGGGCGGGAGCGCCTGCAGGGCAAGGACGAGCCCGCCGAAGTCTCTTAGGGGTCCTCTTGGGTTCCGTGCCGTGCATGCACGGCACGGGCGACCGGTACATGTACCGGTCGCTACGGAGCCGCACATGTGCGGCTCCGCCAGCCGGCACATGTGCCGGCTGGAACAGCACCCAAGAGAGACCCGCGTATGCGTGTCGCGCCGATTTTTGGGTAGGGTGCGCGCGT
>DATBTP010000183.1:0-5648 GCA_036559185.1 Solirubrobacteraceae bacterium | reverse complement strand
CCACTATGCGCCTTTGGATCGCTGCGGCGCGCTCGAATTCGATCAGCTGCTCGCAGATCGCCCACGCGAGCGCCTCGAAAGGCTCCGGGCGGCGCCTCACGCGCAGCCACGGCCGCTCGCGCACCGAGCGTCCGATCAGCGGGTCGCGGGCAAACCGCTTGTGGAAGGCGCTTAGATCGTCATCCACTCCGAGCGCGAAGCGCATCCGCTCGATCCCATAGCCGGCGGCCTCCGGCGTGCGTGCCCTCGCGCCGAAGAGCACCGCGTCGGGGGCCGTCTGGGCGACCCTCACCACCACCGGCTCGGAGTCACCGGTCCGCCCATCACCAGCCCGCCCACGAAGCTCCTCGTCGCCGCCGTGACGGTCCCCGTGGTGATGGAGCAGTCGTTCCAGCACATTCCCGCGACGACGCAACGTGCCGTCCACGCCACCGGCGAGCGGCAGGCGATAGGGCGAGGCCGGGGTTACTTCAACGCGCGACTCATGAAAGCCGCCGGTCGTGGCAACGGTCCTATTTTGGCACCGCCCCTCGGCGTGGCGCTCTCCCGTCGCGGGAGAACGCAGTGCGGTGGCGCTCAACGGCCCTTGGCGGGCGAGGAGAGCAGGTGAACGTCCACGAGCAGCGACCGCGAAGCCACTATCTCCGCAAGCTCGCGACTGGGCTGCTTGCGGCGACTCAGCCTCCGCGTGGTGCGCAAGGCGAGCGCTCGCTGGTGGCGTCTTCCCAGCATTCTCACCATCACCGCGCCCGCGACGAACCCGCCGGCCGCCACCGCCGCCGTCTGCACCGCCGGCGCCACCGAGCGGTTCGCGAGCGCGAGCGGCCTAACTTCGGGCGCAAGCACCGGAAGGGCGTCAACCTCCTCCGTATCGCCGCTCTCGATCACCGGGTCCAGTGTAAAGGGCGTCCCAGACCGCAACGCCGGGTCCTGCCGCGAGAACGGCCGTTAGGCAGAAGCGGCGGGCTCAAGCACCCGCTCGTACACCCTGTAGCGCTTGACCACCTTGCCGCCCATGGCTTCCATGCCGCGGTTCATGGCGGTATTGGCCTCGAGGATCCAGCCCATCTCCCCGCCCTTCTGAGGACGGGCTTCGGCGGCGTCGAAGTGCTCCTCATACAGCTTCGCCGCCACACCCGTGTGCTGGTATTCGGGCTTCACACCGAGGAAGCCCACCCTTACCCGGTCCATGATGCGGCCCTTTCTCAAGAAGTGCCACCAGCCCAGCGGCAACAGTTTGCCTTTCATCTTCTCGAGCACCTGGTTGAGGTCGGGGACGGTGATCGCCATGCCCACCACCTCGCCGGTGTCTTCGCGCTCCGCGAGCATGAACCAGTGCTTGTCGAAGGCGAGCTGCAACTCCTGCGAAAGCGCATCCAGATCCTTCTTCGAGTACGGCACAAAGTCCCAATTCTTCGACCACGCGGAGTTGTAGACCTCGGCGAAAGCATCGAGGTCTTTTCGTAGCTGGCGTCGACGCATCGGGCGCACACGGATGCCGTGCTCGGACTGCACTTTCTCGGCGAGCTCCCAAATGACGGGCATCACCTTGTCGCGGTTGGTCACCTCCAGGTTCCACATGAGAAGATCCATCGCCTTGGCCATCCCCGCCTGCTCCATGCGCTGCTGGTAGTAGCGGGGGTGCCACGGCTGGAGGATCATCGGGCGCAGATCGAACCCCTCGATCAATACGCCGCTCTCGTCGTTCATCGCGAAGTCGGCGGGCCCCACCATGCGCTCCTTGCCACGCTCGCGCAGCCAGCCCTCGGCGGCGGCGAGCAGGGCGTCGAGCACCTCCTGGTCGTCCTCGAACTCGAGGAACCCGAACCAGCCCCAATTCTTTTTCTGGTAGTCGTTGAACGCGTGGTTCACCTGCGCGGTGATGCGTCCAACTACGCGCCCCTCGCGCCATGCAAGGAAGTACTTGGCCTCCCCGTGCGTGAAGAAGGCGTTCATTTTGCGGTTGAGGAACAACCGCCGCTCGATCTTCAGCGGAGGCACCCACAGGGGATGGTTAGAGTGCAGGCGGAAGGGGAGGTCGATGAACGCTTTCAGATCCTTCCGAGAAGAGACCTCCTTGACGCTGACCGGCATAGAAGCGAGACCCTACATGCACACCTCAACAGACGTCTTCGCCAAGGTTCGCGGCCACGAGCGCGAGGCGCTCTTGCGGGCAGCGCGCGAGGCAGACTTGATGCCCTACTTCCGCACGGTGGAGTCGCCCGCGATGCCGGTGGTGGAGATGGAGGGGGCGCCGCGAATCATGCTAGCCTCCAACAACTACCTCGGCCTCACCGGCGACGAGCGCGTGATGGGGGGGGCTCGCGATGCGCTCGCGCGCTACGGCACAGGCCTCACGGGCTCGCGCCTCTTGAACGGAACCACGCCCCTTCATCTGGATCTCGAGCGAGAGATCGCCGAGTGGATGGGAAGCGAGGACGCGCTCGTATTCACCACCGGCCACCAAGCCAACGCGGGCACCCTCGGAACGATCCTCGACGCCAAGGACACCGTGATCGTGGACTCCGCCGACCACGCGTCGATCCTCGACGGCGTATTGCTCTCAAAGGCGAAGATGCGCCCCTTCAGGCACAACCGCATGGACAAGCTCGAGCGCGCGCTGCAGCGTGCCGAGCAGGACGGCGGCGGCGTGCTGGTGGTGGTGGACGGCGTATTCTCGATGGAGGGCGACGTGGCGCCGCTTGTGGACATCGTGGAGCTGTGCGAGCGGTATGGCGCGCGGGTGATGGTGGACGAGGCCCACGGCGCGGGCGTGCTCGGCGCGCGCGGCGCGGGTGCCTGCGAGCTACTCGGCGTGGAGGAGCGTGTGGACCTGCGCATGGGCACCTTCTCCAAGTCGCTGGCGGCGTGCGGCGGCTTCGTGGCGGGTGACGCGGACGTGATCGACTACCTGCGCATCTCGAGCCGCGCTTTCCTGTTCACCGCCTCGGCTGTGCCGGCGGCGCTGGGCGCGACGCTGGCGGCGCTGCGAATAATCCGCTCGCCCGAAGGGCCGGCGCTGCTGGCGGACGTGCTCGAGAACGCGCGCTATCTCGCGGACGGGCTCGCCGCGCTCGGCTATAGGACGTTGCGAGGCGAGCCGGTACGCACGAGCCCCCGGCCGGAGAGCCCCGTGGAGAGCATCGTCACCCCAATCGTGCCGGTACTCGTGGGCGACGACTGGAAGGCGGCGCTGTTGTGGCGCGCCCTATATGACGGTGGCGTATTCACCAACTGCGCGCTCCACCCCGCCGTGCCACCCGGAGGCGCACTGCTGCGCACCAGCGTGATGGCCACGCACGATCGCGCCACGCTCGACCGAGCACTTGAGGTGTTTGCGACGGTGAAGCGCGCCTTTGAGTCCGAGCACGGCCCGCTACCCGGCCCGCGCGAGCCCGGAAACCAACCCGTGGCGACGTCGCCGTGGGTAGGCTAACCCGAGCGCTTCTACTAGCCGGAACGGCCTAAGGGCGGCGGACCGCTTGTCCATATCTTCACAAGCTCTGAGGCCACCAAAAAAGCCCGCTTCTAGCGAACGTTTGGAGAGAACGCGGTTGACCCGGGGCGCCGCGCTGGTTAGCTTCTCATGACGTAACGCACGATCGTCCGAGACTCGCCCATAAGCCATCGGTAGAGGGGTGCCGGGAGCTTTCGCGACAGGCCTCGCGAGGGATAGCCACGGACCGCTCGAGCGGCGTCTACTCGTCAACCAGCCAATTTTTGTTGCACGCCGCGGGACACCCACGGCGGCGACGGGGAGTGAGCATCCATGAACGCGACAGCGACAATCGCCCCTGCCAGCCCACAGCACATGCGCGCGCTCGAACGCGCGAACAAGGTGAGGCTCGCCCGCGCCGACCTCAAGCGCCGTGTGGCAAGCGGCGAGGCAAGGGTGGCCGAGGTGATCCTAGAATGCCCGTGGGAGGCCGAGAGCATGGCGGTCGCCGACCTTTTGACAAGCCAGCGTCGCTGGGGTCAAACGCGCTGCCGCAAGTTCCTTTCGCAGGTCCCCATGTCCGAGCAGAAGACCGTGGGCTCGATGACAGAGCGCCAGCGCCGTACTCTCGCGGCGATGCTCACGGCGACAAGCGGATCGGTTGCGCCCACCAGCCCATGGCTCACCGCACACCAGATGGGGCCGAGCACAGCTATGGGCAGCCGGATGACAGCTTGACCTGCCACCAGCCGGCGAGCATGCCAATCGGGCCGAGGCGCGGTCGAACCTCCCACACACCGCAGTGCCCGTCGCCGAGATCGGCGACGGGCACGCGTGCGAACTTGTAGCGGCCCGGCTCGAGCCTCATCCGTCGCAGCAACTCGCGCGAGCGCCGCTCGAGGGCCGTGCGCTCCTCGACTTCCCGATGCACCTCGCCGACGCGCCGCACGAGGCGGTCGCGCAGGCGCTCGAGCTCGGCAAGCGTGAGCAGGCGCGGCCCGCTGAACGACTCGCCGCCGCGATCGCCCGAGGGTATGTGAGGGAACGTGTGGGCAATCAGCGCTGAGAGCTCTCGCTCCAGCCTGCCCACCTGCGCCCTCAGGGCCTCACGAGCGGCCAACTCCTCGTCGTGGACGCCGGGCGGCCCGTCGGTGGCGCCGTCCTCGCCAGTGCCGCTGTAGCCGGCGAACCGCTCCCACTGGACGTCGATGCGCCGCCCGCCGAGACGGCGGGCTTGGTCACGATCGAAGGTGGGCTGCTGGAGATGGGCCATGCGTTGCTCCTCCCGCAAAGGACACAAGCGATGTTAGCTGGCCGAGGCGCGACGGTAAAGGCGTCGAGTCTAGGCTCCAGGCCCCAGGGGAGGCGCGGCCGCAGGCGCACGCGCACACCCGGCGCACGCGCACACCCGGCGCACGCGCACACCCAGCGCACGCGCCGGCACGGGCGCTGGCGTGCTGGAAGTGGCGGCTCGACATGTAACGCTCTGAGGCCCGAACGCCAACTACTGATTGTGAGCCTCTTGGCTGGGGAGAGCATCGAGCGCGAGGTGGAGAGTTACAACGCGGGCCTGCTGGGCGATTTCGAGCGCGTGTATCGATCGCAGGTGGGCGCGGTTACGGCGTACTTCGCGCGGCGTAGCCGCGAGCCGCAGACCGTGGCGGACCTGACCGCCGACACCTTCCTCGAGGCTATGCGGTCGTACGCGTCGTTCGATCCCCGCCGCGGAGACGTGCGACCGTGGCTGTTCGCGATCGCTCGACATGTGTATGCCAAGCACAGCGAGCGCGGCACGCGTGAGCGCGACGCGGCGGCGCGACATGGCGGTCGCCGGCCGCTCGACGCCAACGAGACGGAGGAGCTCGAGCAACGGATCGACGCCGCGCGGAGAGGTCGCGAGCTCGTGGCGCGATTGAACACGCTTTCACCACTCGAACGCGAGGCGATCGAGCTCGTGGATGTCGCGGAACTTACACCCAAGGAAGCCGCAAAGGCGCTCGGGGTGTCCTCGGGCGGCCTGCGTGTACGGCTCTCCCGCGCACGCGCCCGGCTGAGAAAGGAGCAGGATGTAGATGTCTAAGTTCGAGGATCGCCTGTGGTCGGAGCTCGTGCTCGATCACGGGCCCCAGCTTGCGGCGATGCCGCGGATGGAGATCCCAAGCCATTCGCGACGGGGACCAATCGCGGTGGGAGCGGTGGCGCTGGCGGGCGC
>DATBTP010000182.1:0-11886 GCA_036559185.1 Solirubrobacteraceae bacterium | reverse complement strand
AACACCGCGCCCTTCAACACACAGACGAGCAGCAGGCGTCGCTCTGCGTAGTCGCGGGAGATCGCGCCCGCCAGGTCACGCACGCGCTCCTGCAGCGCGTCGGATAGGACCAGTGTCTCACCGACACCCCCGGTCCCGCCGGCGGGACCGCCTCCTTGGATGCGCTCGTCGGTGGGTACGGAGGCGGAGTCGTCGGGGGGCACGGCGGCGGAGTCTATCCGCGCGTGCGCGAGGGGATTCTGACCATGCGCAGCTCGCCCCCTTCGATCACGGCTCCCACGAGCCCACCGATGTGCAGCTCGGCGCACCCGCCGCGGTGTGCGAGCGCAAGTATCTCTCCCACGCGCTCCCCCGCCCGCGGCACGAACGTCCCGGCGACGTCCTCGGCCAAACGGATCGCCACCAGCCGCGCGAGCGCCGGCGGAAGTTCCGCCAGGCGCTCGATCGAGACGCTCGACCCGCCTTCCAGCTCGGCGTCGACGAGCGCGTCGAGCAGCTCGGTCTCCTCGCGCAACAACTCAGCCGTTCGCAACACGTTGGCTTGCGCCGCGGGGTGCACGGCGTCGAGCGCTCCAACGAGCCCGTGGCGCACCCGAGCACGGGCGTAGCTGGGGCTGTCGTTGCTCTGGTCCTCGCGCCACGCCAGGCTTCGCTGCGTGCAGTAGGCGGCGGTTTGCTCGCGCGTGATCTCGAGCAGCGGGCGCACCAACCGCCCCTCGCTCGCGGGCATCCCCAGCAGCGCACGGCGTCCCGGCGAGGCCGCCAGCCGGTAGAGGATCGTCTCCACCTGGTCGGTGGCGGTGTGGCCGGCGGCCACGCGGGCCCCCCCGTGCGCGTGACCCTGTGCGGCCCCCTCCGCCGAGACGGCGACACCCGACGCGATGTCCAGCCGCCGTGCAAGCTCGTTGGCCGCGCCGTAGCGCAAGTCGCGCGCCCAGGCGTGGAGGTTGCCCACGGCGTTCGGCTCCCGCGCGGCGCGAACGACCTCGAGCGGCACACCCAACGCCTCGCACAGCTCGCGACAGAGGGCCTCGTCGCCGCCCGACTCCGCCCGCAGGCCATAATTGACGTGCAGCGCACGCACCCGCTCGGCCCCGCACAGCGCCACGGCGATGTCGAGCAGGCACACCGAGTCGCGCCCACCGGAGAGCATCGCCACGACCGCCCCATCGCCGGACAGCAACCCGCCGGCACGTACGAGCTCGCGTGTGTCCTCAACCGTTGTCATGACCTTCACCTCATCACAAGACCGCGAAGAGAGGGGCGATCGACCGCGGATCGCGGGTCAGTCCTCCGAGGGCAGCGCCTGAAACAGCTCGATCGGCTCGGAGAAGCCCTTGAGCCCGATTTCCCCGATCAGCTCGAAGCGCAGCCCATCCACGCCGGCGGCGGTGTCGACCACGCGACGCGTGACGAGCACCTCTCCCCCGGCCGCCCGCGCCACCACACGAGCGGCCTGGTTGACGTCGCGACCGTAGTAGTCGCCGTCGCGGTAGATGGCCTCGCCGTAGTGAATGCCGATGCGCGGCGCGGGGGCATCGAGCGCGGTTTCCCGCTGGAAGCCCACGGCCCACCGCGTGAGCGCGTTGGCGTCGGCGCCCACCACCATCACCTCGTCGCCGAGCGTCTTGATAACGCGCGCGTCGATCGGGAGCGTCTGCTCGACGGCTTCCACGAAGCGTTCCACGACGCCCACCGCCTCCTCGTCGCCGCGCTCCTCGGTGAGACGCGTGTAGCCGGCGAGGTCGGCGAAGGCGATCACCACCCGCATGCGCCCCTCCTCGGGGATGGTGTCGGCGAAGTCGGCCTCCATGTGGCCGATCACGTCCTGCTCGATGAAGTGGCCGAGGAAACGGCCGTGCAGGTAGCGCATGAACGGCGCGGCGAACGGCAGCAGGTCGCCCGCGAGACCCTCCATCGCCTCCGCCATCTCAGCTCCCGGGAGGCCTTCGCGCATCATCGGCTCGTGGACGTAGATGTGGATCAAACGCACCTCGGCGTCGGCGATCTGCGCCATCGTCTGGCCATACACGCGCGCGAGCTGCAGCAGCACCGCCTCCGGCATACCTGCGGAAAGCATGGCGGCGATGTAGCGCACCATCTCCATGTCTTCCTCGCCCATCGAGTCGAGCGAGAGCGCGCTCAATCCGAGATTCATGTAGAGCCGCTCGATCATGGACTGGTCGATGTCCGCCTCGCGCGCGGCCTGCTCCAGCGTGAAGCGGCCCTCTGGGGGCGCGAACATGCCCTGTACGTAGCCGGCGAGCTGGCCGCTCTCGTTGGCGCGGCGAATCTCCTGGAGGGTGTGACCACGGTCGCGCAGGCGACCCACGATCCTCACCTGCGCGACCGCGGCTGGAGTCCACTCGCCTTCGTACTGAGGTACAAGCCCCTCCCTTATCCAGCGTCTCACGGTTGCGCTCGACACGCCCGCGCCGGCCGCCACGCCGGCAAGCGTCGGCTCGCCCTGCCCGGAGCGCTCCGTGGAGTCGTTTTCGACAAACGGTCCGCTCGGCTCGGCAAGATCGGGAGCGGGCTGGGGCGTGTGCCGCGACACCAGCTCCTCATCGGCGGCGGCTCGCCCGCGGCGCGAGCGGCCGCGGCGCCTTGTGGTGCGCGCCACCCGCTCAGACCACCAGGTGGGGGTAAGACTCGCTGAGCATCGCCCTGTAGCGCGCGTACACCGGTTTGGTGATCGGGATGAGCGCGAGCGATGCCTTGATGTCGCCGCCGGTCTTGATGCGCCTGCGGGCGATCGCGAGCGGGATGTTCTCCTTGCCCTGGAAGTAGCGGTTGGCGACCTCCGAGGACATCTTCATCTGAACGCGCGGCTTCCAATCGACATCGTCGGTCCACTCCCAGTAGAGGTTCGCTTCCTCCTGGGCGGGCGGGTCATCGGACTTGGCGGCGCGCACGTTCATCACCAGGTCGAGGTCGTCGAACTCGAAGCGCTGCGGCACGTCGGCGTCGCGTAGCGCGGGGCCCATATCCGCGTCTTCGCTCATCATCGTGAAGAGGCGGTCCATCACTTCCTTGAACTCTTTCGGGGATGAGAAGGGCGAGCTCATGAGAGGCAGTCTAGAGTCGCGGCCGATGAATCACATGGAGACGATCCACCTGCGCCCGACCGCGGAGCTCGCCGAGCGGGTGTTGCTGCCCGGCGATCCGGGCCGGGCGCTGGCGCTGGCGCAGCTGTTGCTGGAGAAACCGCTCATGTTCAACCACCACCGCGGGCTGTGGGGGTATACGGGAGAGGCGATGGACGGGGCGTTGCTAACCGTGCAGAGCACGGGTATGGGTGGGCCGAGCGCGGCGATCGTATTGCACGAGCTCATCGCGCTGGGCGTGAAGCGCGCGATCCGCGTGGGAACCTGCGGCGCGCTTCACCCCACGCTCCGCCTCGGGGATCTCGTGGTGGCGCGCGAGGCGATCGCCGCCGACGGGACGAGCGCCGCACTGCTCGCCGGCGCCGCCGCCGACCGGACGAGCGCGGCATTGATCGCAGGCGCCACCGCCGGCTGCGCGCCTGCGAGCGCCGTGGTGGAGACCACCACGTTGGCGGAACACGAACCGGAGGAGCGCTCGCGCGCTCACGCGGGCGCGCGCACGCGCGGGAGCACGTACGCGCGTACATACCCACACCGAGCGCTTACCGATCGACTCGAAGACGCCCTCGCGGGACACCGGGGACGAGCCCACGGGAACGCCACGATCGTGAGCACCGACCTCTTCTACGAACCCGGTCAGGGACGCATCGGAAAGTGGAGCGCCGAGGAAGCCATCGCCGTGGAGATGGAGGCCTCCGCGCTGTTCGCCGTGGGCGAGCGGGCGGCTATCGAGGTGGGGTGCCTACTTACGGTGAGCGACACGTTCGACGGAAACGGCAATCGCTCGCGCATCGACGAGCACGCGCTCTTGGAGGCGGCCGAGACGATGGGGAGGGCCGCCGCGACGGCTCTCGCCGAGTAGACGTCGCTCAGGAGCCCTTCTTCGCCCTGGAGGCGCCGGTGGAGCGCTTGGGCGAGGCGCGCTTGGAAGCCGGACGCTCGACTGCCGCCTTCGGTGCTGACGCCTTCGGTGCTGACGCCTTCGGTGCCGCGCCGCCTGAGAGCTTGCCGCTGAGTGTCTTGAGCTGCTCTTCCATCGAGGCCAGACGGCGCTCGACGCCGCCGTCGGAGAGCGCGCGGTTGAGACGGTGCACGCCATCCTCGATGCCCTCCAGGCGCTGGGACACAGAGCGCAGGCGCCGTGTGAGGCGCTCGATGTCGGCGGCGGTGGGGATGTTGAGCGCGCTGAACGCCAGCTCTTGCGCCTGGGCCGCGCGCTCGCGCGCGTCGAAGGCGCGACCGATGGTGCCGGATACGAGCGGGTTCTCGAACAGGTCGGCCAGCGCCTTGCCGAGCTTGTCCTCGGTGCCGCTGGTCAAACGCTCGCGCAGCCCCGCGGCCGCTCTGGTGTGGTCGGACATCGCGCAAAGGGTACCGTGCGGGAATGGGAGAGCGCCTGTTCACCTTCGTGCAGATGGAGTTCGCGTGGGAGCTCGGTCCCGCCGACGGCCGCTATCTCCTGCGCAAGGCGGACGGGCTCGAGCGCAACGAGCCCGAGCACGTGGTGGTGCTGGGAACCGTGGGCAGCGAGCGTCGCGGCATGTTGCGGCGGCGCGCGCGCACGCGCGCCGCCGATCCCGAGCCCGCCCGAGTGCCGGTGGCTCGCGCGACGGTGGTGGACACCGTGCCACTGTCGACCGACGCGCAGGGACGCGCTTGGCTTGGCGACCTCGACCCCGAGGGCGAGGCGCGGAGAGGGACGAACGCGCTCAACCGAATGCTGTTCGCGCACCGCATAGCGGCGGCGACGCCGCACGTGCACGAGGTGTCCCCCGCCCAGGCGCTCGTGGTGCGAGCGGGATACGGGGAGGGCGAGCTGGTGGCCGACGGCTTGTGGCGCGACGCGCGCGAGCTGGTGCTCTCGCGCGAGCGCGGCGGCCGGCGCGCGAGCGTGCTGCGCCCGCAGGAGCGACTCGCGGTGCTGCTGTCGGGACGCGGAGAGGCGCTGCTGTGTGAGGAGCTGGCGCTGCGCGCGCGGCTCGACCTCGACGCCGGCAGGCTCGCGCTCGCGGCGATCGAGCTGCGCCACGCCTATGCGGCCGCGTTGCGAGAGCTGCCAGGGGAGGGACGCGCCGACCTCGCGCGGCGAATCGAGGAGCTCGAGGGCTTGCGGGAGGGCGTGGAGCGCAACGCGCGCCTAGCCCTCCCGGATGTGGGGGATCGCGGCGACGCGACAAACCCGCCGGGGAGGCCCGTGGCGGCGGGCGGACAGGAGCACCCCGACGCACAGACGGCGCGCCACGCGCTCGAGCGCCTGGAAGCGGCGCTACGCGCGCGCACGGCCTCTGGCTTCTCCCAGAGCTGACCACTCAGGACCTATCCCCCACAGATCCCCCAGGCTCCGAGGAGGGCGTAGAGCGAAGCGGTGGTCGTAGAGTTCACGCTCTATGGATCCCACGAGGACGATGGTAGGCACGTGGAGCGGCGGGCGCTTCATGCATTTCGGCGAGCCGCTTCAGGACGAGCGTCTGCTCGCGCTGCTGCGTCCGGGCGATGGAATCGACACCGTCATGAGCGCCGACGCATACGGCGCGGGCGAGGCCGACCGCCTGCTCGGGCGCGCGATCGAGAGCTCAGAGCGGGAGAGCTTCTGCCTGGTGGGCGCCGTCGGACACGACTTCTATGAGGGCGAGCGCGAGGGCGCGAAGGGGTTTCCGCGCTTCACCGACCCCCGTTTGCGCGGCGAGGACGAGTACGCCGACTACATACGCATGGCCACCGAGAAGAGCCTGCGACGGCTCGGCGTGGATCGCTTTGACCTCCTGATGCTGCACAACCCCGACCGCACGGGGTACACGAGCGAGGCGGTGTGGGAGGGGATGCGGGCCGTACGCGACGCCGGCCTCACGCGCCTGCTCGGGGTGGCGCCGGGCCCCGCGAACGGGTTCACGCTCGACTTGATCGACTGCCTGGAACGCTTCGGGGAGCTGCTCGACTGGGGGATGATCATCCTCAGCCCGATGGAGCCGTGGCCGGGCGAGCTGGTGCTCGACGCCGCCGCGAGCCACGGGGTAAAGCTGATCACCCGAGTTGTGGACTACGGCGGCGTATTCCACGGCGACGTCCTGCCCGGTCATGCGTTCGCGGCGTATGACCACCGTAAGTTTCGAGCAGAGGGATGGGTTGAGGCGGGGGTGGAGAGACTGGAGCGAATGCGCCCGTATGCCGAGCGTCATGGCCTGAGCACGTTGCAGCTCGCGTGCGAGTGGAATCTCGCGCACGAGGCCGTGGAGTGCGTGGCGCCTACCCTCATCCAAGAGAGCGGCGAGGATGCCCGCCCGATCGAGCGCAAGCGCGCGGAGCTTGCGGCGCTGCCGGTCGAGAATCCGCTCGGCGACTCCGAGCTGGCGGAGCTGCGCGCGATTGGCGACAACAGCGGCTCGATGGCGCTGAAGGGCGCGAGCTTGGAATACGAGGGCGATGCGTTGGCCGACCGTTGGGAGCTGGACGAGAATCTGCGAGGACTCGCCTCGCGCTGGCGGATCGCGCCCGAGCGGGACTTGGTGAAGTCTGTCAGGCAGTGAGGCGAGGACCGGAGAGCGCGCTCGGCGGGTGGGGTCCGGCCCAGTTCTCCAGGAACGTTTGGCAATCGTCTACGTCGAGTGGGCGCGCGAACAGGAATCCTTGACCGGTGTCGCAGCTCTCCCCCCGCAGCATCGAGAGCTCGCGCGCCTGCTCGATCCCCTCGGCGAGGGTCTCGATCGACAGCGACTTCCCGAGTTGGACGAGCGTCTTGATCAGAGTCTCACCGTCGGCGTCGTCGCGGATCCTCGCGATGAACGAACGGTCGATCTTCAGCGCGTCTACCGGGAAGCGCTGGAGGTAGGCAAGCGAGGAGTAGCCGGTGCCGAAGTCGTCGATCGCGATGCGGACCCCGAGTTCCTTTATGACCGCCAGCCGTCCCGCGATGTCCTCCGCGTTGCTCATGATCGTCGTCTCGGTGATCTCGATCGTCAGCGCCCGCGGCGAGAGCCCGGTGTCGTTCAGAACCTCGCGCACCTCATCCACGAACTCCTCTCTGTCCAGCTGTCGCGCCGAGACGTTGACCGCCACGCCAACCGGGTGACCGGCTTCGCGCCATTCGAATGCCTGCTGGCACGCCGTGCGCAGCACCCACCGCCCGACGTCCACTATCAGACCGGTCTCCTCGAGGAGCGGGATGAAGTCGTCCGGTTGCATGACGCCGCGCGTGGGGTGGCGCCAGCGGATCAGCGCCTCCATGCCGGTGGGCACCATCTCGCGCAGGTCGAATGTAGGTTGGTATACGACGAAGAACTCCTCCCGCTCATAGGCGTCGCGCAGGTCCATCTCGAGTTCCATGCGGCTCTGGACGGCGTCCTCCATGCCCGACTCGAACACGACGTAACCGTTCTTGCCTTCCCACTTGGCGCGGTACATGGCGATGTCGGCGTCGCGCAAGAGCTCTTCGGCCGTGGCTCTGTCGCCCATCGCGATTCCAACGCTGGCCGTCACAAGCAGGCGTGTCGTGTTGGTTCCCTTGACTTTGAGTTTGAACGGCTGCTTGAGCGCCGCGAGCAACCGCTCGGCTATTAGCTCGGGACCCGCGGCGAGCGACATTCCTTCGGCCACCACCACGAACTCGTCGCCGCCGAGACGCCCGAGCGCGTCGATGTCGCGCACGACGCCCTCCAGGCGCGAGGCGACCGCGCGCAGCAGCTCGTCGCCCGCGCCGTGGCCGAGCGTGTCGTTGATGCCCTTGAAGTTGTCGAGGTCGACGAAAAGAGCGGCGACGGGCGTTTGATTGCGACGCGCGCGCACGAGCATCTGGTCGACGCGGTCGAGGATGAGAGTGCGGTTGGGAAGGCCGGTGAGCGCGTCGTGGGTTGCCATGAAGGCAAGCTCCTCCTGACGGCGAGTGAGCTCCTCGTGGGAACGCTGACGCTCGGTCTCGAAGGACTGGCACATGCGCACGAGCGTGACGTCGAGGCTGCGCTGGAGCATCCCCAGCGCCCGATCGATAACCCCTGCTGGCAACACGAGCGCGGCTGCGACCTCATGGATCGCGTCCTCGGCGGCGTCGCGCCAGCGCAGGCAGCGCTTGGTGACCTCGTTCAACGGCGCGGCGCGCTGCGCGGCGAGCTGGCCGAAGATGTTCCAAGACTCCTGTCCCACCTCGCGAGCCACCTCGGGGCCCTCGCCCGCCATCCATCTGGCGACGGCCACGGTGGACACGCTGCCGACCTTCACGAAGCTCTCTTCGACGATCGGCTCGAGCACGACTCCCGATTCGTCGTTGCGTCGCAGGATGCCCGCGACGACTTGCTCCGTCCGTTCGTTGAGCGCTTCGCCGAGGCGTCGCAGATCGCGCTCGAGCTCCATGCGAGCAGCCGGAGAGAGCGTGTGGACCTCCTTGTTCTGCCCGCTGGATGCTTCGCCGGTGATCGACATCGGCAAAGGTGTCGGCAACCGGTCCCGACATCTTGAGCAATGACGCGAATTGTGAACGTAGTGTCTGCTGTCCACAGATCGCGAACGCAAACGGCGAGGCGGGAGTCCTCTTACAAGGCCTCTCGCGTCCTTCGTCCGAGGAGGCCCTACCGGAGTATTCCCACGCTCAGCGACCCTGAAAGCGGGGGGCGCGCTTGCCGAGAAATGCCGAGATGCCCTCCTTGGCGTCGGCGCTTGCGAACGCCGTGGCGAATCCGCGCTTCTCGGCCTCGATGCCTTCGTCTATGTCGCCGGCGCCGGAGACGCGCTTGATCTGCTCGAGCGCTACAGGCGCTTGGGCCGCGAGCTTGCGCGCCCAGGAGAGCGCGGTGTCGAGTAGCTCGTGATCGTCGACCATGCGGTTGACAAGGCCGAGTTCGAAGGCCTCTTCGGCGAGGATGGGGTCGCCCGCCAAGTTCATCTCCAGCGCCTTGTTCTCACCGACCAGTCGTGGCAGCCGTTGCGTGCCGCCGAAGCCGGGGATGATGCCCAGCTTGATCTCCGGCTGGCCGAAGATGGCGGAGCGCGCGGCGATGCGCACGTCGCAGGCCATCGCGAGCTCGCAGCCGCCGCCGAAGGCGAGCCCGTTGACCGCGGCGATCGTGGCGATGCCGTCGCTTTCGAATTCGCGCAGCAGCGCGTGGGCGGCGTGGATGAGCTGCTCGCCCGCGCTCTCGTCCATCGAGGTGAACGCCTTGATGTCGGCGCCCGCGCTGAACAGGAAGGGGTTGGAGGAGGCGATCACGAGCGCCCTCACGTTCGCATCCTTGACAGCCTGCCAAACCTTGCCGAGGTCCTCGATGACCCGCGGGGATATCGAGTTCATCTGGCCGTTGGCGAGCCAGGCGATCGCGACACCTTCGGGGCACCGCACACCCCGCCCGGGATCGTTGGCGCTCTCCAGCGTGACGACCTCCGCGGGCTGCTCGGAGTCGGGTTGGGGGTAGGCGTAGAAGCCCTGACCGCTCTTCTGCCCGAGCCTCCCCTGGGCGACCAGGCGGCGCAGGATCGGCGGCGGGGCGAAACGATCGCCGTAGGACTCGACGGCGTTCTCCAAGCGCTCCAGCACCGAGTCGAGCCCCTCCGCATCGGCCTTCATGAACGGCGGCATCAACCCTCTGCGGGGGTCCAGACCGGCGCCGGCCATCATGCCGAAGTCGATGTCGCGGTGGGTGGCGATGCCCTCCTGCAGCACGAGCGCGGCCTCGACGAACGTCTTCAGCGTGAGCAGCTCCACGAGCTCTGAGGTGTCGGGGTCGGCGTCGCCCTTGAGGTTGGCCTCGCCGGTTGGGCTGTAGCAGCCGTCTCCGCCGGTCTTCGCGCCCAGCTTTCCTTCGGAGACGAGCTTCTGCATGCCCTTGGGCACGTAGAAGCGCTCCTCGCCGTAGGAGTCGGCGACGTGTTCGGCGACATGCAAGACGGTGTCGAGACCGAGCAGGTTGACCAGGAAATAGGGTCCCATCGGCACCACTCCGGCCGCGCCGACGCCCTCGTCGATGGCCTTGATCGACAGTTTCTTCTCCTCCTGCTCGCGCCACAGCTCGGACATGCTCGCCATGAGGATGCGGTTGACCACGAACCCGGGCGCATCCAGGCAGGCGATCGGCTGCTTGCGGATGGCCTGCGCGAACGTGAGCGCGGCCGTGAGCGTCTCAGGCGAGGTCTCCTCGCCCTCGACGATCTCCACGAGCGGCATCACCGAGGCGGGGTAGAAGTAGTGGAAGCCCACCACCTTGTCGGGGCGCAGCGTCGCTTCCGCGATCTCGGCGATAGACAGCGAGGAGGTGTTGGAGGCGAGGATCGCGTGGCCTGGGATGACCGCGTCGAGCTCCGCGAACACCGCCTGCTTGATGTCGATGCGCTCGGGCACGGCCTCGATCGCGAAGTCGACGTCGCGGAAGGCGTCGTAGGAAGTCGTGCCGTGGATGCGCCCGAGGATCTCCTCGATCTGGGCGGCGCCCCGCTCGGCGGTGATGCGCTCCTTGGAGACGAGCTTGCCCACCTGACCCTCGGTCACCGTGCGGGCCTCGTCCAGGCCGGCTTGGACGAGATCCTGGTGGATGTCCTTGAGCACCACGGGGAACCCGGCCGCGGCGATCGTCTGGGCGATCTGCCCACCCATGGTGCCCGCCCCGACGACGGCTGCCTTGAACACGAACATGCTGGTCTCCTCCGGATCTCTTCTGCGGTTGGCGAGCCCCAAGGGGCCGCGGGAGCGTAGCTCACTGGCGCTAGCCGGCGGCGCCTTCCCGGCGAGGAAGAACAGTTGGGCGCGCCTGGTCCGGCATGCCAATCGCGCGCAAAGCGAATCGGTTGGGGACCGCACGTGTTTACACGGGCGCGGGAACGGTTACTTGAGGAGTTGACATCGAGAGGAGCCCGACGTGAGCGCAGGAGTTGTCACACATACGAGCAGGCGAGCGGCCGCGGTCGCACTGGTGACGACGCTCGCGCTGGCGCTGCCGGCGCTCGCGCGAGCCGCCGCGCCCACCGGGTCGAGCGGAAAAGCGAGCGCGGTGAGCTTCGGATCGGCGACGCTCGGTGGATCGGTGAACCCGAAAGGAGCCGACACCTCCTACTACTTCCAGTATGGACTGACGAAGACATACGGTCTGCAGACCACCATCCTCGATGCCGGCGCGGGCACGCGCAACGTGTCGGTGGCGATCGCCGTGGGTGGGTTGCAGCCGCTCACGGTCTACCACTTCCGGTTGGTGGCGGTAAACGCGAGCGGCGCGAGCATCGGCGCCGACAAAACCTTCCTCACGAAGAAGGTGCCGCTGTCGCTCGCCATCCTCGCCTCGCCCGACCCGGTTGTGTGGGGCGGCGCGATCACCGTCCAGGGCACCCTGTCGGGCACCGGGAACGGGAACCGCGAGGTGGTGTTGCAAGCCAACGGTTTCCCCTTCGCCGCGGGCTTCGTGAACATAGGCAACCCCGAGTTGACAACCGCCACGGGCGGCTTCAGCTTCCCGGTGTTGGGTCTCACGCAAGCGACCGAGTTCAGGGTCGTTGCCACCACCAACCCGCCGGTCGTGAGCCCGATAGCGGGCGAGGGCGTGGCGGTGCGCATCAAAGCCCGCATGGGACCGATAGGGCCGCGCGGCAGGGCGCTCTTCTTCGGCACGGTGAGCCCGGCGCTCGACGGTGTGGGGGTGGCGATCATGCACGAGACGCACGGCCGCGAGGTGTTCGTGAAAGGAAGCATCCTTCGCCACGCCACGGCCACGAGCTCGCGTTTCAGCCGCGTGGTGGCGGTGAAACGGGGCGGCGTGTACCACATACTCGTGCACTTCACGAGCGGGCCACTCGTATCGACCTACAGCGCGCC
>DATBTP010000181.1:0-19051 GCA_036559185.1 Solirubrobacteraceae bacterium | reverse complement strand
GACGCCGAGCATGAGCGGCGGTGCGACCTGCGCCATCTTCCGACCTTCACCGTCGATCCCGCCACCGCGCGCGATTTCGACGATGCGATATCGGCTGAGCGAATTGGATTGGATCCCGCCCACCCCACGATGCGCGTGTGGGTGCACATCGCCGATGTTGCCGCGCATGTGCCGCTCGATTCTCCACTCGACCTAGAGGCGCGCAGACGCGCCACGAGCATATATGTGCCGGGTGGGGTGGAGCCGATGCTCCCGCACGCGCTCTCCAGCGGAGCCTGCTCGCTGGCGCCGGGTGTAGAGCGCCTCGCCGTCACGGTGGAGCTCGTGTTGCGAGGCGCCGAGGTGGTGTCCACCGGATTTCACCGCTCGATCATCCGTTCCGACATGCGCCTCGACTACGAGCAGGTCGATCGTGTGTTCGCCGGCTCACAGCCCGCGCCCGAACCGTGGGGCGCTCCGCTAGCTGCTGCGCGCGAGGCCGCCGCGGCGCTGCAAGAGGCTCGCGAGCGCTCCGGGGCGCTCGTCGTCGATTCCGAGGAGCCCGAATTTGCCTTCGATGAGGATGGCAACGTCAGCGATATCCACCCACGTCCGCAAACGGAGTCGCACCGCCTCATAGAGCACCTCATGATCGCCGCCAACGAAGCAGTCGCTCGCCAGCTCACCCAGGCATCGGTCCCCTGCCTCTATCGTGTGCACGAGCGGCCCGACCCTGAACGTATCCGCACGCTCGTCGCCCAGCTGGCCTCGCTCGGCGTGCCCACACCGTCGCTGCCTGACCCGATGTTCTCCACCCAGGCGGCGGAGATCGTAGGTGAGATCTCACGACGCGTGGACGCGCACGTGCGCCGTACCGGCCACGGCCGCGCGGCGCTCAGCTCGCTAGTGCTGCGCTCGCTCAAGCAGGCCTACTACTCGCCGAAGAACCTCGGCCACGCGGGATTGCGCTCGCGGTGCTACTGCCACTTCACCTCGCCTATAAGACGCTATCCCGACATCGTTTGCCACCGCGCTCTACTGGCCTCGATTGGCGCTGAGGAGCGCGCCACCGGCAGGCGCAAGCTCGTGGAGCTGGGCGAATGGACCTCCGAGCGCGAGCGCGACGCGGCCCGCATCGAGCACAAAGCCGACGACGTCGCCTCCTGCTTCCTGCTAGAGCGGATGCTGCTCGACGGCGGCTACGAGCAAGTCTTCGCCGGCGAGGTCACGGGACTGATCGCGGCTGGCGCGTTTGTCGCCTTTGGGGGGGCGCCCCGTCAGCGCCCGGCCGCGCGCGAGAGGGGGGAGGACGCAACCCACGATTCAGCGGGAAATAGGCCGAAAGGCGAGGCCGGGGAGGGGCCCGTCTTTGAGGGCATGCTCCCCGTGCGGCTGCTCACCCTCACGGCTGCGCACTCTGGGGCGCAGGCAGGCGGCGCCGGCGAGCGGGAGCGCGACTGGTGGACCCTCAACGACCAGTCCACGATCCTGCGTGGCGAGCGCTCCGGCGCCACCTTGCGGCTCGGCGACCCGATCGACGTGCGCGTGGTGCGCGTCGACGCGTCCGCGGGCCGCGTCGATCTAGCTCCAGCCGGTTAATCTCGTCTACATGGCAAAGACGAAGGGCAAGAAGCGCAAGATCGGCGCGGGGGACGTGGCGAGCAATCGCTACGCCTCCTACCGCTACGAGTTGTTGGAGCGGATCGAGTGCGGAGTGGTGCTGGCCGGAACCGAGGTAAAGGCGTTGCGAGCGTCCGGCGCCCAGTTGAAGGACGGCTACGCGGCGATCCGCGACGGCGAGCTATGGCTGCACTCGGTTCACGTCCCGCCCTACCTGCCCGCCTCGCGCGAGAACCACGATCCCGAGCGTCCGCGCAAGTTGCTACTGCACCGCTCGGAGATCGCGCGCCTCGCCGAACGCGTGTCGGAGCGCGGCCTCACGCTCGTGCCCACGCGCGTCTATTTCAAGGGTCCCCACGCCAAGGTCGAGATAGCCCTCGCCCGCGGGAAGGACCTCTACGACAAGCGCCAGTCTATCCGCGAGCGAGAGTCAAAGCGCGACATGGAACGGGGTATCAGGGAAGCGCGTCGCTAGGCGACCTGTTCGCATTCCTTTAGACCATCGCGCTTAGCTATTAGGAGCATCTGCGCTTGGATGGAGGCGCTTGAATTGATCAAGCTCTTGGCGTCCTTGAAGGTGCTGTTGACCTTCGCGTATTCGCCGATCTTGGAAGTGTTTTCGGCGATGGTTTGAGCGCCGGCGAGCAAGATCTTCCAGTCGCGTTCGAGTTCTGTCGGCGGTACGAGTTTCCCGAGTTCCCCCAGCGCGGTCTCCTCGAAGGCGGCGATCTGGGGAGCGACGTGCGCGATCTTCTGCATGGTGGTCACGGGGCCCTTAATGGAGGTTTCCAACTTCACGTTCATCCGCTTGCAGATGGCGTTCGCCTTGGTCGCGAGCTGCGCGCGGGTGAGGGGCTTTGGAGAGGAGCCGCAACTCGTCGCCGCTAGTGCCACCGTCGCGAGCGCCGTCGTCGCGAGCGCGCGTGCCGTCATGCCCATGCCTGCCATTTTCGCCTCGATCCCCTGGCTTTCACCTGTCGCTCTCGCCCATGTCGTCCCGGGCCCTCGCTACAGGCTATCGGTTCCGATGGTGCGAAAGCTGTGACCCCGCGGACAGCTCAGATCGAGCGAAAGCTGTGTCCGCCGCTCACAAGGATATGAGTTTGGGACATTCCGAACGCAAGCACGGCTATCAGTCCGATGTATAGGAGCCCGATCGCGATCCGGTGGCGGCGAGGCACGCGATAGTAGGCCGCCTGCTCGATCGTGCGCGAGCGAAGCTGGCGCCAGCGGCGCGGCATCTCGCGCAGGGCGAGCAGGATGAAGATGAGCAGGAACGGGTTGCCCAGCAGCAGGATCATCGCCGCCAAACCGCCGATGCCGACAAACCACATAGACGGCGCGACCGCCGCCATCGCGCGACCGCCGTCGAATGGCACGACGGGGATCAGGTTGATGAGGTTCAGAAAGAACGCTATGTAGGCGAGCGCGAGCAGCAGGTCGCTGCCGGTGAGCGCGCCAGCAACCCCAACGCCCACAGCGCCGATGGTGCCGAGGATCGGTCCCGCCAAGCCCACGCGTGCCTCCGCGAGCGCGTTGTCGCCAAGCGAACGAGAGAAGATGGCCGCGCCGAGGAATGGGATGAACATCGGCGTGCTCGCTTTGATGCCCTCGCGTCGCAGCTGGATGACGTGGCCCATCTCGTGCACGAACAGCAACGCCACGAAGCCGGCCGCGAACGGCCAGCCCCACAGCAGGCTGTAGGCGGCTATCGACACGAGCGCTGTGCCTCCCGTCGTGAGCAGCTTGAGCTTGGGGAGCACCAGCACGGCAGCCTTCAGATATGCGGCGAACTTCGCGGCGAGCGCGCCAACGCCCGCGAGCACCCCGCCGGCTCGCCGGCGAAGCGATCGCGAGGGCCTGCCAAACGACGCTTCCCCGGGGTTCGCGCCCTCGATCGGCGAACTCGGAGCCGTCACCGCGCGAGACGCGATAGGGGCGCCGAACGGGTTCTCGTTCACAACGGGCACATCGCCATCCATACCCCCATTGTGGCAGCCGCGATAAGCGGCGCCTAAGACACGGTTCGCCGGCGGTCCACGGCGCGCTTGGCGTGCTGTTTGCGCCGGCTCGACTCACCTCGCCACAGCTTTCTTCGGAATGTGCGGGGAGAACTACGCAAACCCTCTTGACGCGGGTCGGAAACAGGCGTACGTTGGATCTAGACGCGGAACCGAGCCGCGAAGAGCGAGGCCACTGAGGTGTAAGGCCGCGCCACCCGCCACCGGAAGGCCTCGTGCCAACCGGAGGTAGGTTCCTCGAAGCGGCTTGGAACCGCGTCGCTTTCGTTAAGTCGCGCCGCGGAGCCTACGAGCGCCCGGCCTCCGGGAGATCGGCGCACGTGGCGGCTTGTTCGCCGTGCGTGGCGGCGGCGCTACACTTGACTGGCATTGCATCCACGGGGACGACAGGCTTCGACGCGGTTGGCTCGTGTGGATGGTGGCGAGTCGAGGTCCCGGGCGGCCTCGTAAAACACCCGGGAAAACCATAAGTGCGGACTCTCACGAGTACGCCCTCGCTGTCTGATTAAGACTCAGACGTGAGGTCTCGAGCCCCGCTCGCCTGCGGCGGGGGTTCTCGGGATCAAAAAGCAGGCTCACCCGGTGAGGTCCACCTCCGCCGACCCGGGAACATCTAAGGAGGCTGGTCCCCCGCAACCCGGCCGGCGAGGCTAGCGAGGGACGAGACCAGAGCGCCGGCTACGCTCGTAGAAGCCATTCATACGCGACTGCGGACGCGGGTTCGATTCCCGCCGTCTCCACTGGTTTGCGTCTCCTGCGGAGGTCCGCGAAAGGCGGATCGACGCAGGAGAAACGCTTGCGCAGCAGGGCGAAGCGGGGCGCACGAAAAACCTCCGATTTGCGGGAGCCCGGCGGGCTTGCGGTCGCAAAGCGGTCGCAGCGGGCATGCGGTTGGGTCGCATGCGACCCAAGTCGGGACGCTGGGGGCTCCGACATGGCTAACCGTAGGGGTGCCTGTCCGTTGCGCCGAGCGCCGCTGGTCGATCCGAGCGTGGTCGGCCGGTGCTGCAGTTGCGGTCGCAGGCTTTACGGCCGGGGAAAGGTCTGCCGCTCCCGGCGCTGTCCCGAGTACGGTCCGGTTTGGGCCGGGGATCAGCGCCAGAAGCTGTTCCGCAACCTGGAGGTGCTGCGGGGCGACATCGTGCTCAGCGCGGTCACTGCTCCTGGTGCCGAGCAGTTGCCGTGGGATGAGAGCGTGTGTGCCGCTCTCGGCGAGCACAAGCACTCGGGGAAGCTCGGGTGTCGCGTGGATCGTATGGCGGCGCGCGCGTGGAACGACTCGGCTGCGGAACGGTGGCGGCGGCTCCACCGGCGCGCGTCTCAGGACACGTTGAAAAAGCTGGGGAAGGACTCGGTGTGGTTGGTGGCGCGCATGTGGGAGATGCAGGCACGCGGAGTGCTGCACGTCCATCCGGTGCTCGCCTACGGCACGGCACGGCAGATGGCGGGTGCCCGCTTCTACGTGGCGCCTGGCCGAGCTTGCGCCGCACTACGGCTTCGGGTTTGCGGAGCGGAAGATCAAGCCGCAACCCGCACAGAAGGCGGCGGCGTACTTGTCGTCGTACTTCGTGACGGGCAAGCGCGGCAAGGAGACGCTGTGGGAGTCGGCACGCTCCCCGGCGATGCCGCGCTCGATCGTGCATGTCTCGGTCAGGCTGACGATGCGGACGGGCTGCACCATGCGTGTGTTGCGGCTCAAGCGCGCTGTCCACTACGTGTGGAGGGCCACGCTGCCGCTGGACGAGATCAGGGCAGTCTCGAACATCTTGCAGGCGTTTCCGGGCGCGGAACTCGTCGCGCCCGGCGACCTCGATCGTGCTCCCCCACAGGGAGCGTGAGCAAGCGCGCCAAGCGCGATGCGTGGGCGTGTCCATACACAAGCGCCCCGGCGCGGTGGTAGCCGCCCGGGGCCGGCACAGGAGGTAAGTCCTATGCAGGATGAGAGTAACGAGACGGTCGCCGAGCGCGACCACCGCACCGAGGGCAACCATCCTCACGCTGCTTCTCAGCGATCGCCAGTGCGTGTGGTCCGTCGAGGAGCTGGTGATGGAGATTGGCCGTAGGCTCGACACTACCGACGCGGTGGCGGCGCTGCACGGCGCTGGGTTCGTCCATCGCTGCGGCGAGTTCGTGTTCGCGACACGAGCCGCGATCCGCTTCGACGGGATCGAGCAGCAGTAGGCGCGACGGTACCGACTGCCTGAGCACGGACGCACGGAGGCGGGCGGACGCGACCGGCCGTAAGGCCGCCGCGCCCGCCTCCGCGGTCAGGATGTCGCCCGGCGCATGCTGCACCCTCGGGCAAGCGCCGCGCGGTGCCGGAGTAGGGGCTCCGAATCTCACTAATAGGTCACAAATTCACCGCTTCTCCTCCCCCAAGAGGTATTGAGACAGCCTCTAAAGCGAGCCTACGCCGCGAACGTCCGGCGGCTCTCTTCGGTGCCCGACGAGTCCGGCTGGATGGCGTGAGGTCATGGCCGAAAGTTGTGTCGTCTGTAGCGCTTGGCGTATCCTGACCGTATGGCCGAGCAGAGCGAGTTCGAGTTCGTCTTCGAGCCCCAGGACGAGGGCGGATATCACGTGTACGCGCCCGACCTTCCTGGACTGCACACGCAGGGCGAGGACATCGACGAAGCGACCGAGAACGCCCAGGAGGCACTTGCTCTCTACGTCGAGGGTCTGCGCGAAGAAGGTCGGCCCGTTGGCTCCGGGATCGTCCGGCGCAGGCTCGCTGTTCCCGCGTGAGCATTCGTCGGCCGGTCTCGGACAGCGTTTCCAGCTAGGCCGCAGGGAGGCGTAGCATTAGGACATGTCGCCAAAGGCAAAGGCGCAGCTCGCAAGGGAGCACCTAGATCGTGCGCTGCCTGCCGTCGAGGCAGAGGACTACACTGAGGCCGTCACTTGGCTGTTCGTGTCGCTTGAGGCAGCGATTGCAGCCATCGCAGATCAGCACGGCGTATCGATCCCTCCAAAGCACTGGAGGAAGGTGGAGATCGCCGAGGAGCTATTCAACAAAGGGCATATCTATTTCGATTTCGGGCCGGTTCTACGCACTCTCAACAATGCGCGCAAGGAAGCGGTATATGAGGGCGAGGAGCCAGATCTAGATGACCAATCTCTTGAGGATCTCGCAGCCGATGTCGAAACGGCTGTAGAGCTTGCCGAGGCAGGGTCATGAGTGCCCGGCCAGCCAGCAGAGGTCCAGGAAATTCCGGTGCCTTGCGGGATACTGCCGCCGAGGTTCGCCTCCTAGTTCCGTCCCGCCTGCGTGTGGCTCACGATCTTGTGTGTGCCCGTGCTCGCGAAGCGGACGCAGAGGCGCTGCTGCTTACTGGTTCAACCGCCCGAGGATCACGCACGTCGATCAGCGACCTCGATTACCACATCATTGGCGTTGCGATTCCGCATGATGATCTTCCGGCTGATCTCGACATACATGTCGCCTCATCTGCCGTAGTCAGTGCTCGTCTTGAGGAAGGGGATGACTTCACGCAGTGGTCGCTGCGTTTCGGGCGGGTCATCTTCGATAGCGGGATTGTCAAAGACACCCTTCGACTCATCGAACAGTGCGGATTGTGGCCCGATGTGAGCCGCAAGGCCGACCAATCAATCAAGTCGCTCAAGATTGCTGTGGCTATGGTGCAGAGCGGCGATCAGGAAGCTGCGGTGGAGCAGGCTCGCACAGCGCTGACTCTCGCCGCCCGCTGGCAGTTGCTCGCTGCCCACCGTTTCCCGCTCTCGCGAGCGGAGCTTCCAGGGCAGCTCAATGAGGTGGGCCTTTCCGACTTGGCCGCGGGGCTAACCGCGACGATCGCCGGATATCCAAAGCTCGAAGAACTCGCAGCATTTCTCAACGTTGTGCAGCGCCTTGTGGAGACGGCCATCGAAGATGTGCCGTCAATCTCACACGCAGCGTGAACTGCTGGTGCAGCTACGAGGAACGCTTACGTCCACGAAGGATTCGCCAACGCAGATCTCGATCTGGTTGAATGGCGCCCGCAGCTAGGGTGGTGCGATGACCTACACCACGGCCGACGGCAGACAGCAGATACTCGACGCGCTCGGCGCGGCGGCGGATGAGATCGCGCTGGCGCTCGCGCTGCTCAGCGAGGCCTATGAGCATCTCGACGAGCGCGCGGCCGAGCGGTTGGAAGAGCAGCTGTTCCAGCCGCTCCAGGCGGCGTACGGGCGGGCCAAGCGCGTGTATGCGGGGTTTGCGCAGCGCCACGAGCTGCCCGGCCGCGCGTTCGTGTCACCCTCGCCTGTTGCTCCGTCGAGTGCCACCAAGGGCCTTATCGAGGCCGCCGTCGACGCCGCGAGCAGGGCCGACGGTGCGTTGGGGGAGTTGCAGGACTCGATGCTCCCGGTGGAGGTCGGCGACGTGGAGTTGCGAGCCGGCTTGTCCGAGATTCGCGAGCTGGTGGGCGGAGTGCGCGGACGAGCCCGCGAGCTCCTGCGCGTGCTCGGACGTTGAGCGCCTATTGCGCTTTGCCCGAGGGGTCCTGCCGGGGTGGGCGCCTAGTCGCCGCGGTGGGCGCCTCCGGGCTCGATCCGGCGCGGCTCTGAGAATTGAGTCCGCGCACGAGGGCGAGCAACGCCTCGGAGGTCCCTTGGGGTTCGTGTCCGCCGGCCGCCAGCCGCCGCACGGCGAGCCCTGTCATGAGCGCCACCACGGTGGCCGCGTGACGCTCCCCGTCGGGGATTTCAAGCGCGTTGAGAGCGGCGGCGGCGATCTGCTCGTGGGCTTCGAAGCAGCGCCGTGACGCCTCGCGCAGCTCGGGGTCGCGCGCGGCGTGCAGGTGGAGCTCCAATTCGGCTATCTGCCGGGGGATGTCGGAGGGGATCGCGGCCAGTTGCCCGACCGCTTCGGCGAGCTGTTCGACGCCCGGTTTCTCGAGGCTCAGCTCGCGAGCGATCCGCTCGCGCCGAGCGGTCTCCTCATCGACGTAGAGGAGCAGGCTCTCTCGCAGCAAGTGCGTTTGCGTGTCGAAGTGGTAGGTGAGCGAGCCGAGCGACACGCCGGCCGCGTCGGCCACGCGGCGGTTTGTCACCGCGGCGATCCCGCCCGAGGCGATCAGCTCCAGCGTCGCGCGGAGCATGCGCTCGCGGACCCCCACAGTGTCCCGGTCGCCGGCGGATACCGCCGCGACGGTCATGCGCGCGCGGCGGTTTGAACGGCGTGGGGCGCGAAGCGCTCGGGCCAGCGCTCCACCCGCTCGAGCTGGGCGGCCAGCGAGAGCAGGAGCGGCTCGCTGTTGGCGGGCCCGAGCAGTTGCACGCCGATCGGCAGGCCCTCCTCGGTGAGGCCCGCGGGCACGCTCACGCCGGGCCACCCGAGCACGTTCCAGGGCCACGCGTAGGGGCAGGCGCCGGCGATGATGCGCTGCGTGGCCCAACTGCTCAGCCCGTCGGTCTTGCCGACGGGCAGCGGCGGGGAGGCGCTGGTGGGGGCTATGAGCACGTCGTGGCGGCTGAAGATCGACCCGATACGGCGCTGGAAACGGGTCTCGAGGCGCCGCGCGAAGGGGAGCACGGACTTTGAGAACACGCCCCCGATTTGCGCGGTGGAACGGGTGCGCGCGTCCAGCACCGAGCGGTCGGCCACGCTTTCGGAGACCCACTGGTGCACGCCCGACTCGCCCCGCGCGACGAGCGTGAGCCCCATCAGCCCGTAACGCGGGTGGCTGACCGAAACGTGGTGGCCGAGCTCGCCGAGCACCTTGCCGATGCGGGTAACCGCGGCCTCTATCTCCCGGTGCAGGCGCACGGGGGCGGCGCTATAGGGGTGGCGCACGGAGAGCGCCACGCGCAGAGGGTCCGGCTCGCGCGCGATCGCCTCGACGTAGGGCTCTGACGGGGGAGGGGGAGCGTCGACGTCGCCGGGGTGGCTGCCGCTGAGCACGTCGAGCATGAGCGCGGCGTCGGCGACGGTGCGGGTAAGCGGGCCGAGGCAGGTGAGTCCGTTGAAGGAATCGCGATCGGGCGAGGTGGAGATGCGACCGCGCTGGGGCTTGACGCCGACGAGGTGGCACCACGCGGCGGGGATGCGCACGGAACCGGCGCCGTCGGAGCCCACCGCCGCCGCTACGATGCCGCCGGCCACGGCCGCCGCCGAGCCACCGCTGGATCCGCCGGGGGTGTGGTGGAGGCTCCAGGGGTTGCGGGTCGCGCCGAACGCGGCGCCCTCGGTGAAGGGGTAGAGCCCCACCTCAGGGGTGTTGGTCTTGCCGACGATCACCGCTCCGGCGTCTCGCAGACGGCGGACCATCTCGCAGTCCTCCGACTTCGCCGGGAAGCTGCCCGGACACCCGAACGAGGTTGGGTGCTCGGCGACGTCCACGTCGTCCTTCACGGCGATCGGCACGCCCAGCAGCGGCATGCGCTCGCCGGCTGCCAGGCGCCGGTCGGCGTGCGCGGCCTCGGCGCGGGCGGCGTCATCGCGCACCACGCGGAAGGCGTTGAGCGTGGCTTGAGTGGAGTGAATGTTGACAAGTGCCCGCTCCAACAACTCCGTCGAAGTCACGCGGCCCTCCGCCAGCGCCGACACGCACTCGACGAGCTGAAACCGCGGATGCGATCCGCGCGCGTCGCTTGCGGAGGGGCCTTGGATGGAGTCGGTCGAGCGAGACATTTTGGCTATCCGCGAGGTGCTCGGCCCAGGACCGCGCACTCATGACGTTCGTTCGAACGAACAATCAAGGTCAAGGTATCACCGGAGACCGGTTCTTTGACGCTGGCAAGGACCGACGGCCATACACTGCGTTCGTGCCCGGTAGCGCCACGATCTTGGATACACCCGCGATAGTGCGACGCTTCCACGAGGCGCGCCGCGACGGCGATCTCGTCGTGTTGCAGGGCTTTCACGCGCTCAAGCACGCTTTGCGCTTCGGGGCGCGCGTCGAGCTCGTCGCGTGTGTCGATCCGGGGGAGCTCACGAGATTGGCGAGCGGTCTCGCGCCCGAGCTGAGCGCGGAGATGGAGCGTCTGGCCGTTGTGCTCCCGGCGGAGGCCTTCAAACGGTTGGGGCCGTACGTGCCGCACACGGGTGTCGTCAGCATCGCGCGGCGCCTCCCAACCGATCCGATCGCTCTACTTGCGAGCCTGGGGGAGGCGCCGATCGTGCTGCTCGAGGACCCGCGCCACTTCGGCAACCTCGGGGCGGTCATAAGGGTGGCCGCCGCGGCCGAAGCCGGCGGCGTGCTCACAACCGGCCGCCAGGACCCTTGGGACCCGGTCGCGGTGCGCGGCTCGGCGGGGCTCCACTTCGCGCTACCGGTCGCTCGCTTGGAGCGACTGCCCGACACCGACCGCCCGCTGCTCGCGCTCGACCCCGACGGCGAGGACTTGCGCCCGCGCTCGATCCCGCCGCGCGCGCTACTCGCGTTCGGCACCGAGCGCGACGGCCTGAGCGACGACCTGCTCGCCCGCGCCGACGCCCGCCTGCGGCTGCCGATGCGACCCGGCGTCTCGAGCTTGAACCTCGCCACCTCGGTGGCGGCCGTTCTCTACGGCCTGCGCTTGGCACGCGAGGAGTAGCCGCTCGGCTTCACTAGCTCGGAGGTGCTACAGGGTGGTCGGTCGCCAGGAACACGTCTATGCGATCTATGCGTGAACCACAACGGCTGGCGACCCGTCTGTCTTGACCATCGGGATCAAGTGATACTGCACGACAAAGCCAAGGCTCTCGGCGTAGCGATCGACGGTCGATATCTTCGTGTCGGCCGCGGTGCTCTCCAAGCGCGCAACGAAGGATTGGGACGTTTCCATTGCGGCGGCGATAGCGGTCTGTGAACGTTTCTGCTTCTCGCGCTGCTCGGTCAGAGCGCGGAGCAGTTGGCGACGGCGACGGGCTGCATCCATCAACTGCGGAAACTCGGGACTGCTCGCCGAGCGCTTGTCGATCATCTTGTCTAGGAAGTCGCGTTCGGGCATGGCCCCCACCTGATGAATGAACTCAATCTCTTTGCCGGTATCTCGTTCTAGAGATAGCGTAGCACGCCTCAGCGGTGTAGCGAGCGCCCTCGCGCCTTTCGCTTCTGCTCACCACGCCTACGCCAGTCCGCAAGTCGCGTCTTCGCCAGCCTGACAACGGCTGGAGGCGTCTTCCGGCTCTTCTTGTTGAACCCCTCAAGCGCCAACAACACCTGACCGCGACTGCCTTCCTCCGCGAACAGGATGCGATAGATCACGCGGTCGCCGTCCACTCGCACCTCCCAGATGTCGCCGTCCAGGTGGCGGGCGGCGCGCAAGCCCCGATCCCGTACCTCCTCCATGCCGACCAGCACCGCCGCCGCATCAGAGTCAGGCAGACCGTCGATGAACTCCTCGACCGGACTACGCCCGGAGCGAGTCTTGTAGTCGCGCCATCGACGGCGGACCGGTCGAGACCCGCCGGCGGCCGAACCAGTCCTCGTCTTCGATCGTTTCGCCTCGCCCATCGCGCGAGCTTATGCCGCCCCCCCGGACTGATCACATCGGCCCAAATATCGTTAGCGACACCTCCAGAACGAGGACGCTCCAAGAGATATTATTGACGTCCAGATCTCTAACCTGGGTGCTCTCCCGGATACGGCTTCGCGCCAGCAACCGTGGGTGTCGGAATCACGTAGCGCCGCTGAAGGTCTGGCGCGAGAGCTTGGCGCGCGCACAGACAGCGCTCACAGATGCCGCTGCGAAGCCCTTCTCACCGACGACGTCCGCCATCGCATCGAGCAGTCTGTGGCGCTGCACGTGGCGGAGGGCGTTGATTGCCTGCGGCGATTGGTGGGGCTCGATCGTCGTCGATTTGGCGTTAACAGCACAGTCCATGCAAGAAGCCTATGGATTTGGATCTCGGGATCATTCTGCCTCTCGTCATTTGATGTCCAGCGCTGCGCTTTCTTAGCTAGATCGTGCTGGAGGGCATGTAGGGCGCCAGCTCGCGCCGGGCGATCGAGAGCTTGTGCACCTCGTCGGGACCGTCGGCGAGGCGCAGCGTGCGCAGGTGCGCGTAGGCCCAGGCGAGCGGGAAGTCGTCTGAGACGCCAGCGCCGCCGTGGACCTGGATCGCGCGGTCGATCACCTTCAGGGCGATGTTGGGCGCCGCCACCTTGATCGCCGCGATCTCGGTGCGGGCGTGGCGGTTGCCTACGGTGTCCATGAGCCACGCGGCCTTCAGCGTGAGCAGGCGCGCCATCTCGATCTCGATGCGCGCCTCGGCGATCCAGTCTTGGATGTTGGCGCGGCTGGCGACCGGTTGGCCGAAGGTTGTGCGCGACACGGCCCGCCGGCACATCGCCTCTAGCGCCCGCTCGGCGGCGCCGATCGAGCGCATGCAGTGGTGGATGCGCCCCGGCCCAAGGCGCGCCTGGGCGATCATGAAGCCGTCGCCCTCGCCCGCGATCAGGTTGGTCGCGGGCACGCGCACGTCCTCGAAGAGGATTTCGGCGTGGCCCTCCTGGTCCTGGTAGCCGAACACCGGCAGCCCCCGCACGATCTCTACGCCGGGGGTGTCGATCGGCACGAGGATCTGGCTCTGCTGGCGATGACGGGGTTGATCAGATGATCCCACCCGCCCGCTCTTGCCCATCACGATCATGATCCGGCAGTGGGGATGCAGCGCTCCTGAGATCCACCACTTGCGGCCGTTGAGCAGGAACTCATCGCCGGCGCGCTCGATCCGCAGCGAGATGTTGGTGGCGTCGGAGGAGGCCACGTCGGGCTCCGTCATCGCGAAGCACGAGCGAATCTCACCCTCGAGTAGAGGGTTAAGCCATCGCTCCTTCTGCTCCGGGGTGGCGAACTGGTGGAGCACCTCCATGTTGCCCGTGTCGGGCGCCGAGCAGTTGCACGCCTCGGAGGCGATGTGGCTGCGTCCGAGGATCTCCGCTAGCGGCGCGTAGTCGCTGTTGGACAGGCCCGCTCCGTGGTCGGCGTCGGGCAGGAACATGTTCCACAGCCCCGCCTCACGCGCGCGCGCCTTCAATTCCTCCATGATCTGAGGCTGGTGGTGCGGGTCGCCCGACTCCGCAAGCTGGCTCTCGTACACGGGCTCGGCGGGGTATACGTGCTCGTCCATGAACGCCCTCAGTCGCTCCTGGAACTCGATGCAAAGCTCGCTTGGCTGGAAGTCCATCGCTTTCCTTTCGCCTCTCGGCTCGTTCTCTGGCCGGCGGCGACGCTCCCGCTGCCGCTGAAGCGAAGCTCGCCTTTGCCATGGGTGGGAATAGGATCATCGCCGATGACGGCGGGATCGGCTGACTACAAGGCGGCGGGGGTCGACTACGACGCGCTCGACGCAGGCAAGCGCACGGCTATGGCGATGGCGCTCGCCACCTCGCCGCTGCTCGACGCGCGCGGCGGCAAGGCGCTCGACCCCTCGCGGGGAGAGCCGGCGTTCGCGTTCGACTTCGACGGTCGCACGCTCGCGTTCGTGATGGAGGGCCTCGGCACGAAGTCGATGATCGCCCGCCACATGCTCGAGCGCCACGGTGTCGATCGTTTCGCCGACGTCGCCTACGACACGGTGGCGGCGATCCTCAACGACCTCTGCTGCGTGGGTGCGCTGCCGCTCGTCGTCAACGCCTACTTCGCCACCGGCGCGTCGGAGTGGTATGCCCAGGGCGAGCGTTCCGCGTCGCTGCTGGAGGGCTGGCGGCGCGCCTGTCTGGACGCCGGCTGCGTGTGGGGCGGGGGGGAGTCGCCGTCGCTCTCGGGCCTGGTGAGCGAGCGCGACATCGAGCTCGCGGGCGCCGCCGTGGGGGCGGTGCCGGCCGGGCGCTCGGCGATCCTCGGCGAGGGTTTGAAAGAGGGCGAGGAGATCGTGCTCGTGGCTTCCAGCGGCATGCACGCCAACGGGGCTTCGCTGGCGCGCCTGCTGGCCGAGCGGCTGCCGGACGGCTACATGACGGCGCTCCCCAGCGGGCGCGCTCTCGGCGAGGCGCTGCTCGACCCGTCGGTGATGTACGTCCCGTTGGTGCAGGCGCTGCTTGGCTCCGGGTTGCGCGTGTCCTATCTAAGCCACGTGACCGGGCACGGCCTGATGAAGCTGATGCGCCCTCCCAAGCCGCTCACCTATCGCATCCGCGAGCTTCCACAGGTGCCGGAGGCGCTGGCGTTTCTGGTCGAGCACGCCGGGCTGAACGCTCACCAGGCCTACTCCACGTTCAACATGGGCAGCGGCTACGCCGTCTACTGCGAGCCGGGCGCGGGCCCGACGGTCGTCGCGCTGGCCCGGGAGCTCGGTCTGGAGGCGCTCGTGGGGGGCTCCGTGGAGTCGGGTCCGCGCCGGGTGATCGTGGAGCCGGTGGGCGTCAGCTACGCCGGCGGGGAGCTTGAACTCTCGGCGGCCGAGCGCCCTCCTGGTTGAACGTGTCTGCCGATCCGGCTAACCTTAAGGGTAAATCGCCATGGTTCCCGGACGGCTGAGACGTTTGGGAACTCGATGTCGCCGGACGGTCAACCATCCGGAGCTACTCGGATCGAGGCGGACCCGTCCATCAACAGAGGAGAGAAGCTGATGCGCAGAGCATCTACCCGTTTGGCCTTGCTTGGCCTCGCCGTCTTGGCGGTGGGCATGCCCGCGACCGCGCTTGGGGCGCCCGAAGTCAACGTCAAGGTCAAAATCTTGCCGATCCTGAAGAACCTGTCCAACCCCAAAGGCGGCGTCTGGCCGCACACGGGCAACTTCCTGGGAGCGCCGGCGGCGCTCGAAACCAAGCTCACGATCAAAGGCACCGAATACGGCGGCTTTCCGGCGCCGATCAGGAAAGTCGTCGTGTGGTTGCCGAAGGGCACGGGCATCAACACCAAAGGCTTCAAAACCTGTGCGATCAGCGTGCTGGAAGCCAAAGAACCGGAAAAATGCCCCAAAGACTCGCTGGCCAGCCCGGCCGGCCACGCGCCTGAAAGCGCGCCGACCTCGTGCCCGTCCCCGCCGCTTGCCGGCGGAGCCGGAGAAGCGTGCGGTGTCGTCAGCCTCGGCAAACATTTCGTCCACGAGGCGGTGAAGATCCAGGCCTACTTCGCTCCCACCGGGGGCCTGAACTTCTTCGTCGAAGGCGTCGACCCGACGGTGATCGAAATACCGGTCGCTGGGAACTTCCAGGGCGCCAGCGGGATCTTCGGGCGCAAGTTCAACAGCGAAGTGCCCTTGATCACGACGTTCAAATGCGAAGCCGCCGAACTCGCCGAAAACAAGTGCTTCACCGACGCGGTCGCGGAAACGGTCGACGTCACGATCGGAGCGGCGAAGATGGTGGGCAAAAAACTGATCTCGCTCGGCACGATCCCGAAGAAGTGCCCCAAAGGCAAAGCCTTCCCGGGCAAGGCCGAAATCTGGTTCGGCGCCGGGACGGAATCCACGTGGGAAAAGGTGACCAAGGAAGTCAAGGTTCCTTGTCCTAAGAAATAAGCAGTACGCTGCGCCCACGCCGGCGGCGTGGGCGCAGTGAGCTGGAGCGAAAGGGAGGGGGCGGTCTCGTCGGTTGGCGGGCCGCCCCCAACCTCGAAGTGGAGGGAATGGTCGGGTTGAGGGCAGAGATCCCATGGTGGAAGAGGCGCACGGCCGTCGTGAGCGCTTTCGGCGTTGCCGCGCTCGCGGTTGCCGTCGTTCTGTCAACCTCGGCGGGCGGCACGAGCGGCGGCTACTCGGTGCGTGCGATCTTCGACGACGCGGGCAACCTCACCGTCGGCGAGGACGTCAAGGTCGACGGGGTCAAGGTCGGGACGGTGGAATCGGTCGCGCCCACGCCGCGCGCGAAGGCGGCGGTGGTGTTGAAAATCGACAACCCCGGCTTCCAGGACTTCAGGGTCGACGCGAGCTGCACGATCCGCCCGCAGGCGCTCATCGGCGAGAAGTTCGTCGACTGCCTGCCCACCCAGCCGCGCGTCGAAGGCACGCCGCTGCCCCCGCCGCTGAGCGTAATCGCCGCCGGTCAGGAAGGCGCGGGCGAGGTGCTGCTGCCGGTCCTGAGAACCCACAGCCCCGTCGACGTAGACCTGCTGGGCGACATCACGCGCCTACCCGAGCGTCAACGCCTGACGCTCATCGTCAACGAGCTCGGCACGGGCTTCGCCGGGCGTGGCTCTGACCTCAACGCGGTCATCCGCCGCGCCAACCCCGCCCTGGAAGGGCTGGAACGGGTGCTCGCGATCCTCGCCAACGAGAACAAGGTGCTGACGGACCTCGCCGTCGAAGGCGACCGCGCGACCGCTCCGCTCGCCGCCGAACGCGCAAAGCTCGTGGGCTTCATCAACCAGGGCAAGACCGTCGCGCAGGCCACCGCCAACAACCGCGGCGCGCTCGCGCAGAACATCAAGGACTTCCCCGCCTTCCTGGAACAGCTGGGCCCGGCGATGGAACGGCTCGGACGCTTCGCCGCGCAAACCACACCGACGCTCACCGATCTGGGCATCGCCGCCCCCGGGATCGACAAGACCTTCGAAAGCCTGGGGCCGTTCTCGAAATCCTCGGAATCGTTCTTCGCGGCGTTCGGCAAGACCACCAAGTCCTCGGCCGCCGCGCTCAGGGAGATCGAACCGCTGCTGCCGGTGACGAAGGCGCTCGGCAAGCAGGCAAAGCCTTTCGCCGCCAACTTCTCCGGCCTGCTGACCAACCTGCGCTCCACCGGCGGCTTGGAGCGCCTGCTCGACTTCATCTATCTCGGCGGCGGCGCCATCAACGGCTACGACGCGCTCGGGCACTTCCTGCGCGCCGAAATCTTCGCGAGCGCGGGCTGTCTCAGCTATACGGTCGTCACCAGCCGGGGCTGCACGTCAGGGAAATTCATCGACCAGGGCGCCTCGAGCTCGAAGGCGTCCGCGGCAAGCGCTGGCATGAGCCTCGTGATGAAGCGCACGCTCGCCGTCCTGGGAGGCATGACGCCGGCGGAGGCGATCGCCAAGTATCCCGGCTCGACCGCCGAAGGCGAAGGCGTCGGGGCGCCGAACGGCGGGTCGCTCGCGCCGGCCCAGCCGGTGGGCGGCGCCGCGGCGGGGACCACCTACTACACGCCCGAAGAAAGCTCGGAAGCGGGCGGCATGTTGCTCAACTACCTGCTCGGCAACTGAGGACGAGACGATGCGACGACCGCCAATCCCCACGCCGCTCGTGCCTCTCGGGGCGCTCGCGCCGATCGCGGCGCTCGTCCTGCTTCTCGCCGCGGGTGGCGCGCTCGCCGACACAACGGCCACCCCCCAGACGACGGAAGTCTCGCCGACCGCCACGGGCACCACCACGGTGCCCGCTCCGCCGCCGCCCGAAGCGGCTCCGCCGACCACGACTTCCACGACCACGACTTCCACGACCACCGCGACGACGCAAACCACGACGGTCCCTGCTCCCGAAGCGCTCGCCCAGCGCCAGCAGCGGCGCACCGTCGCGCGATCCCACGGGAAATCCGCGACGAGCGCTCCCGCTTCGAGCACGACTCGCAACGCCAAGACCGGCGCCGCCGGCAATACCAATGGCCTTGCCGTCTCGCCCTCGGCGCTCACACCGCCGCTGCCCTCGACGCTCGGCGGCTCGATCTCGGGCGTGCCGAGCTTCTTCATCGACAGCTTCAGCATTCCGCCGTTCCTGCTGCCCATCTACCAGGCCGCGGGCGCCGCCTACGGGCTCCCCTGGCAGGTGTTGGCGGCGATCAACGAAGTCGAGACCGACTACGGCCGCGACCTAAGCGTCTCGAGCGCCGGCGCCGAGGGCTGGATGCAGTTCATGCCGAGCACGTGGGCGCAGTACGGGGTGGACGTCAACAAGGACGGATTCCAGGACCCCTACAACCCCGCCGACGCGATCTTCGCGGCCGCGCGCTATCTCAAGGTCGCCGGCGGCGACACCGACATCAGGAGCGCGATCTTCGCCTACAACCACTCGCAGGCGTACGTCAACTCGGTGATGCTGCGTGCCCGCCTGCTCGGGGGTACGCCGCCCCAGCTCCTGGGCGCGATCACAGGGCTGACCGAATCCCGCTTCCCCGTATACGCCGCCGCGCACTACAGCGACGGCTTCCCGAGCACCGAGGGCGCCTTCCCGCGTGTCGTGCCGGGCACCACGATCTACACGCAGGCGGGCGCGCCCGCGATCGCCGTACAGGACGGACGCGTCACGCGGATCGCGCGCTCGGGGCCGCTGGGCCCGAGCATCTCGCTGAGGGACGCCTATGGAAACACCTATACCTACGCGGGGCTCGGCACGCTCTCGGCGCTCTACCCGGTGCTCGAAACGGTCGAATCGGAATCGAAGGGGACCGCCCGCCCGCGCGGCGCCCTGTCGGGCTTCGCGCCCGGCGCGAGCGCCGCCAACCCGGCGTCGAGCGGGGCCACACGCGTGTTCCGGGCCGGCTCGGACAACGTCTATCTGCACACGCTGCACGTGGGCGCGCAAGTGATCGCGGGGACCGTGCTCGGTCGCG
Organism: Solirubrobacteraceae bacterium; assembly: GCA_036559185.1. Classification (GTDB taxonomy): domain Bacteria; phylum Actinomycetota; class Thermoleophilia; order Solirubrobacterales; family Solirubrobacteraceae; genus Palsa-744. The sequence goes on along the minus strand of DATBTP010000181.1, from coordinate 39 downwards.
TCGCGCCCGGCTCCCAGCCGCACATGGTCTTCCAGATCC
>DATBTP010000180.1:0-22671 GCA_036559185.1 Solirubrobacteraceae bacterium | reverse complement strand
CGGCGAGACCGCCGCGATCATCCGCAAGCAGCGGCCCCCCGAGCCCTACAAGGGCAAGGGCATCCGCTACGAGGGCGAGTACGTTCAGCGGAAGGTAGGCAAGCGCGCATGACTGTCCTCACCAATGAGAACCGTCGCCTCAAACGCCGCCGCCGCGTGCGCGCGAAGGTGTCGGGCACGGCGACACGTCCGCGCGTGTCGGTCTTCCGCTCAAACCGTGGGCTCTCGGCTCAGCTCGTCGACGACAGCTCCGGACGCACCCTTGCCGCTGTGCAGTGGTACGAGCCCGAGCTGCGCAAGCTCGCGACCGTCGAGCGCACCAAGCGCTCCGGAGAGCTGCTCGCCGAGCGCGCAAAAGCCGCAGGCGTTTCCGAGGTCGTGTTCGACCGCGGCGGCTACCGCTACCACGGCCACGTGAAGGCATTCGCCGAGGCCATCCGCGAGTCGGGCATAACCGTCTAGGCTCGATCCCCCGCTACCCTCCCTCACCTATACATGTACTCAGATAGATCAGTCAACGCCGGCAGCCTCGACCTCCAAGAGCGAGTGGTTGAGATCAACCGTGTCGCCAAGGTGGTCAAGGGCGGCAGGCGCTTCTCCTTCACCGCGCTAGTCGTCGTTGGCGACGAACGCGAAGTGGTGGGCGTCGGCTACGGCAAGGCCAACGAGGTCCCCCTTGCCATCCAGAAGGGCGTGGAGCGCGCCAAGAAGGATCTCTTCCGCGTGCCCAAGCACGGCAGCACGATCACCCACCAAACCACTGGCATCTTCGGCTCCGGGCGCGTGCTGCTCAAGCCCGCCTCCCCCGGTACCGGCGTGATCGCGGGCGGGGGCGTGCGCGCGGTGCTCGAGCTCGCGGGCATTCACGACATCCTCTCCAAGAGCCTCGGCACGCAAAACCCCATAAACCTCGTGAAGGCCACCATCTCCGGACTGCGCGAGCTACGCACGCCAGCCGAGGTCGCCGAGCTGCGAGGACTTTCGATTGCCAAGGTGCTCGGACTCGCGGAGCGGCCGTCGGGCGCCGCCGAGCAGGCCGGGGGTGAGGCCGTCGCGGTGGACACCGAGGCGCCCGCTCCCGACGCCGCGCCCGCCTCTGAAGCGGACGGCGAGGCGGTGGCGTCCGCCGACCCCGCCACCGAGCCTGGCGCCGTCGAGGCGCCGCATGACGCGCCCGGGGAGGCATCGGTCTGATGGCGAGCATTCGAGTAACCCAGCTGCGCTCCAGCAACGGCTCGGACAAGCGCCAGCTCGACACGCTTCGCTCGCTCGGGCTCAGGCGCATCGGCCATACGGTGGAGATCAAGGATTGCGAGCAGTCGCGAGGCATGGTTCATGCCGTGCGCCACCTCGTCGAGTCAGACCCGGAGGTGCTCTCGCCCAAGGGTGTCAGCAAGGAGCGGCAGAGCTCATGAGCGCCGCCGCCAAGAGCACCGTGGGCGCCGAGGAGGAGCGCGAGCGCGTCGGCCTGCACTCGCTCAAGCCACCCCCGGGCAGCCGCCGTCCGCGCAAGCGCGTTGGGCGCGGCGAAGGGTCGGGCATGGGCAAGACATCCGGCAGGGGTCAGAAGGGCGCGGGCTCGCGCTCTGGCTCCAAGGACCGCGCGCGCTTCGAGGGCGGCCAGATGCCGATCCACATGCGCATGCGCAAGCTTCGCGGCCCCCACATGAAGAAGTCGATGCCCTTCGAGATGTTCCGCACCCACACGCAACCGGTGAATGTCTCCGACCTGCAGGCGCGGTTCGACGCCGACACCGAGGTGACGATCGAGCTGATGAAGTCAAGGGGCCTCGCCACACGCAAGGACATCCCCGTGAAGGTGCTCGCCAAGGGCGAGCTGAGCAAGGCGCTCACGGTGCACGCCCACGCGTTCAGCAAGACCGCGCGCGAGCGCATCGAGAGCGCCGGCGGCACCTGCAATATCGTCGAGAGCTAGAATCGACCGACCGGCAGGGGTCGGCGCGAAGCTCTCCCCGTAAGCCGGCTCAACCAATGCTCTCGACAATCCTCAGCGCCTTCCAGGTCGCGGACATCCGCAAGAAGATCCTCTTCACGGCGGCGATGCTCCTGATCTACCGTCTCGGCTCACACATTCCGGTGCCGGGCATCAACCTGAAAGCGGTCTCGAGCCTCCAGCAGCAACTCGGCGGCAGCGGCATCCTCGGGCTCCTCAACACCTTCTCCGGTGGAGGCCTGGCCAGGATCGCCCTGTTCGCGCTGGGCATCATGCCCTACATCACCTCATCCATCATCCTGCAGCTCCTGCAGGTCGTAGTTCCCTCGCTCGAGAAGCTCTCCAAGGAAGGGGAGGTCGGTCAAGCCCGCATCACGCAATACACGCGCTACCTCACGGTCGGCCTCGCCTTCGCCCAGTCGATCGGCTACGTGTTCCTGTTTCGCTCGCTCCAAGCCAACGCGGGCGAATCGATCCTCACCAAATTCGACGCTCCCCATATCTTCTTGATCGCGATCTGCCTCACCGCCGGCTGCGTGCTGCTGATGTGGATCGGCGAGCTCATAACCCAGCGTGGGATCGGCAACGGCATCTCGCTGCTCATCTTCGCCTCGATCGTCTCCAGGCTGCCGAGCGGTATTCAGTCGTGGTGGACGAGCCAAGACCAGGTGTTCAAGGTGATGATGCCCTTCATGGTGCTCGCGGTGGTGGCGGCGATCGTGTTCGTCCAGGAGGGTCAGCGTCGCATACCCGTGCAATACGCCAAGCGCGTCATCGGCAGGCGCATGTCCGAGGGCGGTCAGACGTATTTGCCGCTGCGCGTGAACATGGCGGGGGTGATCCCGGTGATCTTCGCCGCCAGCATCATGGCGTTCCCGCCCACAGTCGGCCAGCTCATCCACACGCCCTGGGCGAAAAGCGTGTCGGACTTCTTCACCCCCACCAGCTGGCACTTCGTGGTGGGCGAGTCGATCTTCATCGTCATCTTCACCTACTTCTACACGGCCGTCACCTTCAACCCCGTCGACCAAGCCGACAACCTGAAGAAGTACGGCGGCTTCATTCCTGGCGTTCGTCCCGGGCGCCCGACGGCTGAATTCCTCGACCGCATCCTCGCGCGGCTCACGTTTCCGGGCGCCCTCTTCCTGGCGGCGGTCGCGGCCCTGCCGACGATCCTCATAGCTCGCACCCATACCAACCTCGCGATCGGGGGCACCTCGATCCTGATCGTCATCGGTGTGGCGCTGGAAACGATGAAGCAGCTCGAGGCGCAGCTGATGATGCGCAGCTACGAGGGCTTCTTGAAGTAACTTCTCGACGTTCTGTCGCCTGCTCTCAGCGGATAGGCTCTCGCGTCAGTGGTGCAAACGAATCTCATCCTGCTGGGTCCACCCGGCGCCGGCAAGGGTACGCAGGCAGAGCGCCTGCAAGCCGACTTCGCCCTCGCGCACATCTCCACCGGCGACATGCTCCGCGCGCAGGTCACCCAGGGGACCCAGTTGGGAGGGGAGGCCAAGAAGTACATGAACGCCGGCGAGCTTGTGCCCGACCAGGTGATCCTCGGGATGATCGGTCAGCGCATCGGCGAGCAGGACGCCCGCGAAGGGTTCCTGCTCGACGGCTTCCCTCGCAATACCAGTCAAGCCGACGCGCTCGCCGCGACGCTTGCCGCATCCGATCGCCGACTCACGGCCGCGCTGCTCATCGACGTCCCCGACGAGGAGGTTGTGCGGAGACTGGCGGGACGGCGCGTGTGCTCGAAGAGTGGCCACGTCTATCACGTCGAGTTCGATCCCCCCAAGCGCGAAGGCGTGTGCGACCAGGACGGCTCTCGCTTGATTCAGCGCGACGACGACAAGGAGGAGACGATTCGCCGTCGTCTCGAGGTCTATGCGCGCCAGACCGCCCCTCTGATCGCCTACTACGACGAGGCCGGTCTGCTCCGCCGCTTCGATGGCCGTCGTGACGCGGGCGAGGTGCACGACCACATCCGTGCCACGGTCGCCACACTGCGGATGGAGGACAAGCTGTAGCGGTTGGTTGGGTGCGGCTTCGAGCTATGCGAGCGGCGCCTTGGGGCAGGGTGTCGAAACGCTTCCGTTCCGGTGGCACGGGGGCGGTGGATAAGCTCCTGGAATGATCATCAAGAAGTCACCCGAGGAGGTCGCGAAGATGGCGGCCGCCGGCGCCATCCAGGCCAGGGCACTGGACCTCGTCGCGGGCAAGATCCGCCCGGGCGTGACCACCGAGGAGCTCGACTCCGCGGTGGAGCGCTTTATTCGCTCGCGGGGCGCTACACCCACGTTCAAGGGCTACCGCGGCTTCCCCGGTTCGATCTGCGCCTCCCCCAATTCGATGGTCGTCCACGGCATACCGGGGAAATACCGGCTCACGCGGGGCGACATCCTGTCGGTGGACATCGGTGTCACGCTCGACGGTTGGGTGGCTGATGCCGCGCGCACGTTCGCCGTGGGCGATGTGAGCCCGGTAGCCCAGAACCTGCTCGCCGCCACCGAGCAATCGCTTCACGCCGGAGTGCGGCGGTGTGTCGCGGGGAACCGCATGGGGGACGTCTCAAACGCGATCCAAAGGGTCGCCGAGGCCGCTGGCCTGTCGGTGGTGCGCTCGCTCGTCGGTCACGGTGTGGGCAAAAACATGCACGAGGATCCGCAGGTGCCCAACTACGGGCGCGCGGGCAAGGGGCCGCTGCTCGAAGAGGGCATGGTGCTGGCGATCGAGCCGATGACCACGGCCGGGCGCGCGAACGTTCGCGTGGCGGGCGACGGCTGGGCGATCTTCTCCCAGGACGACTCGCTTGCCGCGCACTTCGAGTTCACCGTCGCCGTCACGGGTGAGGGGCCTCGGATCCTCACGCCCTGGCACATCCCCGCGCGGGAGCGAGGGGGGATCGACCCGGGGCATACAGACCACGCTCACACCGAGGCCGCCGCCTCGGCGTGAGGGCCAGCCAGGCTAGCGCTTGGAGCCGGGCGCGGCTGGACAGCAGGGAGCGGGCCGGGGCGCGGCCGGGCAGCAGGGAGCGGGTCGGGGCGCGGCCGGGCAGCAGGGAGCGGGCCGGGGCGCGGTCGGGCAGCAGGGCAGGCAGCGGGCGTGACGAAGGAATTGCTACCATCCGTTGTCCTGCTCGAATGCGCCTGGAAGCTTGGCGCACGAGGGCAGAACCACGACGCGGTAGCGGCGGCCGTCCCGGCAGCCAGAGCCGAGTCGCAGGGACCAGCCGAAAGGGATCATGAAGGTAAGACCGTCGGTCAAGCCGATGTGCGAGAAGTGCAGGATCATTCGCCGCCACAAAGCGGTTCTCGTCATCTGCCAGAACAAGCGTCATAAGCAACGGCAGGGCTGACCGGCAGATGGCACGTATCGCCGGGGTCAACCTCCCCTTGAACAAGCGCTCAGAGATCGGCCTGACCTACATCTACGGCATCGGGCGCTCCACGTCCAACGACCTTCTCAAGGAGGTGGGTGTTAGTCCCGACACCTACATCCGCGACCTCACCGAGGACGAGGTTTCCCGTCTGCGCGATGCCATCGATCGATCGCTCACCGTCGAGGGCGACTTGCGTCGCGAGCGCTCGCAGGACATCAAGCGCCTGCAGGAGATCGCCTGCTATCGCGGGCTGCGCCACCGCCGTGGCCTGCCCGTGCGCGGACAGAAGACCAAGACCAACGCCCGCACGCGTAAGGGACCCAAGCGCATGCAGGTAGCCGGCAAGAAGAAGGTCAAGAAGTAATGGCGGCCCCCAAGCGCCCCGCGCGCGGTCGCCGCCGCCAGAAGAAGAACGTGCCGATCGGGCAGGCCCACATAAAGACGTCTTTCAACAACACCATCGTTTCGCTCACCGACACCCAAGGCAACGTGATCGCGTGGGAGTCGGCGGGCGGCGCGGGCTTCAAGGGCTCGCGCAAGTCCACGCCGTTCGCCGCGCAGGTCACCGCCGACGCCGCGGCTCGCAAGGGCATGGAGCAGGGATTGCAGAAGGTTGAGGTCTACGTGAAGGGGCCTGGCTCCGGTCGCGAGACGGCGATTCGTTCCTTGCAGGCCGCCGGCCTCGAGGTCACCGGCGTGAAGGACGTAACCCCGCAGGCCCACAACGGCTGTCGCCCGCGCAAGCGCCGGCGCGTATAACCAACTTGATAGCAGAGAGCTAGGTTCATGGCCAGAGACACAAGCCCGCAATGCAAGCAGTGCCGTCGCGAGGGACAGAAGCTGTTCCTCAAGGGTGAGCGCTGCCTCACCGACAAGTGCGGTGTCGAGCGTCGATCCTACCCGCCGGGAGAGCACGGCAGAGGGCGCCAAAAGCAGAGCGAGTACCGCCTGCAGCTCCGCGAGAAGCAGAAGGCCCGTCGCTACTACGGCGTTCTAGAGAAGCAGTTCCACGGCTACTACGAGAAGGCCTCGCGTCAGCCCGGCATCACCGGCGAGAACCTGCTCGCGCTGCTTGAGTGCCGTCTGGACAACGTGATGGTGCGTCTAGGCTTTGCCGCCTCGCGCCGCCAGGCCCGCCAGCTCATCCGTCACGGCCACTGGACGGTGAACGGTCGCCGCGTGGACATCCCCAGCTATCAGGTGCGCCCTGGCGACGTGATCGCCGTCAAGGCCGGCACCCCGGCGATGCAGGTGGTGAGGGACGCCACAGAGCTCACCGGACAGATCCCCGCATGGCTCCAGGCCGACCACGAGTCGCTCACGGCCAAGGTGCTGCGCAAGCCGGAGCGCCGCGAGGTGGCCGCGCCGGTGCAGGAGCAGCTCATCGTCGAGCTGTACTCGAAGTAATCGCTTTTCCCGTGCTTGCCGTTCCCGTAAGGGAGGGCGGCACGCCAGAGCCGGCGCCCTCTATCAAGGCGCAGGTTTGAGACCAATACGACGTTAGGACCCCGATGCTCGACTTCCAAATCCCCCGGATCACAAGTGAGTCCGTGGAGCAGAACCGTGGCACGTTCATCATCGAGCCGCTCGACCGCGGATTCGGTTACACGTTCGGCAATTCGCTGAGGCGTGTGCTGCTCTCCTCGCTGGCGGGCGCCGCCGTCACAAGCGTGCGCATCGAGGGCGTGGCGCACGAGTTCTCCACCGTGCAGGGAGTCAAGGAGGACGTCACCGACATCGTGCTCAACCTGAAGGGCATCGTGTGCCGCATGCACTCAGACGCCTCCGAGGTCGAGGCGCCCTTGGTGGTCACCGGTCCGGGCGAGATCACCGCGAAGGACATCGACCTGCCGGCGGGCGTGGAGATCCTCAACCCCGACGTGCACATCGCAACGCTCGAGAAGAAGACGAAGCTCGAGCTCTACATGACGATCGGCCGGGGGCGTGGTTATCGCCCCGCCGAGGAGAACAAGTCCTCCGACCAGCCGATCGGCGTGATCCCGATCGACTCGATCTTCTCGCCGGTGCGCCGCGTGGCCTACGCGGTGGAGCAGGCTCGCGTGGGTCAAAAGACCGACTTCGACAAGCTCACGCTCGATATCGAGACAGACGGGTCGATCGAGCCGCAGGCGGCGCTTCGCGAGGCGGCCGAGCTGCTCATCTCCCAGCTGGCGATCTTCACCGACGCGGACCGCATCCAGGAGCTGCGAGCGGCGCCCGGCGGTCAGCTTGACGGTCACGGCCTGGCGGTCGGTGGCGGCGGAGTGGGCGGACCTCAAGCACTTCAAGGGGAGGAGTGGAGCATCCTCATCGAGGAGCTCGAGCTCGGTGTGCGCTCCTACAACTGCCTCAAGCGGGCTGGCATCCAAACGGTGGGCGATCTCATCTCGAAGTCAGAGGGCGAGCTCAACGCGATCCCCAACTTTGGCAAGAAGTCGATCGACGAGGTAATCGAAACGCTCGAGGCGCGAGGGCTTCACCTGCGCCAAGACTGAGGCAGAGCCCGCGGCCGCGGTCAGCGCTCTAAACTGACCGGTCGCGGTACGTGTACCGCGCCTAACGCCATGAGACACCAGAAGACACGCAACAAGCTCAGTCGCGACTCCGCGCATCGAAAGTCGCTACTCATGAACCTCACCAAGGAGGTTCTCGAGCACGAGCGAATAAAGACGAGCGAAGCCAAGGCGAAGGCTGTGAAGCCGGAGATCGAGAAACTCATCACGCTCGCCAAGCGCGGCGATCTGCACGCGCGCCGCCAGGCTCTCTCGGCGCTCTCGCAGGACAAGTTCGCCGTGCACAAGCTGTTCGAGGAGGTCGCTCCCCGTTACGCCAACCGGCCCGGCGGGTACACGCGCATCCTCAAGCTCGGTCCGCGTCGCTCCGACGCCACCGAGATGGTTTACCTCGAGCTGGTGTAGCGCCAGTTCGGCGGCCGCTAGACCCATGCGCTGGGTAAACGTGCACGGAGGCACCTCGGGCGTGGGCGCCTCGTGCCGGGCAGTCATTCACCACATTCCACAGGGCACAAGTGGTTAGCAAGCTCACGCTGCAATACGACGGAACGGAGTTCATGGGTTGGGCCTGCCAGCCGGGGCGGCGCACCGTGCAGGGGGAGCTCGAGCGGGCGCTTCGAACCATCCTCGGAGACGGCGAAGCAGACGGCAAGCCGCTCGCGCTCACCGTCGCCGGTCGCACCGACAGGGGCGTGCACGCGTGGGGGCAGGTCGCAAGCTACCGTCAAGAGGCGCTCGACCCGCGGCGGTTGAACGCGCTGCTGGCCGAAGACATCTCGGTGCTCGCGTGTGAGCCCGCCCCCGACACGTTCGACGCCAGGCGCGACGCCACGAGTCGGACTTACTGCTACCGCGTGCTGACGCGGCGCACTCGTGACGTATTCGAGCGCGGCCGGGCGCTGTGGTGGCCGCGCCCGCTCGAGTGCTCGTTGCTGGAGGAGTGCGCGGCGCTGCTTCCCGGCACACACGACTTCACCGCGTTTACGCCCACCGACACACAACACCGCCGCTTCGAGCGCGACGTGTTGAGTGCGCGATGGCAGGCTGTAGGCGACGTGCTCGAGTTCTGGATCGAAGCCGATACGTTCTTGCGGCATATGAACCGCGTGCTCGTCGGCACGATGCTCGACGTCGCCGCCGGGCTGCGCGACGTCGATGGGTTCGCCGAGCTTCTGGAGGGCGGGGAGCGCCAGCACGCCGGCCCCACCGCGCCCGCTCACGGCCTCGCGCTGGTGTCGGTCGCCTACCCGTCAAGCTGAGAGTTCGACACAGCAGGGACCGCACCGAACCCTATGCTGGGGGGAGAGATGCTGGACGTGCTGCTCACCAACGACGACGGGATCGAGGCCGACGGATTGCAGGCCCTGCGCCGTGCGCTGGTCGAACTCGACGGAGTGCGTGTTGTGACGATCGCCCCCGACGGCAACCGCTCGGCGATGGCCCGTTCGATCACGACCCGCAGGCCGCTATGGGTGGAGGAGGTGTCGTTTTCCGATGGCACAGTGGGCTACGCCACCGACGGGACCCCGGTCGACTGCGTAAGGCTCGCGCGCTTGGGCTTGGTGGAGGACTTCGACGCCGAACTGGTGGTCTCGGGCATCAACCACGGCGCCAATCTCGGCGACGACATCACCTACTCGGGGACTGTGGCGGCGGCCCTCGAGGGCGTTGTGCTCGGATTGCCCGCGATCGCCATATCCCAGCAATCCAAGGGCCGCTCGCTTGACTTCCGCTACGACGGGGGTTTCGACTTCGGGGTGGCGGCGGGCTTCGTGGCGCGCTTGGTGGAGCGTCTGGAGGAGGTTCCGATGCCGGCTGGGACGCTGCTCAACGTCAACGTGCCAGCAGGAGAGCCGCAGGGGATCGAGGTAGCGAGCCTCGGCAAGCGCATCTACCGCGACGAACTGAAGGTGGCGCCCCACGCCGAGGGATCGGCCACACGCCGGCGCTACTGGATCTACGGAGCCGATCCGGGCTTCCACGACGAGCCAGGCACAGACCTCGCGGCCGTGGCCGCCGGTCGCATCGCCGTGACCCCCATCCACTTCGACCTAACCGACCGCCGCGGGCTCGAGGCATTGCGCGAGTTCAACCTGCGGGCGCTGCTCGAGCCGGTGCTCGACGGCGGGAGCTCGTGAGCGAGCCGTCGAAGCGACGACGGCCTGAGTCCAAGTCATCGGCTCAGGCGGCCCCGGAACGGGGCACACTCGAGGCTGAGCCCTCCGAGCGCCAGCTCGGGCGAGCCGCCGAGCTGCGCAAGCTGCTCGAGTACCACGGGCACCGCTACTACGTGCTCGACGATCCAGAGATCTCAGACGATGCCTATGATGCGCTGCTCGACGAGCTGCGCGCGCTCGAGGCGCAATTCCCCGCGCTCCAAACCCCCGACTCGCCAACCCAGCGCGTGGGCGGGGAGCCGGTGGGGCGTCTTGAGAAGGTGGAGCACCTCGAGCCCATGCTCTCGCTGGGCAACGTGCGCGGCGAGGAGGAGCTGCGGGCGTGGGTGGCGCGCATGCGGGCCCATTTGGCGCGCGAAGGCATCGTGCGCACGCGCTTCGAGTACGTGGTGGAGCCGAAGGTGGACGGGTTGGCGGTGAGCCTGCTCTATCGCGACGGGGTGCTCGTGCGCGGCGCCACCCGCGGCAACGGTGAGGTGGGGGAGGACGTGACGCACAACCTCCGCACGATCGGTCAGGTCCCGCTTCACGTCGAGGACGCTCCCCCGCTGCTCGAGGTGCGCGGTGAGGTGTATATGTCGCTCGGCGATTTCGCCGCGGTGAACGAGCGCCGCGCCGAAGACGGGCTCTCGACGTTCATGAACCCGCGCAACTCCGCCGCGGGGGCGGTGCGCCAGCTCGACCCCGCGCTGATGGCCGAACGCCCCCTCTCGATGTGGGCCTACCAGGTGGGGGTGGCGCCCGACCTCGCGTTCGACACCCACTGGCAGGCCCTCGAGTGGTTGCGCGAGCACGGCTTTCGTGTCAACCGCGACATCCAGCGGTTGGCGAGCGAGGAGGACGTGATCGAGCAGTGCCTGCGCTGGCAGCAGCGTCGCGGGGAGCTCGACTTCGAGATCGACGGTGTGGTCGTGAAGGTGTCGGACCTGGAGCTGCAGCGCCGGCTCGGCTCGGTCGGTCGCGACCCGCGTTGGGCGGTGGCTTGGAAGTTTCCGCCAACCACCGCCGTCACACGCTTGAAGGCGGTCATGTGGAACGTGGGCAAGTCCGGCGATCTGCGTCCCTACGCGGTGCTCGAGCCGGTGGCGGTGGGGGGCGTGGTGATGAAGCTCGCCACGCTCCACAACGAGGAGGACATCGTCCGCAAGGACATCCGTGCGGGGGAGGATGTGATCGTGTTGCGCGCGGGCGACGTGATCCCGCAGGTGGTGTCTCCCGCGCCTCACGTCGTCGAGCACGCCGATCGTCCGAAGCCGACCGCCCCACCGGCCAAGTGTCCGCGCTGTGGCACGCCTACGATGAAGCCGAAAGAGTCGGTGTTCACGAAGTGCCCCAACCGGGATTGTCCCGATCGCGTGTGGCACCTGCTCAAGCACTTCGTCGGGCGCGGCATGATGGACATCGACGGTCTCGGCGAGAAGCAGGTGGCGCTTCTACAGGAATCGGGCCTCGTGAAGACCGCCGCGGACTTCTATCGCCTGCGCGACCATCGCGAGGAGTTGCTCGAGCTGGAGGGCTTTGGCGAGATCTCGGTGAACAGCCTGCTCGACGCCATCGAGACATCCAAGCAGCGTCCGTTCGGGCGGGTGCTGTTCGCGCTTGGCATCGAGGAGGTGGGGGAGATAACGGGCCGCAACCTCGCGATGCGCTTTCGCAACGTCGTGGCGCTGCTCGACGCGGCGCCCGAGGAGATCGCCGAGACGCCCGGCATCGGCGAGAAGATGGCGGCCTCGATTGGCGAGCAGCTACACGACGAGCGCATGATTGCGTTGATCGAGGATCTGCGCCACATCGGGTTGCGCTTCGCCGAGGCCGGCCCAGCGCCCACGAGCGGGCCGCTAGCGGGCAAGACGGTGGTGCTCACCGGCACGCTGCCCACGCTCTCGCGCGAGGCGGCCACCGAGCGCATACAGGCCGCGGGCGGGCGCGTGACGAGCGCGGTTTCGAAGAAGACCCACTACCTCGTCGCGGGGGAGGCGTCGGGCTCCAAGCTCGAGAAGGCCCGCCGGCTGCTCGTGCCGGTGCTCGACGAGGACGGTTTGCTCGAGCTGCTCGGCGACCGCTAAATCCGCTGGAGGTTGCCCTAGCCGGCGACGTTGGTCGTCGACAAGATCGCGACCAAGGTGCTCAATAGCGCGCGAGCGTGATCGCCATGTTGTCTTGAATCGTATGCGCGGCTTCCGTTGCGATCCCGTCGGTGAAGAACGCGAACGCGAGAATGTCGCCGCTCTCGCTTTGGCAGTAGCCAGCCAGGTTGGACACGCCGATGAGCGTGCCGGTCTTCGCCTCGCAGCGCCCGCTTGCGGCGGTGCCGCGCATCCGTTCGGAGAGCGTTCCCGTGCGACCCGCTACGGCGAGGTCTTTGCGCAGAGCGGTGCCGAGCGGGCTGTGGGCAAGCTGCGCGAGCAGCGACACGACTTCAAGTGGCGTGGTGTGGTCGGAGTGCGACAGGCCTGAGCCGTCGAGCAGATGGGGGTGGAGGTGGAAGTGGGCGATCGTACGACGTACCACCGCGGCCCCCGTCGAGGTGGTACCGGCGCCGCCGTAGAGCGCGCCAAGGTCCTTGATGAGCGTCTCGGCGAAGAAGTTGTCGGAAGGCGGCAAGGTGAGGCCGAGCAGTCGAGCCAAGGTGGGCGATCTGACCGTGGCGAGCAGCTTGGCGTCCGGGGGGGTCGTTGCCGCGCCACCGCTGTGCACGGTTACGTGGTAGGCGCGCAGTGCGCCTCGCAGTTGCAGCGCCGCGTAAGCCGCGGGTGCATGGGGTTCGCTCTGCGAGCCCGTTTCGCCGCGGTTGAAGGCCAGCGCGCTGAGGTTGCCTTCGAGGTCGGGATCGAAACGGTAGCCGCTCGCCGGCTCGCCTCGCAACGAGTCGAAGAAGGATTCGTCGCCGTTGACGGTACCGGTGACGGTGCGTATGCCGTCGGTGTGCGCGAGCTGGGCGGCGAGCGCCTGTATCGTGGCGCCCTGGCCACCGTAGTGGAGGCTTGTGAAGAGGGCGCTGCCAAACGTGGGGTCGCCGCCGCCGCGCAGGTAGAGGTTGCCTTCCCAGCGCCCGTCGCGCCCGAGCTGGCCGGTGCCGAGCACGGTCGTGGAGAGCGTCGCGCTCGGTCCCATCAGCTCGAGAGCCGTGGTGGCGGTGTAGAGCTTCTCGACGGACGCGGGGGGGCGTGCGGTGGTGGCTCGCTCGGCGAACAGGGGTGTTGAGGTGTTGAGGTCGTAAATGTAGGCCCCAGACGCCGGCCCCGCGAGCGCAAGCTCGTGGCTGAGCTGCGCGGAGAGCGTCGATTGGGCGTCCCCCGCGTGGGGAAATGCGCCCGAAAATGCGGCGATAGTGAGAGCTAGAAGGGCTGTGCGCCTCATGGAACCACGTAACACTACGTACAATCAGTAGGTATGGGAGAGGTCGTGAATCTTAAGATCGCCGCCAAAGCCGGCTCGAGTCAAGGAACACGGCCGAAGCCCAAGCGGAGCGCTCCCGCGAAGACCTCGAGCAAACGTAAATCCAGCCGCGGCAAGACGGCGCTCGTGCTCGGCGGCGGTGGCTTCACGGGCGGCGTGTATGAGATCGGGGCGCTGCGCGCGCTCGACTTGCTTGCGGCCAACCGCACCATCAACCAGTTCGATGTCTACGTGGGCACTTCGGCGGGCGCGTTCGTGGCGTCGCTGTGCGCCAACGGTGTTACGCCTGAGGAGATGATGCGCGTAGTGACGCGTCAGGGGCCGCAGGCCTTCAGGGACATCGATCTCGGCGACCTCCTGCGACTGAACTTGCCGGGGCTTGCGCGCACCGGCGTGCGTCTGCCCCTGCGAATGGTTTCGATGGCGCGTGAGCTTCTCCCCCGGCTCGGCCAAGTGTCGCTGATCGACATCGTGCTCGGCCTGGCGGAGGTGCTGCCCACGGGCGCCTACACCGGAGAGGGAATCGAGCGGTATCTGCGCCGTGTGCTGGAAGAGGATGGTCGCAGCGACGACTTCCGGGCGCTGGAGCGCGAGCTGTATCTGGTGGCCACCGATCTCGACTCCTGCGAGCGGATCGTGTTTGGAGCCGATGGCTACGACGACGTGCCGATCTCCAAGGCGGTGCGCGCGTCGGGTGCCCTGCCAATGGTGTACGCGCCGGTGAAGGTGGGAGAGCGCGAGCTGATCGACGGCGGCATCGTGTCGACCACGAACCTCGACATCGCCGTGGAGGCGGGGGCGGACCTCATCATCGTCATCAACCCAATCGTGCCGTTCGTCAACGACCGCGGCGAGGCGGGCGGCGAGCTGAACAGGAGCACTCGCCGGCGGATCTCCGACATGGGCTTCTCGAAGATCGGCTATCAGGCCTTCAAGCTGCTCGCCCATCGCCGCCTTCACGAGCTTGCAGACATGTGGGAGGAGCGCTACAAGGGCGTCGACATAGTGCTCATCGAGCCCGAGCCAACCGACGAGTTGATGTTCGAGACCTCGATCATGAGCTTCGCCTCCCGCATCGAGATAGCCCGTCACGGATTCCAGTCTGTGACCTATCACCTGCTCGACGAATATGAGCGTTTCCAAGAGATATGGGCGCGTCACGGCATCGAGATCTCGGAGCGCAGGGTGCGCGGGGTGGTGAGCCACTTCGAGGCCGAGGAGGAGCAGGTGGGGGCGTGGCGCAAAATCCTGGAGGGCACCACCGGCGCGCTCTTGCGCCAGTCGGGCTCGGCGGGCTAGGTACCAAGCGCGCGTCTTTCCCGCCGGCGAGCAGGCTCGGTTGAACCTCACGCGCCGCCCGAGGAAGAGCGAATTCAGACGAGCGCTCTGTCGAGCGCGCTCAACAGGCGGGTGGACGAGGCTTCGTCGTGAATGGCGATGCGCACGTGGCGCGGCTCGCCGAGGGCTCCGCCGGCCGCCACGAGCACGCCCGCGCGCGCCAGCCGCGCGGAGAGCTCGCCGCCGTCGAGCGTTGGGTGTGCGACCCACAGGAAGTTGGCCTGGCTGTCTGACACCTCGAAGCGGCGTTGACGCAATGCCGTGGTCAGGCGCATGCGCTCCTGGGCTACGCGCTTCACGCGCTTGTGGAGCAGGTCCAAGCAGCTGCGCAGAGCCTCGAGCGCTCCCGCCTGGGAGATCTCGCTTACGCCGAGATCGGGCTCCAGCTCGGCGAGCAGGTCCTCCGAGCCGGGCCCCCCGAGCGCGTAGCCGCAGCGGAGTCCGGCAAGGCCCCATGCCTTCGAGAAGCTGCGAAACACGAGCAGTCGCGGATATGTCTCGAGCAGCGTGAGCGAGGCGTCGGTGGGCTGGGCGTCGGAGAACTCCACGAGCGACTCGTCGAGGAGTAGAGCCACGTTGTCGGGTAGACCGGCGAGCAGCCGTTCCAGCTCGCCGATGGCCAGCAGCTCGCCGGTGGGGTCGTTGGGGCTCGCGATTGCCACCACCCGCGTGTTGTGCTCGCCGACGGCCTTCAACAGCTCGTCGACGCCTCCCCCCACCGGCACCGCCTGGCCGTGCGCGCGGCGGGCCATGATCGGGAAGAGGGGGTAGGAGGGCCAGGACGTGACGAGCTCCTGGCCGGGCTCGATTAGCGCACGCGTGGCGGCGCTCAAGAGCTCGGCGGAGCCGTTGCCGACGATCAGTCGCGCGGGATCGACGCCGTGGCGGAGGGCGAGCTGCGTGCGCAGCTGCGAGCCGCGCATGTGCGGGTAGCGTTGCAGGCCGCGACGCGCGACGAACGTGATCGCATTGACGATGTCGGGGTGGGGCAGGTCGGGCCAGGTGGTGTGGGAGAGGTCGAGCGTTTGCACGCGCGTGAGCGCCTTGCGCTTGCGCTCGGCGGCCTGCTCGCGCAGTTCGCTGTTGACCTCCTCCTCGGAGAATCCCTCGAACTGCTTGTAGTAGTCGAGCAAGCCCACAGTCGCTAGCTCTCGGTCCTCATCGTCACGGAGGCCGGCGTCACGGCTTGTTGCCCGGCATCGAGCTTGAACCGGGTCCGTGTATGACCACGAACCAGAACGAGAACGCCGCGGCGCACACAGCGGCGGTGGTGGCGAACACGCGCCCCAGCGCGCCCGAGCGCTGGTCGTAGCCGGCCGCGCGGCGCACGAGGATCCACGCGCTGTCGAGCCTGCGCAGCAGCATGAGGGTGCCGAACAAGAGAGCGAACAGAGCCACCAGCGCCATGAGGATTCCGAAGAAGATGCTCCCCGTGAGGTAGCTCACCTGCGAGCCCACCCACAGGCAGGCCACCGGTATCGGACCCCAGCAGAGCAGGCTGCCAAAAACGATCGCGGCGAACAACAGGCCCGCGAGGAAACGATCCATCCGCTGCCTTGCTTGGCTCCCGCGCTTTGGCAGTGCACGGAAGCGGATCGGCGCCGTTCCTGGTCTGCGGCCTACGAAGAGGCCGCCATTGTCGCTGGGGTCGGAGCGCATCTTCCCGATGTATGTTCGCAGCTAGCGCGCCGGGCCCCGGCAACCGGCACTTTGCTTGCCCGAACGCCGCCGTGCCACGCGGGGATGCTTGCGAGGCACGGGCTCGGCTAGCCCGCGTAGAGCGAGTCGAGGATGTCCGCGTACTTCTCGGCCACCACGTTGCGCTTGACCTTCAACGTGGGTGTGAGCTCGCCCGTCTCCTGAGAGAGGTCGTGGGAGAGGATCGCGAACTTCTTCACCTGCTCCACCGGCGCGTAGCGGCTGTTGGCGCGATCGACCTCCTTGCCGATCATCTCGCGTACCGACGGCTCGTCGCAGAGCTTGGAGGTATCCTCGGGGAGGTTGTGCTCGCGCGCATAAGCCGCGATCTCCTCCTCGTCGAGCGTCACCAGCACGACGGGGTAGGGGCGCTGGTCGCCGTGCATCACCGCTTGGGAGATCCAGCGGCACCGCTTGAGGTCGTTCTCGAGGTTGGCGGGCGTGATGTTCTTGCCACCGGCGGTGATGATGATGTCCTTCTTGCGTCCCGTAATCGAGAGGAAGCCGTCCTCGTCGAGGGAGCCGAGATCGCCGGTGTGCAGCCAGCCGTCCTCGATCGAGCCGAAGGAGGCGTCGGCGTTGTTGTGGTAGCCCTGGAAGATGTTGGGACCCTTGATGAGCACCTCGCCGTCATCGGCGATCCTAACCTCGACGCCCGGGAACGGTTTTCCTACGGTGCCGAACTTGTGGTCCTCCACGGTGCACACCGTGGAGGCGGTGGCGGTCTCGGTCATGCCATACCCCTCGAGCACCGGCACGCCGGCGGCCCAGAAGAATTCGAGGATCTCCTTGGCGATCGGCGCGGCGCCCGAGACGGCGTGGCGGACACTGCCCCCGAAGATGGCGCGAACGTTTTTGAAGAGCTTCTCGTCGGCCTCTTCGAAGGGGATGCGAAGCTCGTCGGGAATCTCTTCGCCTCTGACCTGCATCTCGCGCACCTCGATCCCCAGCTTGATCGCCTGGCGGGCCTTCTCCCGCTCCTCTGCGGGCTGCGCTTCCAGGGCGGCGTTGGCGAGCGCGTAGATCTTCTCAAACACGCGCGGAACGGACGGTAGATAGGTGGGTTTGACCTCGATGAGCTCTCCCACGATCTGCTTGGTGTCGCCACCGAAGTAGGCGAGCGTGGCGCCGAGGTCGAACGCCGCCAGCTGGATGAGTAGCGCGAACGCGTGGGCGAGGGGGAGATAGAGGTAGATGACCTCGTCGTCCTCGATCTGGCCGACGCCGCGGAGCATGTCCATCATCGAGGCGTAGTTGCCGTGGCTTAGCACGCACCCCTTCGGAGGCCCGGTGGTTCCTGAGGTGTAGATGAACGTGAACGAGTCCTCCGGGCGTACGCCCTCTCGTCGCGCCCGCAGCTCGGCGGTGTCGCGTGCGCGCCCGCGCTCGCGCACCTCATCCAGCGCGATCACCGGGAATGGCGGCTCGCTCGCGGGGGGGTCCATGACGATGACGGTTCGCAGCCGCGGCAGCTGGTCGCGGATCGCCGCGATCTTCTGGAGTTGGGCGTCGTCCTCGCAGACGATCGCGGAGGCGCCCGAGTCGGAGATCACCCACAGGCACTCCTCGGGAGAGTTGGTTTGGTAGATGGGCACCACCACGCCGCCTGCCGAGGTGATGGCCATGTCGGCGTAAGACCACTCCGGGCGGGTGTTGGCGAGGATGCACACGCGCTCGCCAGCTTCGACGCCGAGGTCGATCAGGCCGAGGCCGATCTCCTCCACGATGTTCGCCACCTGCTTGTAGGTGACGTCCTGCCATGTGCCTTCGTGCTTGTAGCGAACAGCGATGTGCTCGGGCCGCTCGGCCGCCGCACGCGAGATCAGGTCCGCGATCGTTTGCGAGCCCGTTGTGGACTGTGTGGCGCTGGCCTCCATGAACGGCTTTCCTCCTCGAAATCACCCCTATGGACCCAACGGATGTTAGGGGTTTTGCGTGCAGAGAGCCACGGACAGCCGGCTGCCGCGGCGGGCTGTCCGCTCGTGCGCGACGGTCAGTGGGTGCGCGCCGGTGAGGCGTGCGGTTGGGTCAGGTCTTCGCCTGCGCGGCCCCCGGCTTGGGAGCGGCGCGTTTGACGCTCGCCATGAAGAGGCTCTTGTCGATGCGGCCCTTGAAGATGGGCACGCCGTTCTCGAGGCACTTGGAGAGCACTTCTCTACGCCCCAATCCGGCTTCGCGCGCGAGCTCGGTGGGGGTGAGGTGGTTGGCCATCGTGGAGTCCTCCTGTGGGTGGGATGGGCCTGTAGGTACGTATACCCCGCTTCGCGGACGCAATCAATCGGAGATTCCCGCACGATGCGGAGAGTGCTTGTTGATGGGGTAGATCGGCGTGCGAACCGGCGAACCGCAGGGTGGGGGCTATAGGGCTGAGCTAGATGGGGTTGGGGACATCGATGAATTCGTGCTCGACGTCGAAGCGTTCGCGGAGATGCTCGCCGAGATGCTTCACGCCGAAGGTCTCGGTGGCGTAGTGTCCTGCCGCGATGAAGTGGATCGAGGATTCGTGCGCCTGAGACATCACGCGCTCGGTGGGCTCGCCCGTGATGAAGGCGTCGGCGCCGGCGAGGGCAGCGTCCGAGAGGTATTGGGAGCCACCGCCCGACACGATCGCAACGCTCCTCACGCGGGGAGGCCCGGCGTCGAACACGAGCGGCTCGCGCGCCGTGAGCGTGGCTACCCGAGCGAAGAGGTCCTCTGCCGGCACGCCATCGTGAGGGAAGCTCGCGATGAAGCCGATGGGGCGGGTCTCGTGGAGGGCGAACGGTTGCAGCTCCTCGGCACCGAGCGCATGGGCGATGAGCGCGTTGTTGCCCACCCTCGGGTGGGCGTCGAGCGGGAGATGGTAGGCGGCGAGGGAGACGTCGGCGTCGAACAGCAGCTTCAGGCGGTGCTTCATCGTGCGGTCGATCGCCGCCAGCGAAGAGCCCCAGAAGAGGCCGTGGTGGACCACAATGAGGCCGGCGTCTTTGGCGACGGCTCGCTCGAACAGCTCGGCGCTCGCCGACACGCCCGTGCACACCTTCGCGATCTCCTCGCGCCCTGGCACCTGCAGGCCGTTGGGGCCGTAGTCGTGGAAGGCTTGCGGTTCGAGCAGGCCGTCTAGCTCGGCGATGGCGGCGGCGAGCAGGCAGGGCATGGCGCGACCATACCGCCCGCGGACCCTCCGCGACAATGGGACTGCGCCCCGCGCAGCCGGGCGCAAGCGCCTGGTGTGGGATACTTCTGCATGCGTCGGGGCGTGGCGCAGCCTGGTAGCGCGCACCGTTCGGGTCGGTGAGGTCCCCAGTTCGAATCTGGGCGCCCCGATTGGTTAGAGAACCGCGAAGGCCAGCGAACACGGGCGAAAACCCCCGGAAACACTGGCCCTAGCGGGACGCGGTTTGCTCGTGTTCGCGGCTGTTCGATGGTCTGGAGGGCCGCAAATGGGATGCAAGACTGCGGAAACGGGATGCAAACGGGGTGCAAGACCGTCGTCGTTTCACCACCACTCACTACAGGTTGCGCACGCGGCGACCGATCTGGCGGTCCTGCGGGTAGCCCGCGGACTCCCAGAACGCAGACGCAACCTCGTCCTCGTGTGCGACCAAGGCTGTGATGCGGTAGGCGCCCTGCCGGCGCAGGTGCTCCTCGCCGGCGCGCACTAGCGCCAGGCCGACGCCGCGGCGACGGTGCTCCCCGAGCACAGCGAGCCGGTACATGTTCCCCCGCCATCCATCCCACGCGGCGATCAGCGCGCCCACGAGCGCGCCGCCGGCATCGGCGACGAGCAGACTCCCGGGTGTCTCGGCGAGAATCCTGTGGACGTCTTCGATCCGGTCGGGAGTCGTTGCGTGCGTACTGCGCGCCCCCTGCCACAGGTCGAGAATCGCCGGCGCCTCGGCGGGCTGGGCGGCGCGAACGGTGTACTTCTGCTCGCTCAAGCGGACACTGTAGCCGAGCCTGGCTGCGCAGAGCAGCCTATCCCGTAGTGCTGTTCGCGCCGAGTGCGCCCTTGGGCAGCTTGACGCGGCTGGTGAGGATTTCAAGGCCGAGGATCAGGGTGCGGATCACGCCGAGCTGGCGGACGAGTCCGATCGAGTCGGAGTGCCCACGGTCTTCGAGGATTCTGCCGTCCTCGGCGAAGTGGCTGATCGTGATGCCGCGTAGCGTCACCGATCGTCGATGGTAGGTGCCGTGCAGGACCCATCTGGAGGCGACGCGGTTGCCCTCGGTGATCTGCTCCTCGGTGCCCATGCTCAGGTTCTTGAAGATGGTCATGTAGAAGGCGACCGATTCGCGGCCTCCGTCGTAACCCTGGAAGGTCATCTCGTTGATGTGGTCTACGAAGTCGGGGCGGTAGAACTCCTCCATGCGGGAGAGGTCGCCCGCGCAGACGATCTCGATGGCCTGCCTTGCTCGCGTTGTGTAGTCGTGCTCGGTGGTGGTCATGCCGCCGAGCATACACGACAAAAATGTAGTAGTGTGCGCTTGTGTCTGGACGCCCGAAAAAGGCGAGCGGCGGGCTCGCTCCGCTTGAGTCGGAGATCATGGCCGCGGTCTGGCAGGCCGGCGTCGCGGTGTCTGTGCGGCAGGTCCTCGACAGGCTCAACACACGACGGTCGGAACCGCTGGCCTACACGACAGTGATGACTGTGATGAACCGGCTGGTCGCAAAGAACGTCCTTGCTCGGCACGGTGAGCGGCGAAGCTACGTGTATGAGGCGACCGCTCCCGATCCTGCCGGGCTTGCGGTGGCGGACGTGATTCGCACCTATGGAGATGCAGCCGTAGCGCGCTTCGTGGACGAGGCGCGTGCCGACCCTGGAGTGCTGAGGCGGCTACGGGCTCTGCTTGCGGAGGACGGATGAAGCTGGACCGAGCCAACCGCAGCTTCCTGGCGTTTATTGGGATCGCGCTGCTGTCTGGTGCGATTGTGCTCTGCGGTGCGGTCGGGGCCGTTCTCCTGCCGTTGATCCTGGCGCCGCATTCTCGGTGGGGCGTCTCGTCCGTGCCGACGATCATGTTTATAGCCCCAATAGCGGCTGGCCTGGGACTCGGAAGCCGCTCGCTCGGACGGCAAGTGCTCGCGTCTCACAGACTTGCTCGCCGTGTCCGGCGGTTGGCGGTGGCGACTCCTGACGATCTGAAGCGCTCCGCCACTCGTGCGGGATTGGCGGGACGCATCGTGCTCGTTGATGCCACTGAGGCTTTCTCGTTCGTCTACGGCGTCTTTACCCCGCGAGTTGCGGTGAGCCGCGGCCTGTGCGACAGCGCATCACCTGGTGAGCTTCGCGCGGTGCTTGAGCACGAGCGCTACCACGTATGCAATCTGGACCCGTTGAAGATGCTCGTCTTGCGGGCACTCTCCGCGACGCTGTTCTTTCTGCCCGTGTTGAGTTCGCTGCGTGCTCGCTATGTAACAGGCTGCGAGCTGGCAGCCGATCGACGCGCCGTCCTGACCTGTGGGCGCCGCCCTCTCGTTGGGGCACTGCTGAAGGTCGTGCGCGGCCCCGCGTGGAACGAGCTGCACATGGCCGCCTCTCTCGGTGGTAAAGAGCTGCTCGACGCCCGTGTCGCCCAACTGGAAACCGGCAGAGAACCAAGGCTCGCTGCGCTCAGCCTCACGCGCGTCATCGCGTCATTCCTGATGGCCGTCATGCTCGCTGCTGCATATGCGGTGTCGGTTGTCAGCTTTGGGCCGACAGCCGTCCATCACCTGACAGGAACAGGGCTGGCGGATGCGACCATACGCGGGGGCCTCTCCTGCGGCGCTCCGTTTGCCGGCATTGGAATCGTGCTGTACCTGCTCGCCGCTATGCGAGCAACCAGGCCGCTCAAACCCGGCCTTTGATCCTATGGGCGACGGATTTACTCCGCGCCAACGACGTGCAGGTGGCGGGGTCTGTCGGCAACTGTTCGCCGCTGCTCGTAGTCGTCCATCGCGCGCGAAAGCGGGGGCTCATTACGACCCATCGGCCGTCGTCATCCTTAGGCCATGTGATCTTGCCGGTGTCGAGGTCGAGCTGCCTGCGCACATGGAGAGAACCTTGCTGACGAAGGTCTTGATCTGTGTGCGCTGTTCACGATGAGCCAGCTTCAAGAGAGTCGGGGGGCCGACCCCGCCCGCCCATGAGTACGACTCATCGCAAGCGCGCCCTGATCCTGCTTGGGGTCGCCACCGTCGCGTTCACGGTGATCCTCGAAGCGATCGACCCTCGCACGTCT
>DATBTP010000179.1:0-13200 GCA_036559185.1 Solirubrobacteraceae bacterium | reverse complement strand
CCCGGCAAATTTACACCGGTACCCTCCCCCATAAATTTCCAACAAAAAACCCCGCAAAACGGGGGTTTCTGGGACCGACGAGACGAGACGAAAATCGGGGCGGCCGGATTTGAACCGGCGACCCCCTGCTCCCAAAGCAGGTGCGCTACCAAGCTGCGCCACGCCCCGATAACCCTAAGAGTAGACGCCGCTGGTAGCCTCCGCGCCGCGATGGCCGATATTCAACCCCTGCGCGCGCTGCATTACGACCGATCGCTGGTTGGGTCGCTGTCGGACGTGACGTCTCCCCCATACGACGTGGTCGACGCCGGGCAGCGTGAGCGGCTGCTGGAGCGCTCGCCATTCAACGTGGTGGCGGTGGACCTGCCCAAAGGGGAGCCCGATCCTTACGCGGCGGCGGGCGAACTGTTCGAGGCGTGGCAGATGCAAGGTGTGGTGGTGCGCGATCCGGAGCCGTCGTTGTGGGCGCACAACCAGACCTACACGGGACCCGATGGGCGGGAGCGTACGCGCAAGGGTTTCTTCTGCAGGGTGCGCATCGAGGGGTATGGCCCCGGGAGAGTGCGCCCGCACGAGCGCACTCATCCCGGTCCGAAGGAGGACAGGCTGCGCCTGATGCGCGCTACGCGCGCGAATCTTTCGCCGATCTTCTCGCTCTTCTCCGATCCCGCCGGCGCCGCGTGGAAGGCGCTCGAACCGGCGGCACAGGTGGATCCTTGGGGTGAGGTGAGCGACGGCGAGGGCACTACGCACCGCATATGGCGAACCTCCGACCCGGAGGCGATCGCGGCGGTGCAAGCGGCTACTCGCGACGTGGAGTTGCTCATCGCCGACGGGCACCATCGCTACGAGACGGCCCAAACGTACGCGCAGGAGCTTGGCGGCGAGGGCGAGCACCGCTACGTGCTCATGTGCCTGGTGGCACTGGAGGACCCCGGCCTCACGGTGTTCCCCACCCACCGGCTCGTGCGTGGCTTGGACCGCGAGCGCCAGGAGGCGCTTAGGGAGGCGCTCCGCCGCGACTTCGACGTGGTCGAGGTGACGCTCGATGAGCTCGCGCCGCCGCCGGAGATCGGTCCGTTGGAGATCGGCTACATCGATGCTCACCACCAGCGGCCGTACCGTCTCAAGCTCAAGGATCAGGCCACCGCCGACCGCGCGCTCGAGGGCTTCTCGGAGGCGTATCGCAGCCTTGACACCGGTGTGTTGGAGGCGCTGCTTCTGAAGGGCGCGCTCGGGTTGAGCGACGACGATATCTCTCATTTCAATGGGCTCTTCTATGCGCGCGGCACCGAGGAGGCGCTCGCGATGGTGCGATCCGGCGAGTACGACGCCGCGTTCCTGATGCGCCCAACGCCGGTCTCCCAGGTACGCGACGTGGCGGCGAGCGGCGAGAACATGCCGCCAAAGTCGACGTTCTTCTACCCAAAGCTACTGACCGGCTTGCTGTTTAACCCTCTTTGCTAGCCCGATGGTGTGGATACCATTTACAGAGAGGGTGCTGCGATGACCCAATCGGAAGGTGTTGCGGTTATGAAGGCCAGTGTTCGTCGTAATGACTCGGGGTTCAAGCACACGGTGCAGGTGCGCGACCACCAGCTCACGGTCGACGAGCCGCTCGATTCGGGCGGCGATGACGCGGGCCCCGATCCACAGGAGATGCTCGCGGTGAGCCTCGCCTCTTGCACGGCGATCACGATGGAGATGTATGCGGCGCGCAAGGGCTGGGAGATCGGCAATGTGGAGGTTGAGGTGCAGTACACCCCCGCCGAGCGAGGGTGTCCGACGAAGTTCGACGTCGTGTTGCGCCTCCCGGACGACTTGCCGGAGGAGCAGGTGGAGCGTTTGCAGGTGATCGCTGCAAAGTGCCCGGTCCACCGGACGCTCGACGGAGAGGTCATGTTCAAGGAGCGCATAGAGCGCACGAGCGCCGTCGCCTGAGCGTGGTCCCGCGGTCGCCCGGCACGCGAGCGGCCGACACTCCCGACACTCATGAGTTGAGCAGCCGGCCCTCCGAGGGTTCGCTCACCTCCAGCCAGCCGTTCGGGAAGCTCGCTGAGGCGCTCGGCGGGATGTTGCTCGACGTAGCGTCGCACGCCGTGCCCCAATCCGACGAGCAGGTGCCGGCGGCGGTGCTCGTGCCGCTGTATGTCCACGACGGCGAGCTGCGGGTGGTGCTCACGAGGAGACGTCCCGACCTGCGAAGACACGCCGGGGAGATCTCTTTCCCGGGGGGCCGCCGCGACCCTGAGGATGCGACCCTGACAGACACCGCGTTGCGCGAGGCCGAAGAGGAGATCGGTCTGTCGCGTGAGACGGTGAGCGTGGTGGGAGCGCTGGAGCGCACCTCGACGTTCGCCACCAACTACGCCATACATCCGTTTGTGGGCCTACTCGCTGGGGAGCGCGCCTGGCGAGCTTCGGAGCTCGAGGTGGACGCGGTGCTCGAGCCGACGCTCCGCGAGGTGCGTGGCGGTCGCACCAAGACGCGCATGGAACGCCGTGGGATCGCTTTCGAGACCGACGCTTACGTGTTCGATGGGGAGCTTGTGTGGGGTGCCACGGCCCGCATCCTCGAGCGGCTGTTCAGCCGGATCGAGTCGCTGCTCGACCGCCGCGCCACTTGGTGACGCGGCGGTCGGCCGCCGCGGGCCCCGAGGGGATAGGACCCGAAGTGGTGAGCGGCGCTAAGCGCCCTTCGCCACAGGAACGCCGACGAGGCTGCCCCACTCCGTCCAGGAGCCGTCGTAGTTCTTCACCCGCTCCTGCCCGAGCAGCTCGTGCAGCACGAACCAGGTGTGGGCCGAGCGCTCGCCGATGCGGCAGTAGGCGATGATGTCCTTGCCGTCGAGCACGCCCTTTGAGCCGTAGAGCTCGCGTAGCCGCTCCGCGCTCTTGAACGTGCCGTCGTCGTTGACGGCTTGCGCCCAGGGGATCGAAGCCGCGCCGGGGATGTGGCCGGCGCGCTGGGCGCCCTCCTGCTCGTAGCCGCTCGGCGAGATGATCTCCCCCGCGAACTCCGCTGGCGAGCGCACGTCGACGAGGTTCGTGGAGTCCTCGATCGCCGTGAGCACTTGCTCGCGACGCGCGCGAATCGCCTCGTCGCCGGGCTGCGCGTTGAAGCTCGCGGGCACATGGTTGGGCACTTCGGTGGCGGTGGGGCGCCCGTCGGCGATCCACTTTTCGCGCGGACCGTTGAGCAGCAGCACCTTGTGGTGGCCGTAGTACTTCAGGTACCAGTAGGTGTAGGCGGCAAACCAGTTGTTGCGATCGCCGTAGAGGACGACCGTGTGGTCGCTCGAGATCCCGCGACTGGAGAAGAGGGCCGCGAAGTCCTCCGGTCCGAGGAAGTCGCGCTTGACGGGGTCCTGGAGATCCTCCTTCCAGTCGAAGCCCACAGCGCCGGGGATGTGCGCTTCGGCGTAGAGGCTCGGGCTCTCGTCGACCTCGACGATGCGGATTTGATCGTCTCCCAAGTGCTCTTCCAGCCAAATAGGCTCTACTAGCACGTCCTTCGCGTATGCGGACAAGTCAGCTGTCCTCCTGTGTAGAAACCTCGGTTCCAAAAGTCGATCGGCTTTTGGGAGTATCAGTGCCAGCATAGCGCGCCGCCACTGGCGAGTCGCCGCCCGCCAGCAACGAGCTCACGGCGGCGCGCGCTTGCGCCAACCACGCTTTGCGGTCCTCCATAGCGGCCGTGAGAATAGCTACGGGGATCGAGTTGCGAGCGGCCGTCTCCGACACGATTTGCTCGCCCTGCGCAAGCACTTCCGCGGGGATGGGACCAGCGGCGGCCTCGTACACGAACCCTCGCAACGTAGAGTCGATGGCGCTCGAAAGGAACTGCCGCAGGCGCGATCCGTGCAGCGCTCTCGCGAGCTCGGGGTCTTGGCGACCGATGTCGGCGAGCAGCCAGCAGGCGATCGTTACGTGCTCGAGCGCTCCGCGCAGTGTGGCGAGCCGAGTGGGGGTACCGCAAAAGCACTCCGCGCCCACCGCCTCGACCTCTTCGCGGCGCTGGGGAACGCTCGCGACGATCCTCACGGCGTGCCCTTCCTCGATGAGCGCTCGCGCCAGGCTCAATCCGCGCTCCGAGCCCTCCACGATCAGCACCCTCGCCACCTCCTCATCCTATGGGTAGGCAACAGAGGGCGCCGCGGCCGGTGGGGACCGCGGCGCCCTGTCGAGGAGACCGGCATATTTCGACCGCGTCGGGGCATGCGCGGGACGCCGCGGGAGAGGTTGGGTAACGACGCCCCGGGTGAACCCCTGCATACGATCGTGCTCGGTCACTCACGCTCTTGCGATTGCACGTCACCTTCCGGCGGCGAAGATCCGTCCCCTCCGCCATCTTGTCAGCAAGAGACATCTTGTATTGAAACATAGATGCCGAGCTATGTCAAGCCCCGTCTTTTTGTGCTCGGGCTCGCCCGCCGCCCGCGCTCGAATACCATCCGTCGGATATGACGATCGAGCAGGCCGCCCCGAGACAGGATGTGGTGACGATGGAGAAGATCGTGGCGCTGTGCAAGCGCCGCGGCTTCATCTTCCCCTCCTCGGAGATTTACGGCGGGGTGGGCTCCACATACGACTTCGGCCACTACGGAGTACTCCTGAAGGGCAACGTCAAGAGCGAGTGGTGGCGGGCGATGTTGCGAGAGCGCGAGGACATCGTGGCGCTCGACTCGGCGATCCTCCAGCACCCGCGCGTGTGGGAGGCATCGGGCCACCTGGCTGGTTTCACCGACCCCCTCGTGGACTGCAAGACATGCGGTCAGCGCTTCAGGGCCGACCACCTCGCCGACCTCCCCTGCGGGCGCAAGCCCTCCAAGCACCCTGGCGAGACCGACGAGTGCGAGCTCACCGAGGCGAGGGATTTCAACCTCATGTTCGAAACCACGATCGGGCCGGTGAAGGAGTCGGGGGCCACCGCCTACCTGCGCCCCGAGACCGCGCAGGGCATCTTCATCAACTTCAAGAACGTATTGCAGTTCTCGCGCAAGAAGCCCCCGTTCGGGATCGCTCAGATCGGCAAGTCGTTTCGCAACGAGATTACGCCTGGCAACTTCATCTTCCGTACGCGCGAGTTCGAGCAGATGGAGATGGAGTTCTTCGTGCCTCCCGCCGAAGCCCGAACATGGTTTGAGCACTGGCTGAAGGAGCGCATGCGCTGGTATGTGGAGCTTGGCATCAGACCCGACCACCTACGCCTGCGCGCGCACGAGGAGGACGAGCTCTCGCACTACTCCTCGGGGACGAGCGACGTGGAGTATTTCTTTCCCATCGGCTGGTCGGAGCTCGAGGGGATCGCCAACAGGGGCGACTTCGACCTCAAACAGCACGCGGAGTTCTCGGGCGAGAAGCTCGAGTATTTCGATCCGAGCGGCGGCGAGCGGTATGTGCCCCACGTGATCGAGCCCGCGGCGGGAGCCGACAGGGCGACGCTCGCCTTCCTCGTGGACGCCTACGACGAGGAAGTGGTGCAGGGCGAGAGCGCAGCCGATGGCGGCGGTGGCGGGGACGGTAAGACCCCGGAAACCCGCACGGTTCTGCGCCTTCATCCGCGCATCGCGCCGGTGAAGGTGGCGGTGATGCCGCTCGTGAAGAAGGATGGGCAGCCTGAGCTGGCGCGCCAGATCTACGAGGATCTGCGCGGTCGCATGCAGGCGGAGTACGACGAGGGCGGGTCGATCGGCAAGCGCTACCGCCGCCAGGACGAGATCGGTACGCCTTGGGGCGTTACTGTGGATCACCAATCGACCGACGATGGGACGGTGACGCTGCGAGACCGCGATTCGCTCGCGCAGGAGCGCGTGAAGGTGGAGGAGCTCGGAGAGGAGCTCCAGCGGCGGCTGGGTGCGCCGTGGCGCTCGCCGAAGCTGGGATCGTCCGCGGTCGAAGATCGTTAGCGTCCGGGACACACCGACCAGAGCCGGCCCCGCGAGAGCTAGGAGAGAGATGGACTTCGACCTGACCGACGAGCAGCAGCTGATCCGCAAGACCGCGCGCGAATTCACCGACAGGGAGATCGTGGAGCGGGCGAAGCAGAACGCGCGTAACCACCACTTCGATATGGAGCTTGTGAAGAAGATCGCCGACCAGGGCTATCTCGGGGCGATCGTGCCGCGCGAGTACGGCGGCGCCGGGCTGGGATACCTCGATTATGGGCTCGTCGTGGAGGAGATCGGCAGGGGCTGCTCGTCGGTGCGGACGGTGATCTCGGTGCAGACCTCGCTCGTGTGCAGCGCGATCCTCAAGTGGGGCAGCGAGGAGCAGAAGCGCCACTACCTGCCCGAGCTCTGCTCCGGGGAGTGGTTGGGATGTTTCGGGCTCACGGAGCCCGACACGGGCTCTGACGCGGCCAAACAGAAGACGCGCGCGAAGAAGACCGACTCCGGCTGGGTGATAAACGGCGCGAAGATGTGGATCTCGATGGGCAACTACGCGAAGGTGGCGCTCATCTTCGCCCAAACCGATCCGGCGCTCGGCCACCGCGGCTTGGCGTGCTTCATGGTGGACACCAACCAGCCCGGCTACCAGTCGAGCACGATCGAGCACAAGATGGGCTTGCACGCATCCGACACGGCGTCGATCGCTTTGGAAGACGTGGAGGTGACAGACGACCAGATGCTGGGCGAGATCGGGGACGGCTTCAAGGTGGCGATGTCGGCGCTCGACTCCGGCCGCTATTCGGTGGCGGCTGGATGCGTGGGCATCTGCCAGGGGTGCGTGGAGGAGTCTGTGAAGTACGCCAAGGAGCGCGAGCAGTTCGGCAAGCCGATAGCGAGCTTCCAGCTGGTGCAGGCGATGATCGCCGACATGGTGCTGAGGACCGACGCCTCGCGGATGCTCGTGTGGAGAGCGGGCTTTCTCAAGGACAAGGGCCGCCCGAACACGCTCGAGACCTCGGTCGCCAAGCTGCACGCGACGGAGGCGGCGGTGGAGTGCTCCAACACGGCGATCCAGGTCCACGGCGGAGCCGGGTATGTCGACGACCACCCGGTCGAGCGCTACTTCAGGGACGTGAGGGTGACGACCCTGTACGAGGGAACATCCCAGATCCAGAAGCTGATCATCGGGCGAGCGATGACGGGCATCAACGCGCTCGTGCCTTCCTGAGCTGATCGCCCGGATCGAAGGTGGCTGACTTGGAGGGAATAGATGGGCGTGGCGCCCGCACGATCGGGGTTGTTGGTGCAGGCACGATGGGCTCTGGGATCGCGCAACTCGCGTGCAAGTCGGGAGCCAGGACGCTCCTCTACGACCCGATTCCCGAGGCGCTCGCGCGTGGCGCGCAAGGGGTGCGCGCGGGAATCGCCAAGGAAGCCGACAAGGGCAAGCTGAGCGTCGAGCAGGCACGTCACGCCGCCGAGCTTCTGAGCATGGTCGAGGGACTCGAGGGGCTGGCGGAGTGCGACCTCGTGATCGAGGCCGCGCCCGAGCGTTTGGAGGTCAAGCACGAGTTGTATGCGAAGCTGTCTGGGATCGTGAGCGATGAGTGCGTGCTGGCGAGCAACACCTCCTCGCTGCCGATCACGGCGATCGCCGCCGGCGCCACCAACCCCGAGCGGGTGGTTGGGATGCACTTCTTCAATCCCGCCCCGCTCATGCGCCTGCTGGAGGTGATCGCTGGTGTGCTCTCCGGCGATCGGGCGCTCGCGATCGCACACGCCACCGGAGAGGCGATGGGCAAGGACGTGATCCGCGCCGCCGACGGACCTGGTTTCCTCGTGAACCGCTGCAACCGCCCGTTCGGCCTTGAGGCGCTGCGGCTACTGGCCGAGCGGATCGCCGACGTGCCCACGATCGACCGGGTTGTGAGGATGGGCGGCGGCTTTCGCATGGGGCCGTTCGAGCTGAGCGACCTCGTGGGAGTGGACACGGGCTTTGACGTGTCGAAGAGCTTCTACGAGCTGAGCTTCGGCGAGCCGCGCTGGCGCCCGTCCCCCATCCAGGCGCGCCAGGTGGCGGCCGGGCTGCACGGACGCAAGACGGGTCGCGGTTACTACGACTACTCAGGCGAGGGAGCCCACCGCCCCGCGGACCCAGACCCGCCCGAGACGGTCGCACCGGTGGATGGCGAGGCCGTCGTCGTGATCGGCGGTGAGAACGTGCTCGCCAAGCAGTTGCGGGAGGCCGCGCGGGAGGCCGGCTATCAGGTGCACACTCCCCACGAGCCGCAAACCGAGCTTCCCGCGCTGATCGTGGAGTGCGGCGAGCTCGGCGAGGAGCCGACCCCACGCGGAGGACCGCGGCTCCTGCTGTGCGATCGCGGTTCGCTCGCCACGCTCGACCCCGGCGGACCGGCCGTGGGTTTTCACGCGCTCCCCCCGTTCGACCAATGCCGCCTGGTGGAGCTCACGCGCACCGACAGCTCATCGCCCGCGGCGGCGGCGCGCGCGGAGCGTTTCTTCGCCGCGCTAGGCAAGCACGTCGAGTGGGTGGGCGACGCTCCGGGCCTGGTGCTCGGGCGGATTGTGTGTCAGGTGATCAACGAGTCGACGTTCGCGCTCGGCGAAGGGGTTGGAGCGGCGCAGGACATCGATACCGGCATGGTGCTCGGCATGGCGCACCCGCGCGGCCCTATCACCTGGGCGCGCGAGATCGGAGTGGACCACGTGCTGGCCGTACTCGACGGCCTGTGGGAGGAGCGTCGCGAAGAGCGCTACCGCGCGGCCCCGGCCCTGCGCCGACTCCACTCTGCCTAAGTGTCCCCGCGCATGGCCGGCGCTCTAGGCGGACGCACTCTCCGTGCTTGCGGGCCTACCGCGCATACGGGACGCGTGAGCAAGCTCGAGCCCACGCGCCCCGTTAAGCAGTCGTTTACGATTTGACTTCTATTTTGGTGCCCGCTGGCAACCAAGTTGTCGTGTCAACCAGGCTAATATTGAGATTTTCAATTTTGCCGGCTTCGACTTCGGCTTCAAGTTGACATTTAACCGTAAACCCGAGATATTCGAATTCTTTAATTGCCTGCTGTTTTGCTATTATCGCGAACGTAAGCGCGAATTTTTCGACCGCTTCGTTGATCGGGGTTATTTCGCCGGCCAGGCACCTGTTGCTGAACATCCCCGTGTTTTTAAGCACCTTTACCGCAAAAAGCCCCAGTCCGCATTCCCATTCGGTGAACAAACCGGTTTCTGGTTCGACGAACAATCCGGCTTTTTTTGTAGTACGCGGTTTCTTTTCGACATAGATCAACCAGCCCTTGAGTTCTTTAAAGACAATTTCTCCTTCTTTAGCTCCAGGAGTCGTACACTTTTCAACTCCGCCTTTCGCGGTGCATTTGAGTAGTTTTATCACAATGTTGACATGAGTAGCATTTTGCCCCGAGCTGGTTTTGCCTTCGTCTTTACCTTCTTTGCAATTTACATTGCCCTTTTCCAGTTCGAGCAAGACTTCTCCAATAGTGGATTCAAATTTGGTTACCGTCGCCAGGGGTTCGAATTCAAAGAGTCCTTTTTTCCCTGCGCTTTCCATGGTGCACTTGTTGTCGGTCCATTTCCCGGTCATGGTGCTGAGTTTTGTGCAAGTCCCAAATTCTGGGAACGCCGCTGAGGCGGTTGCGACCCCGATCGAACCTAGGAAAAGTCCGACGAAGAGACACAACCCGACCATCTTTACGGATCGCATTTTATGCTCCTTCCGATGAGGCTGGTTGATTGGCGCTGGTCGAGCTCCTTCCACAGCGGGAAAGAGCTCGATATCGCATGGCAGTGATATTCGGGCCATAGGACTTTATCACCAAGACGGGCTTACACGCGATGCGTACGTCAACCACGGAATGGCTGGCGCGATGCGCTATCCGAAGGGCCGATCTCGGCGCCAATTACCGGGCGCCTGCGTCCAAACCGGTTCGCGGAAGCCGAAACCCCGCGGGCTTGGCCCAGCTCGAGCCACCCGTGTGAGGCGGCCGGCTAGGACGCGGGTTCGGCCGCCGGCGCCCATTGCGCCTCGGCCAGGTCGCCCACGGGCATGCCCTCGGGCGTGGGCACCTCGGGCGTGTCGCGCAGATACCACTCGGCGTCGAGCGCGGCCTGACACCCCGAGCCGGCCGCCGTGATCGCCTGGCGGTAGGTGTGGTCGACCAGGTCGCCCGCGGCGAACACTCCGGGCCTGTTGGTGCGCGTGGAGCGCCCGTCCACCTCCACGTAGCCGTCCTCGTCGAGGTCGATTTGTCCCGCCACAAGCGCCGATTGGGGCTCGTGGCCGATTGCTATGAAGGCGCCGGTGATGGGGATCTCGCGGCGCTCGCCGCTCTCTGTGTTGAGCAGCTTGGCGATGCTCAAGGCGCCGTTCTCGCCGGGTTCGAAGCTCTCGACCGTATAAGGGGTGAGCAACTCGATGTTCTCCTGCTCGCGCGCTCGCTCGAGCATGATCTTCGACGCGCGGAACTCCTCGCGGCGGTGCACGACAGTCACCTTGCTCGCGAACTTCGAGAGGAAGATCGCCTCCTCCATCGCCGAGTCGCCACCACCCACGATGATCGTTTGTGCGTCGCGGAAGAAGGCGGCGTCGCAGGTCGCGCAATAGCTCACGCCGCGTCCGCTCAGCTCCTCCTCGCCCGGAACTCCGAGCTTCTTGTGCTCGGCGCCCATCGCGAGGATCACTGTGCGAGCCTGGTGTTCGGTGTCGGCCACCCACACCCTGTGAACACCGCCGGGCTCGTCGGCGAGCTCCACCCGCTCGACCTCGTCGGTGAGCAGCGTGGCGCCGAAGCGCTCGGCCTGCTCGCGCAACTTGGTCATCAGATTCGGCCCCATTATCCCTTCGGGGAAGCCGGGATAGTTCTCCACGTCGGTGGTTTGCTGCAAGAGCCCGCCCCACGCGAAGCCCTCGACCACGAGCGGGGAGAGGTTGGCGCGTGAGGTGTAGAGGGCGGCCGTATAGCCCGCCGGGCCGCTGCCGACGATGATCGTGTTCTCGACGTCGCTCACCTGCTCGCCTCCAGTTCGCCGGGCGCTGCCGACCAGGCCACGGGCTGACTCGCTTTACTTTGTATAGTATAGCTATTCCAGCGGGTGACGGTGCGTCGCAGCTGGAAGTAGGCGACCGCGCCCGGGATCGACGGCAGCCAGAAGGAGAGCAGCCTGTAGACGAGCACGGCGATGATGGCGAGGCTGCTGTTCACGCCGAACGCCACGAACGCTCCGATCATCCCGCCGTCAACGCCCCCGATGCCGCCCGGAAGCGGCAGCAGGTTGGCGAGCATCCCTACGAAGAACGCCTCGACGAGAACGGCTGTCGGCGGCGCCTGGCCAAACGCGCGGAAGGCCGCGTAGAGGACCGCGATGTTCAGTCCCCACCACGCCACGGTCCCGAGCATCGCCCAGTCGGGATGACGCAACTTGTGGCCGGCGTAGCGCACTCCGCCCGAAGCCGACGCCGAGCCGGTGGCCAGACCGCGCAGCCAGCGCACGGGCGCGCGGTCGCTCTTGAGGCGGCGCTCGAGATCGGGCGGCACGAACGCGACGCCCAGCACGAGCAGGATCGCGATCGCCGCGACGATAGCGGGGCCGATCGTGATCGCAAACGGATGGGGACCGTCGAAGATGCCCGTGTAGAGGCCCACACCGCACACGATCAACGCCACCATATAGGCACCGTACATCAGCACCAGGAAGGCGATCATCCGCTCCGCCACCTCGCGCCGGCGCATCCCCGAGCGGCGCAGCGCCCACGCCGTGACCGCCACCCCGCCCGCGCCGCCCGCCGCGAACAGCCTCGTCGCGGCGAGGCCCGCCATCGTGATGAGGTAGCTCTCGCGGAAGGTAATGCGCGAACCGGGAGGCACGTGCACTCCCTGAAAGATCGCGATATAGCTCGCCATAGCCGCCACCTGCAGCAACACCGCCACCGCGATCCACCACGAATTTCCGTCGTTCAGCCGGTCCCAGGTGTGCTTCACCCCGCCGAGCTGGGGAAGCACCAGATAGAGGAACGCAAGCGCGGCCACCACAAACAGGGCGAAGATCCACATGCCGCGGCGCGTGACCTGCATGCGCGGCATCTCCTCCTCGAGCGACTCCGGCGGGCGGAGATCCTCAACGCTCATCCTTGCGCCCCCGCCTCGAGCGCCGCGACAGCTCTGCCGAAGCGGGTGAGAGCCGGAGCGGCGAAGGGCCCGAGGCGCCGGACAGCGGTCGTGAGAGCGGCGCCCGCGAGCAGATCGACGACGTAGTGCTCGCCGAGATACACCAGCGCGAACCCGAGCGTCGCCGTGTAACCCCAGCCAAGGGCACCGGCAAGCGACCCAGTCTCCGAGAGCAGCTGGGCGGCCATCATCGATGTGGCGAAGTGCAGCGATGGCATCGCGGCCAATGGATTGCCTCCGAGAACACTGTAAAGGGGGCCCCAGCCGTCTTTCCAAAAGAACTCGCCGTATTCCACCATCATCCGCCTCACGGCTATGCCATGGGGGCCGGTGGAGCTTGGTATAGCTGGCCCTACGGCGACCTCTCGCGGGCATTCGCCAGAGGGGCGGCCCGCGATGAAGCGCCCGTTGAAGTCGCGGCCTCTACCGCCGTGCGCGGCCGCATACCAGGGCGGCGCGGTGGGCGCCACCCAGTAAACCATCGCGCCGATGTCGAACACGGCGTAGGTCAACACCGCCGAGCGCTCGAAGCGAGAGCGGTGGCGCAACATGATGTATACGAGCGTTCCGTGGGGCACCATGAACCACAGCCAGTGCGCCCACACGAGCACGCGATCGCCAAGCCGCCATTGACCGCGCGCCAGGCGTCGCTGCAACCGAACGGTGGGCAGCTCGCCAAAGCCGATCGCACGGTCGATGGCAATCGGGTAGTCGACGAGCACTCGCTGCTCTTGTGCCTGCTCGTCGTCGTGGGGCGCCTTGTAGGCGGCGAGATAGGCCCACATCTGCAAACAACACACCGCCACATCGCGCGTGCGGGAGCGGGGCGCCGCCACGCATAGTCCCACCGGTGCGGCGAAGGCGACGGTTTGCATGAGCAGCGGAGGGGCCGCGACCCGCTTTCGCAGGAGCGGCGCGGCCACGCCGGCGGCCACAAGACCCCAGGCGGCTGTCCTTATGACCCTCGACCGCACGGGGCCGGGAGTATATGCGCGGGCGCGGGCGGTTCCGATCAGGAAACCGGCTCTGCGGCGGCCGGCTCTGCGGCGGCCGGCTCTGCGGCGGCCGGCTCGGTGGCCTGCTCCACGGCGACCGGCTCTGCGGCG
>DATBTP010000178.1:0-2560 GCA_036559185.1 Solirubrobacteraceae bacterium | reverse complement strand
GCGTTGCCTGGGTCGAGCTCGTGGCGGGGCTGGTGAGCGAGCGAGCGGCGCTGATCGTGATCGAGGACTTGCACTGGGCCCAGACAGACCTGCTCGACCTGACCGAGCAGCTCGAACGTGATGTCGACGGTCCGCTGATGCTGGTCTGCACGGCGCGCCCGGAGCTGCTCGACGCGCGTCCTTCTTGGGGACGGCATCGACGCGCAACAACGCTTTGGCTCGAGCCATTGGCGCGCCCGGACGCTACCCGGCTGGTGATGGACGTTCCCATCGAGCTACGCGACGTCGTGCTCGGGCGAGCAGAGGGCAACCCGTTCTTCTTAGAGGAGATCTTGGCGCGCATCGACGAGGGCGGCGTGCTCGGGCCAACCACGATCCCCGACTCGATTCAGGCGGTGCTCGCCGCACGGATCGATCAGCTCCCCGCCGTCGAGAAGCGGGCGTTACAGGCAGCGTCGGTGGTCGGACGGAGCTTCTGGCGCGAAGCCGTGCAGGAGCTTCTCGGTGGAGCGCAGCCGAGCTTTTCGCTGCTGGAGGAACGCGACTTCGTAAGGCCACGTCTCGGTTCATCTCTGCAAGGCCTGCGGGAGCTGGCCTTCAAGCATGCGCTGACCTGCGAGGTCGCCTACGGGACGCTGCCCCGAGCGCGGCGCGTACGGCTTCATGCGGCGTTCGCCCGCTGGCTCGAGAACGTCACGGGCGGCGGCGACGAGCACGCCACGGTCCTCGCGCACCACTATTACGAGGCCGTCGACGCGGATTACACCGATGTCGCGTGGGCCGGCGATCAAGTCGAGCTCGCCGAGTTGCGAGAGCTCGCGATACGGTGGCTGGGCCGAGCGGCGGCGCTCGCGATCTCGCGCTACGAGATCGACGAGGCCCTCACGCTCCTGAAGCGCGCGCTCGAGCTGGAGACCGGCGATGCCGCCCGCTGCGCGCTGTACCGCACAATCGCCCGCGCGAACGCCCTGAAGTTCGACGGTGAGGCCTTCTGGAACGCGATGGAGACCGCGGCGGAGCTTGCGCCCGATGAGGCTACGCGAGCCGAGATCGTGAGCCATCTCGCCGTGGAGGCTTTCGTGCGTGCAGGGATGTGGACCAAGACGCCGGCGATCGAGCAGATCGGCGGTTGGGTCGCGCGCGCGCTCGAGCTCGCTAAGCCCGGCACGGCGTCGCGTGCCCGGGCGCTCACTGCGAAGTCCTCGCTTGATCTCGATGACCGTGAGGCAGCCGCGGAAGCCGCGTTGATCGCCGAGCGGCTTGATGATCCAGAGCTGTGCGTGCACGCGTGGGACGCATGCGGCGCCGTCGCCATGGTCGCCGGTGATTACGAATCAGCGTGGCGGTGGCGCACGCGCCGCCTCGAGCTCCTGGACCGTGTGACCGACCCCGACCTGCGCACGATCATCGGCGAGACGCCGTATGCGTCATGCGTTGCGACCGGGCGTTTCGAGCAGGCGCGCGAGGTCGCGCTGTTACACGATCGGCTGACCGAATCGCTCACGCCGCACCATCGAATGCACGGAGCCGCGATCCTGGTTGAGGTGGAGGAGCTACTTGCGGGGTGGGATGCGATCCGTGCCCGGGAGAGACGAGTGATCGACGCGGTGGCCGCCAACGCCGCGACACCATGCCTGCGCAACGCACGCTCGCTGCTGGTGTGCGCGCTCGCGGCTGCCTGCCTCCAAGACGACGAGCGCGCTCGCCAGCTCGAGCTAGCAGCCGATGAGCTCGGCCAGCTTGGCAGGCAGGTGCTCGACGCTCCGCGACTTCGACTTGCGCTCATCCGGGGCGACCGCGCTCGCGCCGAGGAGCTGCTCGCAGGGCTCCTGGACGAGCGCGGATGGTATGCACGCGGGCACGGTACGAGCCTGGCCACGGTGACGGCCAGGCTCGACGCGCTGGCCCTGCTCGGCCATCGGGATCGCGTCGAAGCCGAGGCGAGGCGCCTGCTGGTGCCCGGTACCTATGTCGAGCCGTTCGCGCTCCGAGCCTTGGGAGCCGTGCGCGGCGACGCGCTACTTAAACAGCAGGCGATCGATCGCTTCGAGCGCCTCGGCCTTCGCTGGCACGTCGCGCAAACGCGCGAGCTGATAGTCACGTGACGAGCTCGCGTTCCCTTGGCTGGGGGACGATCCGGATGTAGGGCTTGGGCTCCTCCCACTCGCCGAAGATCTCCTTGGCCTGGTCGTTTGAGACCGAGCCGGAGATGATCACCTTGTCGCCCTGCTTCCACTGCGCGGGCGTCGCGACCTTGTGCTTGGCCGTCAGCTGCAGCGAGTCGATCACGCGCAGCACCTCGTCGAAGTTGCGCCCCGTGGTCATCGGGTAGGCGAGCACCAGCTTGATCTTCTTGTCGGGTCCGATCACGAACACGTTGCGGACCGTCTGATTGTCGGCCGGCGTGCGCGACAGCGGATCGCCGCTCGTGTCGCTCGGAAGCATCTCGTAGAGCTTGGAGACGTTGAAGTCGGCGTCGCTGATGATCGGGTAGTTGGGCGCGGTGCCCTGCGTTTCCTCGATGTCCTTGGCCCATTCGCCGTGGCGGTCGAGCGGGTCG
>DATBTP010000177.1:0-5842 GCA_036559185.1 Solirubrobacteraceae bacterium | reverse complement strand
CAGCCTGCGAGATGAACACGGACAACCCCGCGCTCGCGCTGGTCGGGCTCATCGAGACGAACACTGTCGGAGCTGAGTCCGTTCGACGCACTAACGACTTGATGATGGCCTTCTCGGTGTTCCTCGAGGAGGGATACCGCCTTCCGCGAGCAGAGAAGCTGCCGCGGCTCTGCTCGGACGCGATCGCCATCACGCTATTCGAGCTGCTCTACTGGGAGACTCGGCGTGGACGCGTGCGAAGGTTCCGCGAGCTCACACCCCACGCCGCTTACGTTGCGCTCGCGCCCTTCATGGGCCCACGGGATGCTGAGAGTTTCATCGCCGGCAAGCTGCGGGAATCGGCGCCACAGGCCCACCGGGAACGGAACGCGAAGATCGACAGGAGCGTTGGCGCGACCAAACCTGGTTGAACTCTAGGTCTTGCCCGATGGCGAGAGCGCATCCACCGCTATGGCGGTGAG
Organism: Solirubrobacteraceae bacterium; assembly: GCA_036559185.1. Lineage (GTDB taxonomy): Bacteria > Actinomycetota > Thermoleophilia > Solirubrobacterales > Solirubrobacteraceae > Palsa-744. Next base: position 5,381 of record DATBTP010000177.1, on the reverse strand, counting down.
CACCACCCCATCGCGAACGAGCCACCTGCCGGAAAAGCCGGTGAGCGGCTGACCGTCCAGCCGCGGGCCCTCGACGAGTAGGCGGGCGGCGAAGGTGCCGTGAGGATCGTCGAGCTCGCCCGGAGCGCCCGCGCCGCCAGAGTGCTCAAAACGTAGGCTCGCATCCTCGAAGCCAAGCCACCGTCGCGTAAGTGGAAACCAAGCCTTGTATACGGACTCCTTGGCGCTGAACAGCAGACGATCACAGTGCACACCCGGCACAGCCCGCCCCAGCTCCTCCAGCCCCGCCTGCTCCTCGGAGAGGGCTATCGCGGCGAGCACCCCCTCCGGGAGCGGCTCGTTCGGCTCGGCGTCGATGCCCAAGGCGAGCACCGCGCTCGCGTGCGCCATCGCACACGCACGGTAGCCGGCGCAGTGTGTGATGCTCCCTACCACCCCAGCCGGCCAGCATGGCTCGCCGCGCTCGCCGTTTGGAATCGGCTGCACGGCCAGCCCTAGCCTCTGCAGGGCTAGACGAGCACACGCACGCGCCGTGACGAACTCGCGACGGCGCTTTTCAACCGCGTTGGCGACGCTGACCTGCTCCTCGGGGAACAGCTCGATATCCAGCAGATCACGACGCGTCTCCACCGCCACGACACGATCTGGGAGTATCCGTTCGATCACCGCCCCTCCAAACCTTGCCGTTGACCGCTGGGCCCGCGGGATTTCATGGTTCCTCGGGCGGCCATATGCGGCGCAGCGGCTCGCGCGCGGCGGCGCGACGATGCCACTCGCGGGGATATCCGAGCGACACCTCCTCGAACCGCACGCCCTCGTGCCAAGTCGTGCGAGGTATGTGCAGGTGCCCATACACCACCGCCGATGCTCGGAAGCGGCGGTGCCAGTCGGCGGTGCACTCCGTTCCGCACCACTGTGCGAACTCAGGATGGCGCAGCACTTTGAGCGGAGCGTCGATCAGAGGGAAATGATTGACGAGAATCGTGTTGAAGGGGGTTTCATCGTCTTCGAGCCTGCGTTCGGTCTGTTTGACCCTGGCGTGGCACCACTCATCCCTGCTCGGATACGGGTCGGGATGCAGCAGGAACTCGTCGCTGCACACCACCCCAGCGCGATGCGCCAGCGCGAGCGACCGCTCCTTCGTCGGGGCGATGTTGCGCCCGAACGTGTAGTCGTAGAGCACGAATAGCGGCGCGATTAGAACCGGCTCGCCGGGGCCTTCCCACACGGGAAAGGAGTCCTCGGGCGTGAGAACCCCAAGACCGCGGCACAACTCCACGAGGTGCTCGTAGCGTTGAACACCCCGTAGCTTCAAGGGATCGCCGGGGGTGGTCCATAGCTCGTGATTGCCGGGTACCCACAGAACCTTGGCGAAGCGCTCACGCAGCAGTGTCAGCGCCCATCTCACATCCTCCACCGCCTCGCTTATGTCGCCCCCGACAATCAGCCAGTCGCCCTCGGCGGCGGGACGCAGCGATTCGACGATACGGCGGTTCTCCGGATGAGTGACGTGAAGGTCGCTGATCGCCATGAGACTCGCCGGGAAAGGCACACGGGCCCTCATGGCGATAACTCAGATGAGAACCTCATGCGCCTACCAACGTAAGACGTTCCAAGCGCTCGCTCACGGTAGTAGGTGGGCACCGAGCATGGCAACCTACGCAGACTGCGCAGCATGGTGCGCAGCGAGTCCGTCGGCGAAACGGTCGGCGAGCTCGCCCGCCCGCCTCACGGCTTTGCCCAGCAGCAAGAAGCCGTGCATCTGATCGGCGGCGTGTATGTGCTCAACAGTCACGCCCGCGGCGGCGAGCTTGTTGGCGTAGGCGATGCCCTCATCTCGCAGCGGATCGAACTCGGCGGTCATTACAAGCGTTGGCGGCAACCCGCTCGCATCGCTCGCTTGCAGCGGGAAAAGGGTGGGGTCTGCGCGATCGTGCGCCGGCGCGAGACATTGGTCGATGAACCACTGCACGAGGTCACTATCGAGCGTGTAGCCCGAGCCTCGCTCGGCATACGATGGCCAACGTCCCGGCAAGTCCATGAGTGGGTAGGCAAGCGCTTGAAAAGTGGGCTTCGGGGCGCCCAGATCCCGCAGAAGCAGCGACAACGCGGCCGCCGTGGTGGCGCCGGCGCTCTCACCTGTGACAGCCCGAACCAGGGGATCGCACGAGATGCGTTGATGATTGTCGAGCAACCATCGATACGCCACGTACGCGTCCTCCAGCGCAGCCGGATGCTTGTGCTCGGGCGCCCGGCGATAGTCCAGCGACGCCAGCAGCCAACCCGAGCGTCGCGCGAGCCGGCGGCAAAGCTCATCGTGCGTGTCGAGATCGTTGAGAGTCCAGCCCCCTCCATGCAGGAATAGCGCGACCGGCAGCACTCCCACCGAGGGCCGGTAGAGGCGAACTCCCAAGCCTCCGTGTGGCGAGGGTACGAGCACGTCTTGCACGCTCTCGAGCTCGATCGGCTCGCCCCTGGAGCTCAGCGTCGCCCTCATACGCTGGCGCGCCTCCTGCACCGACATCGTGTGGAGAGGGGCGGCGCCAAATGCGTTCATCACTTCCAACAGCGCCTGCGCCTCGGGATCGAGTTGGCTTGTCATCGGTTGCTCACGAGCGGTTCCCGGCGCGGCATCGTATCCGATGGTAATGTCCGCCATCGTCCATAACGTCTATTCGATGCCGCCGCTCATCACCCACGAGGAAGCTCTCAAGCTCGGCGCGATCGAGGATCACGGCGAGATCGAAGCCCTGGTCGAGCGCGCGTGGGCGGCGCGTGTGGAGCGCTTCGCCGACTCCACCGATCTGTGCTCGCTCGTCAACGCAAAGTCGGGGGGATGCGCCGAGGACTGCGGATTCTGCGCCCAGTCGCGCTTCGCCGAGGCCGAGACGCCGATGCACGCGATGATGGACCCCGAGCAGATCCTCGAGCACGCGCGCGCGGCCGAGGCCGCGGGCGCCCATCGCTTCTGCATGGTCACCCAGGGCCAGGGCCTCTCCAAGCGCGACTTCGAGAAGATCCTCGAAGGCGCCCGCCTGGTGGCCGAGAACACGAACCTCAAGCGCTGCGCTTCGATCGGGCACATGTCGCTCGCGCGCGCAAAGGCGCTACGGGAGGCGGGGATCCAGCGCGTGCACCATAACGTGGAGACCGCGCAGAGCTACTACGACGAGGTTTCCACCACCGTTCGCTACGAGGGCCGGCTGCGCACGATCCAAGCGGTCCGCGAGGCGGGACTCGAGACGTGTGTCGGGGGCATCCTCAATCTCGGCGAGAGCCGAGAGCAGCGTGTTGAGATGGCCTTCGAGCTGGCCGCCATCGACCCCACGAGCGTCCCCATCAACCTGCTCAACCCGCGGCCGGGCACGAAGTTCGGCGACCGCGAGTACATCGACCCGTGGGAGGCTGTCAAGTGGATCGCGATCTTCCGCCTGATCCTGCCCGAAGCCCTGTTCAGGCTGTGCGGGGGGCGCGTGGAGAACCTCGGGGAGCTGCAACCCCTCGCGGTGAAGGCGGGGTTGAACGGTGTGATGATGGGCAACTTCCTCACCACGCTCGGCTCCACTCCAGAGGAGGACCGGGCGATGTTCGAGGAGCTGGGGCTGAGCGTCGCCCGCCAACCCGACAACGGCGCCAACCCACGTCCCGACAACCGCTCTGGCTGGCTGGAAGGTGAGACGCCCGACGTCGTAGAGGACTTCCTCGACGGGCCGGATGGGCAGGCGTCCGAGCAGGAGGGAGGTCTCGAGATCCGGTTGTGGGACCCCTCGACCCAATTGCGCTACCAGGCCAAACGCGTCGTCCCTCCTCGACCGGACGGCGCCCGCAACGCCGTGCCGGCTGGCTGGGGTGATTGACCGGGCACGACCATGAGCGAAATCGAAGACCGCCTCGCGGAGTTGGAGCGTCTCGGGCTGCAGCGCCGTCTGCGGACGGTGTCAGGCCCACAGGGGCCGCACGTGCTGCTCGACGGCGAGCCGGTCCTTTTGCTGTGCTCCAATAACTACCTCGGTCTCGCCGACCATCCGCGGGTGCGCGAGGCCGCGGCACAGGCGGCGACCCGCTGGGGCGCGGGCGCGGGCGCCTCGCGCCTGGTGTCGGGCACGATGACGATCCACCGTCGCCTGGAGGAGCGACTCGCGGCGTTCGAGTGCAGCGAGGCCTGCCTGCTGTTCGGCTCGGGCTATCTCGCCAACCTTGGTGTCATCGGAGCGCTGGCCGGTCCGGGGGACACTGTGTTCTCCGACGCGCTCAACCACGCGTCGATCATCGACGGCTGCCGCGCCTCGCGCGCGAAGATCGTCGTGTACCGCCACCTCGACACCAACCATCTCGAGCGCTGCCTGCGTAACCGCGGCGGCGGGGGACGCCGCCTGATCGTGACCGACTCGGTGTTCTCGATGGACGGCGATGTCGCGCCGCTGACCGAGATCCTCAGGCTCGCGCGCGTGTATGACGCACGGCTTATGGTCGACGAGGCGCACGCCACCGGCGCGCTCGGAGATGGAGGCCGAGGCGCGGTCGCGCAAGCGGGACTCCAAGGTGAGGTGGACGTGCTGGTGGGCACGCTCGGCAAGGCACTGGGCTCATACGGCGCGTATGTGTGCGCGAGTGAGCAGATGGCGCGCTATCTGCTGAACAGCGCCCGCCCGCTGATCTTCTCGACCGCCCCCTCACCGCCCTCCGTAGCGGGGGCGCTGGCGGCACTTGAACTGCTCCAAGACGACCCTCAACTGGTGACTCGCCTGCGTCACGCCGCGCGTGCATTGCGCGGCGCGCTCGCGCACGAGGGCTTCGCTGTGGAGGAGAGCGACATGCACATCGTGCCGCTCGTTGTGGGCGAGAGCGAGGACGCGATGCGCCTCTGCGAAGCCGCGTTGGAGCGCGGCGTGTTCGCGCAGGCGATCCGGCCGCCGACAGTGCCCGCCGGCACATCGCGTCTGAGGCTGGCGGCGATGGCATCGCACACCGTGAGCGAGCTGCGCGAAGCCGCGAAGGTGCTTGCCGATGCCGCGCGCGCGGTGGGCCTAGACGCGGCGAGGCTCAGCTTGCCTACCTCCACGCCCAAGCCGCTCGTCCGCGTCGCCTAGCATCCCGTCCGTGCGGGGTCTGTTCGTCACGGGAACGGGGACAGGCGTCGGCAAGACGATCCTGAGCGCCGCCCTGCTTGCCACGATGAATGCGGCGGGAGAGCAGGTGCGAGCCTACAAGCCGGTGCTCACCGGGCTCGACGAGTCCGCGGGCACGTGGCCCCCAGACCACGAGCTGCTCGCCGCGGCGGCCGGGATGGACCCAGCCCAGGTGGCGCCGCTGCGCTTCGGGCCGGCCGTGTCCCCCCATCTGGCGGCCGCCCTCTCTGGGCTGGCGATCGAACCCAAAGA
>DATBTP010000176.1:0-11364 GCA_036559185.1 Solirubrobacteraceae bacterium | reverse complement strand
ATGAGACGGTGAGAAGGTCCATTGGTCACGGGCGACAGACGGCGATGAAGTCGAGCGCCCTGTCAAGATCGCACTCAGCGGCCGGGCGCAGGGCGAAATCGCTCGCCGCGATCGCGGGCGTGAAGCGGTCGTAGAACGGCTTCGTCAGCCGCAAGCGCGGGTGGACTCGATCCCAGCCGAGCCTTAGCGCGAGCGCGTGGGCGCGCAGCTTGCGCGCGTGGAAGAGGCCGTACATCTCCACGCGTGCGAACGTCCCCCGGCAGAGCTCCTCGAACTCGCGCGCGCGGTACTCGTGCACATGCCAAGGGTTGTCGGATCGCTCGGCGCCCTTGGGCGCGAGCGTGAGCACGTTCGGCGTGGACACGAACACGACGCCCGTGTCGCCAACGAGCGACTCGAAATGCGCAAGCACGGCGCCCGGGTCCTGGAGGTGCTCGATCGTCTGCAGGAACACCACCGCGTCGGCCGCTTCGGAGAATGTCTCCACGAGCTCCCGGGCGAAGCGCAGATTCTCCCGCGTGTAGCGCAGGCGGGCGTGCTCGTGCGCCTCCGGGTTTGCGTCGACGCCTACGACGCTCCTCGCGCCGGCGGCGAGCACGTCAGAGCCGTATCCCTCTCCGCACGCCATGTCGATCACGCGCTTGCCGCCCGCGCGCGCGGCGATCCACTCGTACACCGCGAGATGGCGGCGAAACCAGTAGTTCTCCTCCGGCACGTCGGGCAGCGTGCGCTCGCCCGTCAGCGCCAGCGGCGGCACGCCCTCGGGCTGATCGTGTTGCAGGTAGAGCGAGGCGGACACGGCCGCGCGAGTATAAGGTGCCCGCCGTGACACCCGTTCTCAACGCGCAGGAGATCCGCGACGTCAACACGCGCTACCACGATGTGGCGGCCGGCCATTACGACGCCAAGTGGGGTATCGACTTCGGCGAGGTCGGCCAGGCCCAGGTGCTGGCCAAGGTGCGCAAGGCGCTCGGCCGCGACGCCGGCCGCTACGAGCGCTCACTGGAGATCGGCTCGGGCACCGGCTACTTCACGCTAAACCTGATGCTCGCCGGTGTCATCGGCCAAGCCACGTGCACAGACATATCGCCGGGCATGCTCTCCACGTTGAGCGCCAACGCGCGGCGGCTCGACCTGGAGGTCGCCACCGTTGCCACCGACGCCGAGTCGCTGCCGTTCGATGACGAGAGCTTCGACTTGGTGATCGGGCACGCGATCCTCCACCACATCCCCAATCTGGACAGGGCTTTCCGCGAGTTCGCGCGCGTGCTAGCCCCCGGCGGCACCGTGCTGTTCGCGGGAGAGCCCTCGCGCTACGGCGACCGGCTCGCGAAAGTTCCAAAGCGCGCCGCCGGCGCGGTGGCGCCCCTTTGGCGACGAGCTATCCGGGCGCGTCCCGCTCCGCTGGCCGACGGCGGCGCGCCGGAGGCGACGCTCGAGGGCTTCGTGGACGTTCATGCCTTCGCGCCGGGCGAGCTCGCGGGCTTTGCTCGCGACGCCGGCTTCCAGGACGTACGGGTCGCCGGCGAGGAGCTGCTCGCCAACTGGTTTGGCTGGACCAACCGCACGCTTGAGGCAACCGCGCACCCCGAGGATGTCCCGTGGGGGTGGCGCAATTACGCCTACCGCGGCTACCTCGCGCTACAGCGGGTCGACCGTACGCTGCTCGAGTCGCGACTGCCGGCGGCGATGTTCTACAACCTGATCGTGACGGCTCGCAAGCAGTAGAAGAGCCCATCGCCTCTCCGCGCGCTGGCCGTGGATCCCTCCAGGGGAGCGCCGTGGCGAGGCATTTGGAGGAGGGCGTCTTGGACCCGTCTTGCGCGAAAAGAGCCTCCTTGACCCGCTTGCAGGAAAATGATGAGGATGGCCGCAACTCCAATCTTCCGCGGGGGTCGCCCTCTCAAGCGCTGGCGCTATGTGGGGGTGTTCGGCGAGGAGTGGATGGTGTGCGCGGCGACGGTCCGCGTGGGGCCCGCCCGGCAGACGTTCTGGGCCGTGTTTGAGCGGGCGAGCGCGATCATGACCGAGCGGACCCGCACGATCCCGCGGCGGGGAGCGCTCGATTTGACCCCGGGAAGGCTGCGCGTCCGCGACGACGCTGTCCTGCTGGACCTCGTGCTCGACGAAGGGGATGGCATCCAGGCAACGTGTGCTCACGGACGAGAGCAGGTGTGGACCCGCAAGCAGGCGGGCGTGCGCGCGCATGGCACACTCGTCCTCGGGGCCAGCCCTCCGATACCGATCGACGCGCTCGCCGTGATCGACGACACCGCCGGCTACCACGCGCGCGTCACCGAGTGGTGGTGGGCGGCGGGCGTGGGCTTCGGTCCCGACGGGGTGCCACTGGCCTTCAACCTCGTGCAGGGCGTCAACGACCCGCCCTCCGGCAGCGAGCGGGCCGTGTGGGTCGCCGGCGTCCCACACGAGGCGCCGCCTGTGCGCTTTTCCGGCGATCTGCTCACGATCTCCTCAGCGGACGGCTCACAGCTCCGCTTCGCCCCGGAGGCCGAGCGCAGCCGCCGTGACAACCTGCTGGTCGTGCGAAGCGACTACCGCGCGCCGTTTGGCTCGTTCAGCGGCACGCTGCCCGGCGGCATCCCGCTCGCGCGCGCGCTCGGCGTGGTGGAGCACCACCGCGCACGCTGGTAGGTCCCGCGCGGGCAGGCCGACACCGCGACTCCACGAAACGCGCGAGCCACGGCAGCCGAGCGCCCGCGTCGTCAGCCGCACCTGGCCACGTTGGCGCTCAGGTGGTGGATCGGGGCGACCGGCACTCCAACCCCCCGCACACCGTCTCCACGACCATCTGCTTGGCCCGCTCGAACTCCTCTTCTCCCTGCGGAAGCAGCCCAAAGATCCAGCCGGTGAGCACCTGCTCGATCGCCCCGTAGAAGGTCATCGCGGCGAACTCCGCGTCTATCTCAGCCTTGAAGACGCCTTCGCCCTGGGCCTTGGTGACGATCGTCCCGATCATGCGGTACGCCTCGCGGATCTGGCCTAGATGCGTCTGACCGAACGAGTTGGCCGCGCGCGTCACCTCGACGATGATCACCTTCATCATGTCGGGGTCGTGGCGATAGCTCTCGACTATGAAGGAGGCGATCGCGCCGAACTTCTCGCGCACGGGGATCTGCTCGGTGTCTACCGCCCGGATCATCTCGAGCATGACGCCCCAGCGCTCCAGGAAGAGCGTGTTCAGGACTTCGTCCTTGGAGGGGAAGTAGTGGTAGAGCAGGCCGTAGGCCACGCCCGCCTCATCGGCGATGTCCGAGACGCGGCAGGCGTGAAATCCCTGGCGCGCGAACACGCGAACCGCCGCGTCGAGGATCGCGCGACGGCGGTCGGGCACCGACTTGGCCCGGGTGGAGCTCATGCTTGGGTCTCCTCGGATCGGATAGCGACATCGTCCGCTCCCGGGGTCGCGGGAGCGGCGTGTGTTTGGGCGGAGGAGCGGTGGTAGAGCTTGGGCCGGCGATGCTCCATCAGCGGCACGCGTTTCCTGATTTCGTCTTGCTGGTGGAAGTCGAGCTCCGCCACGACATGCCCAGGGTTCTCGCCGTCGGCGCTAGCGAGCACGACACCCCACGGGTCAACGATCAGAGAGTGTCCGCCGGAGTGGTGACCGCCCGAGTGCTTGCCAACCTGGTTGGCCGCCACCACGAACACCTGATTCTCGATCGCACGGGCGCGCAGGAGCACCTCCCAGTGCTCGCGGGTAGTGGGCACCGTGAAGGCCGCGGGCAAGGCCACCACGCGCGCGCGGCGCAAAGCGAAGACGCGGAACAGCTCCGGGAAGCGCAGGTCGTAGCAGATCGCCATGCCGAGCCTGGTCGTGTCGACTAGCTCGCTCACGAGCACTTCCTCGCCTGCCTCGTCGGTGTCGGACTCGCGGTATCGCTTGCCCTCGATCTCCACGTCGAACATGTGCAGCTTGCGGTAGACGCCCTTCACCTCGCCGTGCGGGCCGACGTGGACGGAGGCGTTCGACAACTTCTCGCGACCCTCGACACGCTCGGAGATAGATCCCGCCACGAGATCCAGTTTCAGCTCGGCCGCCGTTTCGCGGGCCCACGCGATCGCCGGGCCCGCCAGTGTTTGCGCGCCGGCGCGCAGCTCCTCGGGACTGCCCATCACGGTCCACTTCTCGGGTAGCACCACCAGCGTCGCGCCCTCGGCCGCCGCGGCCCGCACGTGCTTGTCGGCGGCGACGATGTTCGCGTCGACATCCGCGCGGGAGCTCATCTGAACAGCGGCAGCCTTCACGAGCCGTCCTCGACCAAGAGGATCCCCAAATCTGGATAGATTGACTGGTCAGTCAATCAAATGAAGAATAGCGCCACGCCACGGGAATCCGGTCACGCGCATGGCCAAGGCGGTCTCAGCGCCCGGCGCTAGGACGCCAGCACCGCTAACCCGGTCACGCTCTCCCGCGCAGACGCGCGCGGGTTGCCTCAGCGTCCGCGCTCGCGCTGCGAGGCCAGCTCCGCGAGCAACAGCTTCGAGTGGATCGCGCCGATCAGCTCGCGCAGCGGCTCGGCGCCGGCGGCGATGATCTCCGCGGCTCGCTCCACCTCCACCTCGCCCACGAGGCGGTCGAGGATCGAGCGCACCTCCTCCCGCACGAGCGGCTCCAGCGCCTCGCGGTAGCGCAGCGTGTCGTACACGGTGAAGCCGAGCGCCTCCTCGTAGCCCCCCGCGCGAAAGCGGGAGATCGCCTCGATTATCTTCACGTCGTCGGGGTCATAGGCGCCACGGTGCGGCGTGAGCACGCCGATCTCCTTGAGGCGGTCGAGCACGTTCGCCGGGATCTCGTAGCGCTCCCTCACCTCCTTCGCCGACACCCTGCGCCGCTCCGCCCCGGCGAGCGCGCGCTCGAGGATGCTGTCCTCGATCTCGAGCAGGGCGTTCACGCGCTCGGGGTTGTCCTCCAGCACCTCCTTGATCACGCGCAGCGGCATGAAGCGCTCTTCCTGGAGTCGCTTGATGAGCTGAATGCGCTCCACCAGTTCGGGCGGGTAGTAAGCCATGTTGCGGCTCGTGCGCTGAATGGCCTCGCCGTCGCCGAGCAGGCCCTCGCGAATGTAGTGGCGGATCGTCGGGGCGCTCACACCCGAGCGCTCCGACAGCTCGCTCATCTTCAGGAGCGAGCTGGTGTTCATGCCAGGAACGAGTCTTGCCTGGCGGCCCCGGCCAGCCCCGCCACCGCACCGCTCTCGAGCAGTTCGGCGACGCGCTCCTCGTCGTAGCCGGCTGCGCGCAGAACCTCCTCAGTGTGCTCGCCGAGACCCGGACCGGGCAGGCGATCGTGGTCGCCCGGCGTGCGCTCGAGCTTCACCGGCACACCGAGCTGGCGAACGCCGCCCTGGACACCGGGCTGGTCGAGGCTCACCACCATCTCGCGCTCGCGCACGAGATCTGAGGCGAGCGCCTCGTCCAGGTCGAGCAGCGGCTCCAGGCAGCAGTCGTGTTCGGTGGCGAACCGCGTCCAATCGGCGCGAGCGCGGGCCTTGAAGATGTCGCACACCTGCGCGTGCGCCCGCGAGCCCGGTTTCTCGAACTGCTTCTCGATCAGATCCTCGCGGCCCACCCCGCGACACCAGGCTTGCCAGAACTTCGGCTCGAGCGCCCCGAGCGTCACCCACCCATCCAGGCACTCGTAGGGGCGATAGCAGATGACCGACCCCGCGAGCATCTGCTCGCCCCTGCGCGGCACGACTCCGTCGGCGAAGTACTGGCCGGCGACCATCGCGAGCCACGACAGTGCGCCGTCGGCCATCGACACGTCCACGACTTGGCCTTCGCCGGAACCTGTTCGGGCGGCCGGGGAACCGCCACCCCCTCCGGGGGTGGGGTGTGAGGAGGAGGATCGTTGGGATGCCCGCCCACCCCCTCCGGGGGTGGGGTGTGAGGAGGAGGATAGTTGGGATGCCCGCCCACCCCCGGCGGGGCTGGGGTGTGAGGAGGAGGATCGTTGGGATGGCCTCCCACCCCCGCCGTCGCGCTCGCGCAGCGCGGCCATGATCCCGAAGGCCGCCATCAGCGCGCCGCCGCCGAGATCGGCGATCTGACCCGCCGCCTGCACGGGCGGGCCTTCCTTTTCGCCTGTGAGGCCAAGCAGCCCGATCAGGCCCAGGTAGTTCATGTCGTGGCCGGAGGCATCGCGCTTGGGGCCCGTCTGGCCGTAGCCGGTGATGGCGCAGTAGACGAGGCCGCGATTCTCCTCGCGCATGCGCTCGTAGCCCACGCCGAGGCGATCGAGCACGCCGGGACGGAACGACTCGAGCACGACGTCGTATTCGCGCACGAGCCGCAGCAGCACCTCCCGGCCGGCCTCGCTCTTGAGGTCGATGCGGATCGAGCGCTTGTTGCGGTTCAGCGCTAGGAACAGCGCCGACTTCGCGCTGTCGTGCGCGCCGTCGTAATAGGGGGGAGCCCAGCGGATGTAGTCGCCCGCGCCGGTGTCCTCCACCTTCAGCACCTCGGCGCCGAAGTCGGCCAAGAGCAGCGAGCAGAAGCCGCCTGGGAGCAGGCGCGAGAGGTCCAACACGCGGATGCCCACCAGCGGTAGGCCCATCAGGCGATCCCGAGCAGCCCGCGCGCCTCGGCGACCGTGGCCGGGCGACGGCCGACGTCTTCTGTCATGCGCCGCGCCCGGGCGATCAGGTCGCCGTTGGAGCGCGCCATCGTGCCGTCGGGCAGATACAAGTTGTCCTCCACGCCCGCCCTGATCGAGCCGCCGAGCGTGAGCGCGGCGGCGATGAGCATCCACTGGTCCCTCGATATGCCGATGACCCCCCAGTGCGATCCGGCGGGAATGTTCTCGACCATCGCGGCCAGGTTGCGCGGCTTTGGCGGGATGCCGCCGACGACGCCCATCACGCAGTCGACGTGAAGCGGCGCCTCGAGGACGCCCATGTCCACGAGCGGCTCCAGCGAGCCGACGTGCCCGAGGTCGAAGCACTCGTGCTCGGGCTTGATGTGAAGCTCGTTCATCGCCTCGAGCAGCTCGATGATCTCCTCGAAGGGGTTCTGGAAGACCATCTTGAAGACGAAGTCTTTGCGCGAGCGCGAATACTTGGCGTAGTTCATCGAACCCATGTTCAGCGCCGCCACTTCGGGGCGGCACGCGCGCAGGTACTCGATGCGCTTCGCGACGGGAACACCGATGGTGCCGGTGGAGTAGTTGACGATCACGTCGTCCACAGCACCGCGGATCGCTTCGGTGATCGCGGAGAAGTCCTCGATCTCATAGCTGGGGGCGCCGTCCGGTTTGCGCGCGTGGATGTGGATCATGGAAGCGCCCTCCTCCACCGCTCGCTTGGCCTCGGCGCCGTACTCCTCGGGCGTGTAGGGGATCGCGGGGCACTGCTCGCGATTGGCGATCACGCCCGAGATGGAGCAGGTGATGACGACTGGATCCTCCAAGCTCATGGAGCCCTCCGTGAATGAGGCGTCGTGGGTAGGGAGAGGGGCGTGGCTTTCATACCGGCACGACCCCCGACTTCTTCCAGGGCCGCTCGATCTTCTTGCCCTCCGCCAGCTCCAGCCCTCGGCAGATCGTGGCGCGCGTCTCGCGCGGGTCGATGATGTCGTCGACGAGGTCGTTGCCGGCGGCGATGTAGACGTCGAACATCTTTTTGAAGTTCTCGACCAACTCCGCCTTCTTGGCGGCGGGGTCCTCGGCGGCGTCGACGGCCTTGCGGAAGGCGATCTCGACGACCCCCTCGGCCCCCATCACGGAGATCTCCGCGCTCGGCCAAGCGACGATCAGGTCGGGCTCATACGCGCGGCCGCACATCACGTAGTAGCCGGCGCCGTATGCCTTGCGCGTGATGACGGTGAGCTTGGGCACGGTGGCGTTGGCGACGGCGTAGAGCATCTTCGCGCCGTGGCGGATGATGCCTTGCGCCTCCACCTTCGTGCCCACCATGAAGCCGGGCACGTCCTGGATGAAGACGAGCGGTATGCCGAAGGCGTTGCAGAGGTTCACGAAGCGCGCGGCCTTGTCGGCGGAGTCGTTGTCGAGGATCCCGCCGAGCTGCTTGGGCTGGTTGGCGACGATCCCCGCCGGGCGCCCGCCGAAGCGGGCGAAGCAGGTGATGATGGTCTTGGCCCACTGGCCCTTCATGTCGAAGATCTCGCCGTCGTCGACGATGTGGCGGATGACCTCGTACATGTCATAGGGCTTGCGGTTGGATTCGGGGAGCACGTCGAGCAGCTCCTCGTCGGCCCGGTCGATCGGGTCGCTTACCGGCCGCGCCGGCGCCTTGGCCTCGCAGTTCTGGGGCATGTATGACAGGTATTGCTTGATCCGCTCGATGCACTCCTCGTCGCTTGCGACCTCCATGTCGCCCACGCCGGACTTGCGGCAGTGAACGCGCGAGCCGCCGAGTTCCTCCTGGGTGACGTCCTCGCCGACGGCGGCGCGCACGAGGTGGGGACCGGCGAGCGCCATCGAGCCGCGGCCCTTCACCATCGGCACGAAGTCGGCAAGGCCGGGGATGTAGGCGGTGCCGGCGGCGCACGGCCCCATGAGCGCGGCTACCTGGGGGATGACGCCGCTCATGATGACCTCCTCGCGGAAGAGGTGGCCGGAGCCGGCGAACATCGCGCCCGCGGCCTCCTGCACGCGCGCGCCGGCCGAGTCGAGCAGCCACACGAACGGGATGCGCTTCGTCAGGGCGAGCTCGCGCAGGCGGGTGACCTTGAACTCGCCGGTCATGCCCATCGAGCCGGCCATCACGGTGAAGTCATACGCGCACACCGCCGTGAGGCGGCCGTCCACCTTGCCGTAGCCCGTGATGACCCCGTCGGCGGGCGCCTGCACACCGTCCATCGCGCGCTGGGAGGTGTGGGGCTTGCCGTGTATGCCCAGCTCCACGAACGTGCCCTCATCCACCAGCAGCGCGATCCGCTCGCGCGCGGTGAGCGCGCCCTTCTCGTGCTGGCGGTCGATCTTCTCCTGCCCACCACCGAGCTTGATCTGCTCGCGGCGCGCGTGCAGATCCTCGACAAGGGGACGCAACAGCGAGGTCTTCTGCTCGGTGGTCATGTGTTCCTCCAGGGGGCGACTCGCGCGTGCGCACGCGGAGTAGGCCCTCTCCGCGTGCGCACGCTCCGCGCGCGCACGCGAGTCACCCATTTGGGGAAGTACAACAACATCCTCATCGCCCCTTCCATTCCGGCTCGCGCTTCTGGAAGAAGGCGGTGACGCCCTCGACGATGTCCTCGGTGGAGACGGCGAGCGTGAGCTGCGCGCGCAGGTAGTCGAGCGCGTCGTCGAGCGGCATGTCGAGCTGGCGGCGCATCGCTTCCTTGCCCAGGCGCATGATGAGCGGCGACTTGGAGGCGAGCTTGGCCGCCCACTCGGCGACGGCCGCGTCGAACTCCTCCGCGGGAACAACCTTGTTGACGATCCCCGCCGCGAGCGCCTCCTGGGCGCTCCAGCGCTCGCCGAGCAGCAGCAGCTCGTTGGCCTTCTTGCGCGGGACGTTGCGGTAGATGAGCGCCATGATCATGAACGGGAAGGCGCCCACGTTGATCTCGGGCGTGCCGAACGTGGCGGTGTCCTTCGCCACTATGAGGTCGCAAGCGAGCGCGATGCCGAGCGCGCCCGCCAGCACGTGCCCGGAGGCGGCGACGAGCGTGGGCTTGCGCAGATCGCCGATGAGCTTGAAGAGCGACACGAACCGGTCGCTGCCGAAGTGCTTGTGCACGAGCGAGGAATCGCCGGCGAAGCCGCCGAGGTTTGCGCCGGAGGAGAACACGGTGTCGTGCGAGGAGGCGAGCACCACCGCGCGCACCGCGTCGTCCTCGCGAGCGCGCTGGAAGGAGCAGATCAGTCCGTCGAGCACCTCCTGGGAGAGGGCGTTGCGGGTGGAGGGCTCGTTCATGGTGATCGTCGCCACGCCCTCTGAGACTTCGTAGAGGACCTTCTCGGTCGTTTCGTCGGTCATCCGTTGGGAGCTCATCCGCGCATCCTAACCCGATCTCGTGTCAGTAAGAAGTGAGAAGTCCTACTGTTTACTTTTCGATGCCGGTGCGTTAGCGTGCCGGATACGAGACGAGCCCACCGAAACGAAGCGCCGCAGCGGCGCCGAGCATACGCAAGGAGACCACCCGATGGCAACCGCCGAGAGCGTTTTGAAGCCCGACTTCCAGGCCAAGCGCAAGCACTTCATCTTCACCGACGAGCACGAACAGTTGCGCGAGTCGATCCGCGGTTTCGTCACAAAGGAGCTCGCGCCGCACGCGATGGAGTGGGAGGAGACGACCTTCCCCGACTCGGTGTTCCACCGCATGGGAGAGCTCGACCTGCTCGGCCTCGACAAGCCGGAGGCCTATGGAGGCCAGGGCGGCGACTACTACACGAGCCTCGTGCTGGGCGAGGAGATGACGGGCGCCAACTCGGGCGGGTTGGCGATGGGCGTGGCGGTGCACACCGACATGGCGATGCCCCCGATCCTCGCCTTCGGCAGCGAGGAGCAGAAGCAGGAATGGGTGGTGCCCGCCATCAAAGGCGAAAAGATCCTCTGCATCGGCATCACCGAGCCCGACGCCGGCTCGGACGTCGCGGGCATCAAGACGCGCGCCGTGAAGGACGGCGACGAGTACGTGATCAACGGCTCGAAGACCTACATCACAAACGGCCATCGCGCCGACGTGATCGTGCTCGTGACGAAGACCGACCCGGACGCCGGCTACGGCGGCTTCACCCTCTTCTTGGTGCCGATGGACGTGCCCGGGGTGATCCGCGAGAAGAAGCTCGAGAAGCTGGGGATGCACGCTTCCGACACGGCGCTGCTCGCCTTCCAGGATGTGCGGGTGCCCGAGACGGCGGTGCTGGGCGAGGTGGGCAAGGGCTTCTACCACATCATGTGGGAGCTCCAGGGCGAGCGCCTGATCGGCGCCGCCGGCTCGGTGGCGGGCGCGCAGAAATGCTTCGAGCGCACCCTGGAATACGCGATGGAGCGCAAGGCCTTCGGCCGCCAGATCGGCAAATTCCAGGTGATAAGGCACAAGTTCGCCGAGATGGCCACAAAGATCGAGAGCGCGCGCCAGATGGTGTATGTGACCGCGTGGCGTTTCAACAACGGCGAGTATCCGGTGCGCGAGATCTCGATGGCCAAGCTGCACGCCTCGCGCATAGCCGTGGAAGTGGCCGACGAGTGCATCCAGATCCACGGCGGCGCCGGCTACATGAAGGAGTACGGCGTCGAGCGCGCCTGGCGCGACTCGCGCTTGAACCGCATCGGCGCGGGCACCGACGAGATCATGCTCGACGTGATCGGTCGTTCGTACGGACTTTAGATATTCGTAGGAAACCATGCCCGCATGCGGGCATGGTCCCGACGGTGCATG
>DATBTP010000175.1:0-27493 GCA_036559185.1 Solirubrobacteraceae bacterium | reverse complement strand
TGGAGCGCAAGTGGTGGACACTCATCGCGGTGTGCGTGGCGATCTTCATGCTGCTGCTCGACATAACGGTCGTGAACGTGGCGCTGCCGGCGATCCAGCGCTCGCTGCACTCGAGCTTCCAGGATCTGCAGTGGGTGGTGGATGCCTACTCGCTCACGCTCGCCGCCTTCCTGCTGACCGGTGGCGCGCTCGCCGACCTGTTCGGGCGCAGGCTGCTGTTTACGATCGGGCTCGTCGTGTTCACCGCCTCCTCGGCGGTGTGCGGGTTGTCGAGCACGCCGATCACGCTGAACCTCGCGCGCGGAGTACAGGGGGTCGGCGGCGCGCTCATGTTCGCAACCTCGCTGGCGCTCATAGCGCAAGCCTTCCACGGCCGCGAGCGCGGCACCGCGTTTGGCATCTTCGGCGCGGTGACCGGCGCCGCCGTGGCCGCCGGCCCGCTGATCGGCGGCGTGATCACCTCCGCGATCGGCTGGGAGTGGATCTTCTTCGTGAACGTCCCCATCGGCGCCTTCGCCGTTGCGCTCACGTTGACGAAGGTCGCGGAGTCGCGCGACCCGAATGCCAGGGGCGTCGACTGGGTGGGCCTCGTGACGTTCTCTGGCTCACTGTTCTTGCTCGTGTTCGCCCTGGTGCGCGGCAACGACAAGGGCTGGGGCTCGACACAGATCGTGGCGATGCTGAGCGCGGCGGCGGTGCTGTTGGTGGTGTTCGTGATCGCCGAGCGCGCGCAGGAGCGCCCGATGCTCGATCTCGCCCTCTTCAAACGCCCCGCGTTCGTGGGCGCCAACCTGGTGGCGTTCACGCTGTCGAGCTCGGCGTTTGCCATGTTCCTCTACCTGACGCTCTACATCCAGGACGTGTTGCGCTACTCGCCGCTACAGGCGGGCCTGCGTTTCCTGCCAACGACGCTGTTGATGTTCGCCGTCGCGCCACTTTCGGGCCGCTTGAGCGTGAGAGTTCCGATCCGCCTGCTGCTCGGTGTCGGCTTGCTGTTCGTGAGCGGTGGCCTGCTTGCGATGACCCTCATCACCCCCTCCTCCGGCTGGACCGCGCTGATACCGGGCTTCGTGTTGCAGGGGATTGGTGTCGGCCTCATCAATCCGCCGCTCGCCTCGGCGGCGATCGGCGTGGTGCCACCGGAGCGCAGCGGGATGGCCTCGGGCGCCAACAGCACGTTCAGGCAGGTGGGCATCGCCACCGGGATCGCCGCGCTCGGCGCGATCTTCCAGCACGACCTCGGCGTCGGTGTCGCGGTGCAGCACGCAAGCCGGGCGGAGTTCGTGGGGGCGTTTACGAGCATCCTGGAGATCGGCGCGCTCGTGGCTTTCGTGGGCGCCGTGGGGGCGTTCGCGCTCGTGCGCACGAAGGACTTCGTGACCTCCCAGGCCCCAGAACCCTCGCCGGGCTCAGTCGGCGAGGCGGTGATGGCCGGGGCAGGCGAGCACCGGTAGGCGCGGATAGCGCACATAAGCCGGATCTACCCGCGAGCGGGTGCACAGCGAGAACACCGACCCGCGCGTGTTGGGCACGAGCCGGCGGTATACGCACGTATCGCACAGGCCCGCGTTGGGCAGACGGGAACTCGCGTAAGGCGCTCGATCCTCGGCGGACACGATCCAAGCGTAGTGTGGGGAGGCAGCCGTGCGGCGCTCAAACCCGTCCGATGGGGTCGGGGAGGGCAGGTCACAGGTCACGAACTCGCCCCGGATGCAATAATCGTTGACTAAGCAACTATGAGGATATTCTACCGGCTACTTGGCTTCCTGCGCCCTTACCGCCGCGGCGTGATCGCATCGGCGGCGCTCGCGGGCTTCGCGATGGTGATGACGGTGCTGCTGCCGGCGCTCACCGGAAGCGCGGTGGAAGCGATCCACCTTGGGGCCGAACACGCCAAGAACCACCAGGAGGCACTGAAGGGGGAAGACCGCCACAAGTTGCTGGTGCTCGCGGTCGCGATCGTCGTGGCTGTGCTTGCGCGCTGGGCGCTCACATACTTCCGCCGCATGATCGCCGGGAGGGTGTCGCTGGGCATCGAGTATGACCTGCGCGAGCGCCTCTACACCCACTTGCAACGTTTGGAGCTCGGCTTCTTCGACCGCCAGCAGACCGGCCAGCTGATGTCGCGCGCCACCGTCGACCTGCAGGCAGTGCGCTTCTTCCTCGGGTATGGGTTGGTTTTCATAATGCAATCGCTGCTCACGATCGCGTTGGCGGGGATCGCGATGCTCGTCACCAACCCGGGGTTGGCGCTCGTGTCGCTCGCGCCGGTGCCGTTCGTGGTGCTCATCTCCTACCGCTACGGCCGCCGCGCGCGGCCGGCTATCCAGGAGACCCAGCAGCGCATAGCCGAGCTGACCGCGGACGCCGAGGAGAACATTTCGGGCGTGCGCGTGGTGAAGTCATTCGCGCGCGAGCCGCGCCAGCTCGATCGCTTCTCGGGGAGCGTCTCGCGTGTGTTCGCCCAGGCGATGGTGACGACGCGATTGGAGGCCCGGTACAACCCGATGATCGGCTTCCTCCCCCAGCTCGGACTCGCCGCGGTGCTGCTGATCGGGGGCGAGAGCGTGATCCACGCGCACCTCAAGCTTGGTGCATTTACCGCTTTCTACCTCTACCTGAACATGCTCGTGGGGCCGATGCGCTCGTTGGGCGTCACGCTCAACCTGGCCCAGCGCGCGACGGCGTCGGGCGCTCGCATCTTCCAGCTCCTCGACCGCGAGCCGCGCTTGACAGAGGCGCCCGGCGCGCCCAGCCTGCCGGCGGGAAGCGGCCACGTGCGGTTGGTGGACGTGACGCTCCATTACGACAGCGACCGCGAGTTCGCAACCACCCCCGATAGTGAGGCGTTCGGGGCATCGTTGGACACGGGGCAAGCTTCCACTAACGTACTTCCACCCCTCAACGGAGGCGTCGGGCGCGACCGCGGCGTCCGCGCCGGGCGGGCGGTGTTGAGCGGTGTGAGCCTCGATGTGCCGGCCGGGCGGACGATCGCGCTGGTGGGGGCCACGGGCTCGGGCAAGACGAGCCTCGTGTCGTTGATATCGCGCCTCTATGACGTGAGCGGCGGGCAGGTGCTGCTCGACGGCGCGGACGTGCGCGAGCTGAGCCTGCGCGCGCTACGCCAGGCGATCGCGGTTGTGAGCGACGACCCCTTCCTCTTCTCGGCGAGCGTGGCGGAGAACATCGCCTACGGACGACCGGACGCGAGCCGCGAGGAGGTCGAACTTGCCGCCCGCCGCGCGCAGGCGCACGAGTTCGTGGAGCGACTGCCCAAGGGCTATGACACCGGGGTGGGCGAGCGCGGACTGTCGCTCTCGGGCGGCCAGCGCCAGCGCCTGGCTATAGCGCGCGCGCTGCTCGCCAACCCGCGCGTGTTGATCCTCGACGACGCGACCTCCTCGGTGGATGCTTCAACGGAGCAGTCGATCAAGCTGGCGCTCGCCGAGGCGATGGCGGGGAGGACGACGTTCGTGATCGCCCACCGCCTCTCGACGATCGCGCTGGCGGACGAGATAGCGGTGCTCGACCACGGGAGGATCATCGCCCACGGCAGCCACCACGAGTTGCTTCAGAGTTCGGGGCTGTACCGCGAAATCGTCGAGAAGGGCCTGCCCGAGAGCGTGTTCATGACCAAGGAGACCCGCGAGCGCGAGGTGAGCAGCCTATGAGCGCGCACGGCGGACGCGGCGTGGTGACGGGCCGTTTCGGTCCGCAGTGGGACGGCGAGCGCGCGAGCAGGCACACGCGCGGGCGCAACCTGCGCGGGCTGATCGGGCTGGTGGCGCCCTACAAGGCGCGCGCGGTGGCGATGTTGGCGGCGCTGGTGGTGGGCACCGCCGCGTATCTCGCCCCTCCCTTGCTGGCCAAGGCGGCGATCGACAGCGGCATCGAAAAGCACGACAGCACGGCGCTCGTGCTGATCGTGATCGCCTTCCTGGCGGTGGCGGTGGTGTATTGGGTCATGACCTACGCGCAAACATACCTCGTGGGCTGGGTGGGCCAGCGTGCGCTCGCGGACCTGCGTATCCGCATCTTCAAACACCTGCAGACGCTGCCAATCGGTTTCTACGAGAGCCGCCCGGCGGGGGTGTTGATCTCGCGCATCACAAACGACGTGGAGGCGCTCGACAGCCTGGTGACCGACTCGGTGGTGACGCTGTTTCAGGCGGGGCTGACGCTGGTGGGAGCGGTGGCGGTACTGCTGGTGCTCGACTTGAAGCTCGCGTTGCTGACGTTCTGTGTGGTACCGATCGTGGCCGCCGGCAGCCTCTGGTTCCGACTCGCGTCGGCGGGAGCCTTCAGGCGGACGCGAGAGACGATCGGCGCGATCACCGCCTACTTGCAGGAAACGCTCTCGGGAATTAGGGTCGTGCGCAGTTTCAGCCAGGAGCCGGTCCATGAGGCGCGGTTCGCCGAGCTCAACGGGGACAACCGCGAGGCGAATATGGTGACGGTGCGCCTGAACGCCAGCTACTTCCCGGCGGTGGAAATGATCTCGGGTGTGGCGCTCGCGATGATCGTGCTGTACGGCGGCTATCAGGCGATCGACGGCAACATCACGGCGGGCACGGTGGTGGCGTTCGTGCTCACGCTCTCGTACCTGTTCGAACCGATCCAGCAGCTCTCCCAGCTGTACGCCACCTATCAGTCGGGGATGGCGGCGCTCGAGAAGATCTTCCAGTTGCTGGATGTGGAGCCCGACCTGACCGACAAGCCGGGCGCCACCGAGCTCGGCCCGATCAGGGGCGAGGTGAGCTTCCAGGACGTCTCCTTCGCCTACCGCCGCCACGGCGCGGGCGCACCCGTTCCCGGCGCGGGACCCGAGGAGGTGCTCGCGCTCGAGCACATCGACCTGCTCATACCCCCAGGTCAGACCGTCGCGCTGGTGGGCGCGACCGGAGCGGGGAAGTCGACCTTCGCGAAGCTCGCCGCCCGCTTCTACGACCCGACCGCGGGGAGGGTGTCGATCGACGGGCACGACCTGCGTGACATCGCAAGCCGAACGCTTCGCTCGCAGATGGGAATCGTGCCACAGGAGGCATTCCTGTTCTCCGGAACGATCGCCGAGAACATAGCCTTCGGCAAGCCGGGCGCCGCCGAGGAGCAGATAGAGGCGGCGTCGAAGGCGGTGGGAGCCGACACGTTCATCTCAGAGCTCCAGGAGGGCTACGACACCGAGGTGGGCGAGCGCGGCGCGCAGCTCTCCGCGGGACAGCGCCAGCTGATCGCGTTCGCGCGCGCCCTGATCGCAGACCCGCGCGTGCTCATCCTCGACGAGGCGACTTCCAACGTGGACCTCCACACCGAGGGGCGCATCGAGGACGGTTTGCGCCGCCTGCTCGCCGGTCGCACCGCGATCGTTATCGCTCACCGCCTATCCACGATCCGCCAGGCCGGCCGCATCGTAGTGCTAGAGCACGGGCGCATCGCCGAGCAGGGCACCCACGACGAGCTGATCGCCGCCGAGGGGCGCTACTACGCGCTGTACCGAGACTGGGCGCTTCACGCGGTGGCGTGAACGCACCGTTCACTATGCTTGCGATGCCGTTCCGGGATGGTGTAATTGGCAACACGCGTGCCTCTGGAGCACGAGTTTGGGGTTCGAGTCCCTGTCCCGGAGTCTTGTTAACCCTCCCCTCCCTGCCGGGCGGGGGTTCCTTGTAGGGAGGGGCAAGGGGTTCGAGTTAGTGTCCCGGAGTTACGCCTCCGCGCGCGAGCCCGAAGGCGCGAAGAACGCCGTGATAGCCGGCTCGAGCCCCGGATCGAGCACGAGCAGGACCTCATCCCCCGCTTCGATGACCGTATCCGGCTTGGGGACGAAGCCCGCGCCGCCGCGGAGGACGGAGATGATGAGCGAGCCTTCGGGCAGGTCGATGGAAGCGACGGACTGACCGACCACGGGGGCGTCCGAGGAGACCTCGAGCTCGATGATCTCTAGGCGCTCCTCTTCAAGCGCGAGCAGGTGGACGAGCCCGTAGCGGGGGACCTCGTGCTCGATGAGGCGCAGGATGAGGTCGGTGGCGGAGACGGCGGGTTGGATGCCGAGCAGCTTGAAGTGGTCATAGTTGCGGGGGTTGTTGACGCGGGCGATGATGCGCTCGCAGAGGTACTTCTCCTTGGCGACCTGGCAGACGAGCATGTTGTCCTCGTCGTCGCCGGTGACGGCGATGACGAGGTCGGCGCGCTGGATCCCGGCGCGCTCGAGCACCCACAGCTCGGTGGCGTCGCCGTATTGAACGGCGTGCTCGTACTCCTCCTCCATCGTGAGGTAGCGCGGGCGGGAGGACTCGATGATGGTGACCTCGTTGCCCTTGGAGATGAGCTCGCGGGCGAGGTTGCGACCGACCTTGCCGGCGCCGACGATGATCACGTACACGGCTGGGCCTCGCGCGAAGAAGTGGTGTGGGAGATCGAGGCTCGTCGCATGTGGTGCCCTAAACGGGGTCGGTGGCGAGCGCGCTTTCGAACATCTCGATGGCGTGCTTGGTGGGTGAGATCGTGTGGAGGCCTTGTTCGCCGTACCAGCCGGCGCGCGCGGGGTCCATGACGCGGACGAGCACCTTTTCCACGCCGAAGCGCCGCTGGGCGATTTGGGCGATGATGAGGTTGGTGTTGTCGCCGTCGGTGGAGGCGATGAACACGTCGGCGCGCTCGATGCCGGCTTGGATGAGTGCCTCGGTCTCAAGGGCGGTGCCGAGCGTGAACATGCCCTCGGCTTCCTCCCAGCTGCGCGCTTGCCCCGCGTCGAGGCGCTCGTGGGAGAGCTGGTCCTCGTCGAGCACCGAAACTTCGTGACCGGAGGCGAGCGCCGACTTGGCGAGCGCCGATCCCACGCGGCCGGCGCCGACGATCAGAACGAACATCTGGTGGGGGCGTTCGCGGTGAACACGGGCCGGAGATTAGACGATGGGAGGGTCGGCGACCGGCGCCGCCGGGGAAAGCTCGGTGGCCTTTTCAAGAGCGCCGCCCTCGATTTCCACGGGGAGGCTGTCGCGGGCGGCGGGCGCTGTGACGATCACCCGGCAGCGCGCCTTGCCGATTACCTGCTTGGTGGCCTCCCCCACGAAGTTCTCCAGCGGCCCGCCGCGACCCCCGAAGCGCGAGCCGCCACGGATGCGAGATGGCTCCTCGGCGCCGAGCACGATCGCCTCGACGCCTCGACGGCGCGCCTCCTCTAGGATCGCCTGGCCGGCGCGGCGCGCCCTGATGGTGGCGGTGGCGACCTGAACGCCGGCATACTCCTCCCCCACCGCCTTGGCGCGCGCGAGCGCCTGACGGGCGTGCTTGACCTGGGCGTCGGGTAGGCGGGCGTCCAGCGGCAGGGACATGGGCATCTCGAAGATCCACACGGCCTCGATCGTGGAGCCGTCGAGGTCGGCCTCGTCGGTGGGCTCGCCGGCGGCGAGCAGCGCGGCGGTTTGGACGATGTCCTCGTCGAGCGGAGTGCCGGTAAGTGGCACGAGGATCGACCCGTACTCCCGCTCGGGCACATGTGTGGCGCGGAGCGCCTCCACAGGCACGGTGACGCGTTGCAACAGCGAGGTTTCGTCGGCGCGACGGTAGAGCACGTAGAGCACGATGCCCGCGAGCATCCAGCCGAGCCCGACATAGCGGGCGGGTTCGTGTACGACCATGGTCGCGATCCACCCAGCCGAGCAGACGATCGCGCCGAAGACCGCCAGCAACGGCAGGTCGCCGCCTCGCAACCGCACCGAGAACGGGGTGCGGTAGGGACGGTTGGATTGCGGCTCTGAGTAGCGCATCTTCACGACAGAGAGGTGGGCGATCGTGAACGCGAGCATCGCGCCGAAGGCGTAGATGCCGACGAGGAAGTCGAGGCTCTCGGGGATGACGAGCGTGGCGGCAAGCAGTCCGGCGAGCAGGATGAGCACGTAGGGGGTCGACCGCTGCGGGTGCAGGCGGCCAAGCCCGCTTGGGATCTGGCGGTTGGTGGAGAGCGAGTAGGCAAGGCGGGAGAGCCCAAGCATCGCCGAGTCGGCGGCGGCGATGAGCGTGACGACCGCCACCGCGCCGATCGTGTAGACGAGCGTCTGGGAGAGCATGTGGGGATGAAGCTGACGCATGACGTCGACGACGGGCGCGTCGGTGAAGTCGTGCCCCGGGGTTGTGGCACTCGGCAGCGGGAGTGCCGTGACGGCGACGATGGCGACGCCGACATAGGCGATTACGACGGTGGCGGTGCCGCTGGCGATGAGCCTGCGCAGCGAGCCGCGACCGGCCTTCACCTCGCCCGCGAGCCCCGACGCGGACTCGACGCTGGTGAAGGCAATGGTGGTGATGGTGAGGGCGAAAATCAGGCCCGACCAGGTCGGCGAGGTGCCGAGATGGACTTGGGAGACGAGCTTGTGGGCGTCGAAGAACTGGCCCAAGCCGACCGCTATCGCCACCAGCTCGAGCGCCAGCGCTCCGACGACTACGAGGCCGATGCGGTACTCGCGCCGCCAGTTGAAGCCGCGGATGCTGGTGAAGACGACGAAGGCGATGATGGCGATCGACAGCAGCAGCGCCTCGCCGGTGTGCCCGAGCGGAGCCCAGAACACGCTCAGATACTGCGTGGCGGCAAATGAGGTGACGGCGATGAGGATGACGTAGTCGAGCAGCATCGCCCAGCCGGCTACGAAACTTGTGAGCTCGTTGAAGGCGTAGCGGGCGAACACCGTGGAGCCGCCGGGTTCGGGGTGCAGGGAGGCGCCCTCGACGTAGGTCATGGCGGTCACCCCGAACATGACGGCGGCGATGAGGAAGACGATCGGCGTGAGGCCGAACGCATGGTCGGCTACCACGCCGAGGGAGAAGAAGACGGCGGACGCCAGCGAGGTGTAGACGACCGCGAAGAGGATGGGCGAGCCGAGACTGTGACGTAGCGTGGTGCGCGCGCTCTCGCCGAGCTCGGCGGCGCGATGGTGGGCGCGGTGCCCGTCGGCCCCCGCCGTGGCCGCGGTAGGCTTGGCGTCGGGGCGCTGGTCGGGGCTCACGCCCTCCGCCCCCGCCTGGCCTCGACGTAGAGACGCCCCGAGCCGGCGGCGAGAAACAACACACCGAGCAGCAGCCGAGCCGAGAGCACGCCTTCGCCACCGACCGCCTCGACGGCGAGCGCGATGCCGATCGCGAGCATCGCGAGCGACAACACTCTGGTGCCCGAGCGATGAACCTGCCTGCCGGTCGTCATCTCACCTCCTCCTGAGCTTAGAGGCAACTCCAGGTCGTCGGCGCGCCGTATGCGTGCATGGGCGTGGAATCTGGACGGTGGGAGCGTCGAAACGCGGGCTCGTGGCACGCGTAGGAGGCCACGTGCCACCCACCGCCGCGTCCAGAATGCTGATACGGGCGCGCCGATCAGGTGATGAGCGGGATGATGAGGATGGCGACGATGTTGGCGACCTTGATCATCGGGTTGATGGCCGGGCCGGCGGTGTCCTTGAAGGGGTCGCCGACTGTGTCGC
Organism: Solirubrobacteraceae bacterium; assembly: GCA_036559185.1. Lineage (GTDB taxonomy): Bacteria > Actinomycetota > Thermoleophilia > Solirubrobacterales > Solirubrobacteraceae > Palsa-744. Next base: position 18,026 of record DATBTP010000175.1, on the reverse strand, counting down.
CGGTGACCGAGGCGGCGTGAGCCTCCGAGCCCTTGCCGCCGAAGGCTCCGTCCTCGATGAGCTTCTTGGCGTTGTCCCAGGCGCCGCCGCCGGCGGTCATGAGCACGGCGAAGAAGAAGCCGACGACGATGACGCCGATGAGCAGGCCGCCGAGCGCCTTCTGATCGATTAGGCCCACGATGACCGGCAATCCGATGGGTAGCAGCGAGGGTAGGATCATCTCGCGTTGGGCTGTGCGGGTGACGATGTCGACGCAGGTGGCGTAGTCGGGCTCTTCGGTGCCCTCCATGATGCCGGGGTGCTCGCGGAACTGACGGCGAACCTCCTCCACGACGGCGCCGCCGGCGCGGCCGACGGCCTCCATCGAGAGCGAGGCGAACAGGCACACCATGAGGCCACCGAGCAGCAGGCCGATGAGCACTTGGGGCTCGTTGATGCCGAACGTGAACGATTCGATCGAGTGGTGGCTCGCGTCGGCGAGTTCCTGGCGGAAGCCGGCGAACAGCACGACGGCGGCGAGCACGGCCGAACCGATGGCGTAGCCCTTGGTGACGGCCTTGGTGGTGTTGCCGACCGCGTCGAGTGGGTCGGTGACGTTGCGGACCTCCTCGGGCAGGTCGGCCATCTCGGCGATGCCGCCGGCGTTGTCGGTAATGGGGCCGAACGCGTCGAGCGCGACGATGAGGCCGGTGAGCGAGAGCTGGCCCATGACCGCCACACCCACGCCGTAGATGCCTGTGGTGCCGCCGCCAGCGAGCTTCCAGGCGCCGAAGATGCCGAACACGAGCACGAGCGCGGGCAGAGCCGTTGCCTGTAGACCCGAGCCAAAGCCCTGGATGATGTTGGTGGCGTGGCCGGTGACCGACGCCTTGGCGGTCTTCTTGACCGGCGAGAAGCGCGTGGAGGTGTAGTAGTCGGTGATGATGAACAGCAGCGCGGTGACGGCGATGCCGATGAGCGAGCACAGGTAGAACTTGCCCCAGGAGGGCGGGTTGACGACGTTGCCGACCTGGGAGAAGGTGAGCCCGCGCATGAGCCAGTAGGTGACGGGCGCGAACGCCGCCGCGGCGATGACGCCGGAGAGGATGAGGCCCTGGTAGAGAGCGCGCTCGACGTTGCCCGAGCGCGAGCGCACGGCGAAGGTGCCGATGATGGAGGCGATGACGGCGACGCCGCCGAGGATGAGCGGGTACATGACGACCTTGGTGGCCTCGTGGAAGGTGAGCACGCCGAGCAGCATCACCGCGACGGCGGTGACGGCGTAGGTCTCGAACAGGTCGGCGGCCATGCCGGCGCAGTCGCCTACGTTGTCGCCGACGTTGTCGGCGATGACGGCGGGGTTGCGCGGGTCGTCCTCGGGGATGCCCGCCTCGATCTTGCCGACGATGTCGGCGCCGACGTCGGCGGCCTTGGTGAAGATGCCACCGCCGAGCCTCGCGAAGACGGAGATGAGCGAGCCGCCGAAGCCGAGGCCGATGAGCGCGACGACCGCCGTTTTCTGGGAGTCGTTGAAGACGGCGGTGAGCAGACCGTAGTAGCCGGCGAGCCCCATCAGGGCGAGCCCGGCGACGAGCATGCCGGTGATGGCGCCGCCCTGGAAGGCGACTCGCAGCGCCGGGGAGACGCCACCACGGGCGGCCTCGGCGACGCGGGAGTTGGCGCGTACCGAGACGTTCATGCCGATGTAGCCGGCGGAGCCGGAGAGGATGCCGCCGATCGCGAAGCCGCACGCGACGGCGATGTTCTGGACGAAGATGAGCGCCACGAACAGCACGACGCCGACGAGGGCGATGGTGGTGTACTGACGATTCAGGTAGGCGCGGGCGCCTTCTTGGACGGCGCGCGAGATGCTCTGCATCCGCTCGTTGCCAGGCGATAGCGCCAGCAGGGCGCGCGTGGTGAGGAGGCCATAGATCACGGCGCAGGCGGCGCATACGAGGGCGACGACGACCCCATGGTTCGTCAGAAAGCTGCTCAACAGAAATCCTCCGCGGTCAAGTTGGCGTGGAGCGCGAAGGATGTTCGCGCGCACAGTTCTCGCACGGACAAGCTCGCTGTGAGTCGATGCCCGGCGTAAAGGCGGGCGCAGTCTATCGTGCGCAGACCCGGAAAGCGGTGCAACCCACCGCGCGAGGCGCCTGAAGTGGCTTAGGGACGGGTACGGACGGGCGCGGACCTCTTTGAGGGTTGACTCGCGCGCACGCGCGCGAGTCAACCCTCAAAGAGCAACAACACACCCGAGCCCGAGCCACCCCGCCCGTCACCTGCCCGGAACCCACAGCCGCCCACTCGCCTCGGCGGGACCCGCCGCGGGCTCTTTCTTGCCCTCAACAGGCGGATTGGCCTTCTCCGCGGGCTTTGCGGGCTCACCCGTGGGCGCGTGCGCGGGGACTGGCGCCGCCTCGCGGGCCCTCTGAGTCTCGCGGGCGTAGGCCATCTGCAGCTGGGAGACGGCGTCGCGCAGCGGGCCCAGATCGCGCGGCATGCGCCGCTCGAGGATCGGCATGAGGGCGCGAACGCCGTCGATGGCGTCGCGCACCTGTTCGAGGTCGCGACCGGCCTCGGCGGTGGTCGACTCTCCTCCCGGGGCGATGGCATCGGACTCGGAGGGACCGGTCAGTCCGAGCCGGCGGCCGCCGATGTTGAGCAATGAGACGGCGGTTTGCAGGATCATCTCGGTGGAGGTGATGCGGTTGAGCTCGGCTTCGTAGGCGGCGCGCATCTCCTCCTCGCCCGCTTGGGCGGTCGCGCCTGCCGCGGCGTGGTCGTGCGGGGCGTCAGCAGACATTCAGACGGTGACCTCCTGGGCGTAGGTGTTGAACGTGTCGCGGACGGAGTCGCGGTAGACCTCCTCGGGGGTGGCGCCCGCTTCGATGAGCCGGCGCTGGCGTTGCGCGCCGTTGCGCTCGGGCAAGATCGGGTCGAGCGAGAGCTCGGCTCGGATGGGCGCCGTCCAGGCGAGCAGCCGCTCGAGGACGGCGGCGGATGGGTACTCCTCGGAGTGCTCGAGATCGATCATGTGACCGTCGAGGCCGAAGCGGATGGCGCGCCACATGTTCTCCTCGACCAGCCGCGGGGGCGGGTCGGCGAAGGGGACGTTCTCGTCGATGTCGCGGGCGGCCTGGGCGACACAGGCGAGGATGAGCGAGGCGAGCGCGTCTGACTCGGGCGCGGTGGATTGGGCGTCGCAGATGCGGACCTCGACGGTGCCGAAGGCGAAGTGCGGGCGAACCGACCACCAGACCTGAGTGAACTCGACGATCGAGCGCGTGCGGATCAGGAACTCGATGTAGTCGCGGTAGGAGGACCAGCCGCCAAAGGGATCGGGGATGCCGCAACGCGGGAAGTTGCGCGTGAAGGATTGGGTGCGCGCTGAGTGAAGGCCGGAGTCGCGCCCGTCGAGGTAGGGAGAGTTGGCGGAGACGGCGAGCAGCAACGGGAGCACGGGTCGCAGGCGATCGCAGACGCGTACCGCGCGGTCGATGTCGCGGATGCCGACGTGGACGTGCAGAGAGAAGGTGTTGTTGCGCCAGGCGACGTACTTGAGTCCCTGCTCGACGCGTTTGTAGTGGTCGGTGTCGATGATGGGTTGCTCGCGGTAGTCGGCCCACGGGTGGGTTCCGGTGGCGCCGAGCGCGGCGCCCTCGGAGCCAGCGAGCGCGAACAGGCGACGGCGGCGCTCTCGCTGGCGGGAGAGCGCGTCGGCGAAACTCGGGCCGGCGCCGGAGACGATCTCGATCTCCGAGGAGATGAGCTCGCCGGTGATGGCGTGGCCAAGCAGCGGGTCGCGGGCGAGCGCTATGTCGCGCAGCTCCTCGAAGCGCGGGGCGAGGTCGAGCGTGGAGGGCTCGAGGATCGCGAACTCCTCCTCCAGGCCGACCGTGAAGTCGGTGGAGAGCGCAAACGTTTCAACTGCCTTGTCTAGATCTAGGCTGGTCACTGTGCCGTACGGGAGGACGTCCGGTTGTCGCAAGGCCCGGCGGGGCCGTGGGACTCAAAGCTTAGGAAGCCCGAGCCGTGGCCCCGGGAAACTGGGTTAGGTCAAATAGAAGTACAGCGCATAGAGCAGATCGACGGCGGGGGATGAGGTGTGGACCGTGACCTCAGGGGGGACCGCGAGCAGCGACTCGGAGTAGTTGAAGATGATCTTCACGCCAGCGGCGACCAGCTCGTCGGCGAGACTCTGGGCGGCGGCTGTGGGCACGGCGAGCACGCCCACCACGATGTCCTCGTCCTCGACCAGCTGCCGCAACTCGCGGGTGTGGCGCACGGTTTGGGAGCCCACCTTGGTAGCGACCTTGGAGGGGTCGACGTCGAAGATGGCGACGACCCTGAAGCCGTGGTCGGCGAAGATGTCGGAGGAGGCGATGGCCTTGCCCAGGTGGCCGGCGCCGAACAGGGCGATGTTGTGCTGTCCGGCGGTGCGCAGGATCTTGCGGATCTGGGAGACGAGCGACTCGACGTTGTAGCCGACGCCGCGCTTGCCGAACTTGCCGAACCCGGAGAGGTCGCGACGGATTTGGGTGGAGTTGACGTGGGTGTAGTCGGATAGTTCTTGGGAGGAGATCGTCTCCTTGCCCATCTTCTTCGCTTGCGTGAGGACCTGCAGGTAGCGGGAGAGCCGAGCGGCAACCCCAAGCGAAAGTCTGTCGGGGGTGGGGATGTCGTCGTGGTAAGTCGTGTCCATAGGACTCGTCAATTCGCTGAAAACCATGGGCCGTGACTCTAGAGGATGGCCGCGAGGCGCTCCCTCAACGCATGCTCTTGCACGAAATACTCGAACAGCTCCTCGCCTTCGAGCGCCACTACGGGGATGCGCTCGAAGTAGGCGCGGTGGAGGCGATCCTCGGACGTGATGTCGATCTCGCGCAGCTCGAACGGGATGTCGGCGCAGACGCGTTCCAGCGCCTCCCGCGCGTCGACGCACAGGTGACAGTCGGGCTTGGAATAGAGAGTTAGGACGAGGGCCGGGGATCGGTTAGCCGTTGAGGCGGAGCCGTGCGCTCGAGGCGAGTGGGAGCGATGTGGTGGCCGGCTCGCCTCGGCGCCCGCGAGCCGAGCCGGGGCTGGGCCCTGATCGCCGGCTGTTCCGGGCGCGGGGCTCACCGCAGGCGCTCCCCCGTGGCGTAGGCGTCGAGGCCGAGATAGTGAGGGTAGGCGAGGTGTGGCAGGAAGCGCGCGGCGGAGCCGATCATGGCGGCGTTGTCGGTGCAGAGCACGGTTGGGGGCACGTGTTGGGTGGCGCCGAGCGTTGCCAGCCGCCGTCGCAGCTCCCCGTTTGCGGCGACGCCGCCGCCCACCGCGAGCCTGTCGAGCCCGGTGAGCTCGAGGGCCTGTTCGGCACGAAGGATGAGGTGGTCGACGATCGCGGCCTGGTAGGACGCGGCGAGGTCGGCGGCGCGCTCCTGTTGTTGTGCTTCGGTGAGCTCGCGGAGCTGGTAGAGCAGCGAGGTCTTGACGCCCGCGAAGGAGAAGTCGAGCGAGCGAGCGAACGCTCTTGTGGCGCCGCGGCCGCCGCGACCGCGCGAGCCGGATGAGGGGAACTGGAAGGCGTCGGGCGACCCGGAGGCGGCCAAGCGCTCAAGCGCGGGACCGCCTGGATAGCCGAGCCCGAGCATCCTCGCGCCCTTGTCGAAGGCCTCGCCCGCCGCGTCGTCGAGCGTGCGACCGAGCGCGTGGAAGCTCTCGTTGTCGCTGACGTGCGCTAGCAGTGTGTGGCCGCCGCTCGCGATGAGGCAGAGAAACGGCGGGTCGAACGGTTCGGCTCCGATGTGGGAGACGAGGAAGTTGGCGGCGATGTGACCCTGGAGGTGGTCGACCGCCGCGAACGGCAGCTCGCGAGCCGCGGCGAGCGCCTTGGCCGTGGAGAGGCCGACGAGCAGCGCCCCGACCAGCCCTGGGCCCTGCGTGGCGGCGACCGTTTGGATGTCGTCGAGCGTGGCGTGGGCGTCGGCGAGGGCTTGGTCGACGACGACGTTCACGAGCTCGAGGTGGTGGCGGGAGGCGATCTCGGGAACGACGCCCCCGAAGCGGTCGTGGGCGCGTTGAGAGGAGATGACGTTGGAGCGGATGGCGCCGTCGTCCTCGATGACGGCCGCGCAGGTGTCGTCGCAGCTGGTCTCCAGGGCGAGGATCGTCAAAGCGCCACCCCGCCGTGGCGAGAGATCGCTCCCGGTTGGATCTGAGCGCGCTCAGGCATCGGGCGGCGCGTCATACCGGCCCCGGGTTGGGCACGTCCTCGAGCGAGCCGTTGAGCGTACCGGGGGTGCGCCACATGACGAGCGCGTCCTCGCCGTTGTCCTGGTAGTAGCGCCGGCGCAGGCCGGCGGCGCGGAAGCCTTCGCGCTCGTAGAGGTGGATAGCTATGTCGTTCGAGCGGCGCACCTCGAGCGTGAAGCGGGCAGCGGCGTCGTCCACGCGCTCGTAGAGCTCGGCGAGCAGCGCCGAGGCGACACCCTTGTGCTGATGGTCGATGTCGACGGCCACGTTCATGACATGCCAGACGGTGTCGTAGCGCGAACAGATGAGATAGCCCACCAGCCTTCGTCGATGTAGGGCGGCGAGGCATATGCCAGAAGACTTGGAGAGCTCGAGCACGAACATGGCGAGCGACCACGGCGTGGGGAAGGCGCGGCGCTCGATCGCGATGACACGGGGAAGGTCGGCGTAGGCGAGCTCGCGCACTTCTATTGAGAAGGACCCCTCCGCCGTGATCTCAGCCATCGAGGAGTCCATTACGAAGGCGCTTCCCGCAGCGCCAGCTCCGCATCGGGACGCCGCCGATAGTCGGGTAGAATCGCCGGGTTGGTGTGGTCGTGGAGCGCGCCCAGCGCACAGACGGCTCGGGCGTCGACGCGGTGCAGCGGCGAGCCGTCTCGCGGCACGAGCACACCCGCGCGTTCCAGCTCGTGGCGGTAGCGCACTGCGCCGTCGCCGAGCGCGGTCCAACTCGGCGTGAAAGCCAACTCGTCGGCGCGCTCGCGCAGCCCATCGAGCTCGCCGGGCGCGAGCGGTTCGGGCGCGACCAGCTCGACATGGCGGTGGTAGACGGCCGCGAAGACCTCGCCGCGCCGGGCATCGATCACGGCCAGCACGCTGTTGCTCTTCTGCGTATTCGACTCGGCCGGTAGGCCGTTGGCGCCGGGCTCACCCGCCCGGTAGCCACGGTTACCCGCCTCAGACACACCCTCATCCATCCCAGACACACCCTCACCCATCCCAGACACACCCTCACCCGACCCAGACACACCCTCACCCGACTCAGACGCGACCTCACCCGGGTTGGAACCGTCCTCCTCGGATGCGCCGCTGACAGAGGCCGCATAGGCGAGTGCGCGCAGGCTTGAGACGCCCACGAGGCCCACACCGAGCGATTGAGCGAGCCCGCGAGCGGTGGCGACGCCGATGCGAAGGCCCGTGAAGGTTCCCGGCCCCACGCCGACGGCGATCCGCTCGATGTCGGCCCAGGTGAGATCGGCGGTGGCGAGCAGGGAGTGGGCAAGCGGCAGCAACGTCGTGGCGTGACCCGGCCGCTGCTCCCCTTCAGGGTCGTCGCGCGCCTGCGACAGTCGCCCGTCGGAAAGGAGCAGCCCAACGGCTGTGGCGCGCGTAGCGGTGTCGAAGCCGAGCACGATCATCGCCTGATCTCCACCTCCACTCGGCGCTCGTCGCCGCCGAGGTGCACGAGCGCGACGCGCACGCGCGCGACGCGCAACTCGGCGGAGCCCTCTTGCGGCCACTCGACGAACGCGATTCTGGTGGGGCCAAGGTAGTCGTCGAGCAGGTCGGGCTCCTCTTCGCTCAACCCCGCCAGGCGGTAGAGATCGAGATGAGAGACGGTCAGGTGAGAGCCCCGGTAGCGGTGGCCGACCGAGAATGTGGGGCTGGTGATGGGGTCGGATACGCCGAGCGCTTCGGCGGCGCCGCGAACGAAGGTGGTCTTGCCGGCGCCCAGGTCACCCGACACGAGCACGATGTCGCCGGGAATGAGCGCAGCGGCGAGCTCGGCGCCCAGCGCCTCGGTTTGACGGGGATCCGAGGTCTCGACGATGCGTGTCGCCACCAGAGAAGCGTAGGGCCTAGCGGCGGGGTTGGCGCGCTAGCAAGAAAAACGGCCGGCTCGCGGGAGAGGAGATCGCGAGCCGGCCGTGGTGCTTGGGAGGATGGAGATGCTGCTCTATCGGCAAGCCGCTCAACCTGCGTTAGCGGTTGCACGAAAACCTGCAGTACTTAGTACGGAGACGCGGGCGCTTTGGATGCATTTGATGGCGAATCCACCCGCCGTCTTGACCCAACTCACGTGCCGCCGTCTTGACCCAACTTACGTGCCGCCGTCTTGACCAACTCACGTGCCGCCGTCTTGACCAACTCACGTGCACGAACTCGCGTGGCCCGACACCGCGGCGCTCCAGGGGGCACGATCTCCGACCGCGACGGACCGCGGCTCAGAACAGATCGAGTTGATCCGCGGCCTTCGGCGTGGGCGATGGCGGCGCGTCGCCCCCAGCCCGGTTGATTGGCGGCGAGGGGGACGCCGACCTCGATTCGGCTATGTCGGGGACCGGCTCTAGGGTGTCGCCGGGCTGCTCGGGCGCTGGTTGCGCGAGCAGCTCGGGCAGGCGCGAGAAGTCCTCCCGCAGCGTCTCGAGCGTGCGCGGCGTGTAGAGCGCCGCGGCGGGATGAAAGATCGGGTAGAGCCGTACGGCGCGGCTGCCGAGCGTGAGCACCTGCGGCTGTCCGTGCAGCCGTGTGATCCCCGTGGGATCGTCGCGCAGCAGCTTGGTGGAGAAGTTGCCGAGCGAGCAGATGACCCGCGGTTGGATCAGCTCCACCTGCCGGTAGAGGTAGTCGCGGCAGTTCTCGATCTCGATCGGCTGCGGATCGCGGTTGCCCGGAGGCCGGCACTTGAGGACGTTCGCGATGAACACGTCCTCGCGAGACAGGCCGATCTCTTCGAGCAGTGTCGAGAGCAGCTTGCCGGCGCGACCGACGAACGGCAAGCCCTGCTCGTCCTCGCTGGCTCCAGGAGCCTCCCCTACGAACATGAGGTCGGCGTTGGCGTTGCCAGCGCCAAAGACGACATTCTTGCGGGTGGAGGCAAGCTCGTGGCAGCGAACGCAGACCTGTGCTTCGGCGAAGACCCGCTTGAGCGCCTCGCGGCGGTGGGCGGGCGACGTGGTGTCTGTGCTGGTCACCGACACGGATGCTATTCCTCGGCGTTGGGATTGGGTTGTTATGCTTAAGCGAGTCGCGACCGGTATCCCGCCCGGGAACTGGACCGAATGAGTATGAACCTGTCGACCTTCACAGCGACCCGTCCGTACGGCTGCGCGTGCCGTTGCAGCAGGAGTGTTGTGCGCCCATGAGGGTGGTGCGCTCCGTGGATGAGGTGCGGGCGGCGCTCGAGCCGACCCGGAAGCTCGCGAGGACCGGGAACCCGCTCGAGCCGACCCGGAACCTCGAGCCGACGCGAAACCCGCCTGAGCCGACCCGGAACCTCGAGCCGACGCGAAACCTATGGGCGCGCACGGCGCGCGCGCATGAGCTGGATCGCGGCGTGAGCCCAGGCGGACCTGCGCTACACACGGTGGGCTTGGTAGCGACGATGGGCGCCCTACACGAGGGCCACCTTTCGCTGATTCGTACGGCACGAGGACAGTGCGACACTACGGTGGTCTCCCTATTCGTCAATCCTTCTCAGTTCAACGAGGGGTCAGACCTGGATCGCTACCCACGGCGGGAGGCCGACGACGCCCGACTTGCCGAGTGGGAGGGCGCCGACATTCTGTTCGTCCCCTCGGTAGAAGAGGTTTACCCGGAGGGGTTCTCCACCGCCGTGGAGGTCTTTGGCCTCACCGATCGGCTCGAGGGCGCCTGCCGCGGGGCCTCACACTTCCGAGGGGTTACCACGGTGGTGAACAAGCTGCTGAATATCGTTTCCCCGGACGTTGCCTACTTCGGCCAAAAGGATGCACAGCAGGTGGCGGTGATCAAGCGTATGGTCGCAGACCTCAATATGCCGGTAGGCATAGAGGCGTGTGGGACCGTGCGCGAGTCAGACGGGCTCGCGATGTCAAGCCGTAACTCCCGCTTGGATCCCGATCAGCGGGCGCGCGCTGGAGCTTTGTTCGAGGCGCTCGAGCAAGCGGAGGACCTTGCCTACGGGGGCGAGCATTCGGCCGAGAAGCTGGTGCGGGCCGCCCACGAGACGATGACGGCGCGAGGAGTTGAGCCGGAATACCTGGAGCTCGTGGATCCCTTGACCTTCGAGCCGGCGCATACGCTCGGTGCGGCCGCACTGCTCGTTGTCGCCGCGCGCATCGGCGAGACCAGGTTGATAGACAACGTGCTCCTCGATCCGACGCTTGCGGGGGCCGCGCCGGCCTCCAAGACGCCTGCGAGCCTCGCCAACTAACCGACCCCTACCCCAGGAGACCGGAACCGCAAAATGCAGCGTACGATGCTCAAGTCAAAGATCCACCGGGCGACCGTGACCGACTGCGATCTCCATTACGTAGGCTCGATCACAATCGACGCCGACCTCCTCGCGGCAGCGGACATCCTCGAGCACGAGCAGGTGCACGTGGTGGACGTCGACAATGGCGCCCGCTTCGAGACTTACACGATCGCCGGGCGGGGCGGCTCGGGAGAGATCAAGGTGAACGGCGCCGCGGCACGGCTCGTGCATCGCGGCGACACGATTATCGTCATCTCCTACGGACAGTATGACCGCGCGGAGATGGAGCACTACGAGCCTCGCGTGGTGCACGTGGAGGCGCATACCAACCGCATCGTCACCGTCGACGACGAGGTGGCGACCCTGCTGAGCTCTTCACCGGCCTCGCTCTAGGCCGGCGCGAGGGGTTAGGCAAGGCGTCAACCAGCGTCAGAGAGGAGTACCCACCCATGTCGAGTCACCCCGGAAATCCCGCCCGGAGCCATCCAACCGCCGCGAGTCCCGTTGGGGCGGGTGCGGATACATCCGATCGCGTTCCCTCCACACCTCGCGTGCCGATGACCCTGCCGCTGCTCGCAGAGAAGAAGCGGTTGGGCGAGCCGATTGTGATGGTTACCGCGTATGACTATCCCAGCGCTCGCGCGGCGGAGGCGGCGGGCGTAGATCTCGTGCTCGTGGGCGACTCGGCCGCGACCACGATCCTCGGCTACAACTCGACCACGCCGGTTGGCCTCGACGACATGTTGGTGCTGGCTCGCGCCGCCCGGCGCGGCTTGCGCGCGCCGCTGTTGATCGGCGATTTGCCGTTCGGGTCGTATGAGATCAGCGACGAGCAAGCCGTCGCCTCGGCGATTCGCATGGTGAAGGAGGCGGGTTGCGACGCGGTGAAGCTCGAGGGCGGCAGCCCCGCCTCGGCGAGCCGAGCGCGCGCGATCTTTGGCGCGGGGATCCCCGTGATGGGACACGTGGGCCTCACCCCGCAGAGCTCCACGGCGCTCGGCGGCTGGAAGGCGCAAGGTCGCAGTGCGCGGGCGGCGGCGCGAATCGCTTCCGAGGCGCTGGCGCTTCAGGGCAGCGGATGTTTCGCGATCGTGTTCGAGGCGATCCCGAGCGCGGTTACCAAGGAGCTGATGCCCCATGTGGAGGTGCCGGTGATTGGCATCGGCGCTGGACCCGACACCGACGGTCAGGTGCTGGTGTTCCACGATCTGCTCGGCATCCGCGACGGCCTTGGGCCGCGCTTCGTCAAGCGTTACGCGAACATCCAAGAGGAGATGAACGCCGGCGTGAGCGCCTACGCCGAGGACGTGCGCAGCGGCCGCTACCCCGGGCCGGAGCACGGCTACTCGATCGACGCGGGCGAGCTGGCGGAGCTGCACACGCTGTTGAGCTGAGCCCCCTTAGAGGCGCGAGTGGCCGCTCAACGGCGCCCCGCGCCTCTACGCGGGCGCGATCGAGCACGTCTGCACAATGCGCGGCGCCGTTAGGGACGGGCAGCGTGCTCGACGTGCCCGACGTTGCGGATCGCCTTTGCGGGCGCGCCCGCCGCGATAGTGAACGCCTCGACGTCTTTTGTAACGACGCTGTTGGCGCCGATTACGCATCGCTCGCCGATCGTCACGCCGCTTGTGACGACGACGTTGGCGCCGAGCCAGCAGTTGTCGCCGATCCGGGTGGGACCCTTGCTTTGAAAGCCCTGCCACGTGATCGGCTTCTCGGGGTCGTCGTAGCGGTGGGACGAGTCGGTGACGAAGCAGCCGTTGGCGAGCATGCAGTGATCGCCGATCTCCACGAGTTGCTCGGAGGCGAGCATCACGCCCATGTTGAGAAACGTGCCTTCGCCGATCCGCACGCGAGCGGCGCCGGGCGCGGTGATCCAAACGCCGGGCTCGAACAGCGCGTGGGGCCCGATCTCGAGGCGCCCCTCGCGCATCGCCTCCAGCGCGTTGCCGTGCAGCGGCCAGCGCGCGAACGCTTCACGGCGCATCATCTCGCGATGGATCGCAAGTCGGTTCCAGGGCAGCGAGTTGCGCTCGTACCACCGCCACTTCGCGGCCCAAAGCCGGGCCTTGTAGAACCCCACGCTCACGCCCGACTCGCGGACTTCGCCTTCCGCTTGGCGCCCGATCCGTTGGTTGCGGCGCCGCTGGACTTCGCGCCGCTCGCCTTCGCACCGTTGGATTTCGCGCCGTTGGATTTCGCGCCGTTGGATTTCGCGCGCGGTTTGGCGAAGCGACCCGGACCGTTCGGTGAGCGCTTCGGCGTCACGAGCTCCCGCAGGAACTCGCCGGTGTGCGAAGCGCGCTCGCCGGCGACCTCCTCGGGGGTGCCGGCGGCGATGACCAAACCCCCCTCCTCTCCCCCCTCGGGTCCCATGTCGATTAGACGGTCGGCGCACTTGATGACGTCGAGGTTGTGCTCGATGACGACGACGCTGTTGCCGGCGTCCACGAGCCGCTGCAGCACCTCGAGCAGACGTTGCACGTCGGCGAAGTGAAGGCCAGTTGTGGGCTCGTCAAGGATGTAGAGCGTGCGGCCCGTCGCCACCTTGGAGAGCTCGGTGGCGAGCTTCACGCGTTGCGCCTCACCCCCGGAGAGCGTGGTCGCCGGCTGGCCGAGCCTTATGTAGCCGAGCCCCACCGCGTAAAGTGTCTCCAGGCGACGGCGGATCTTGGGGATGTGCTCGAAGAAGCTGAGCGCCTCCTCGACCGGCATGGCGAGCACCTCGGCGATGCTCTTGCCCTTGAACTTCACCTCCAGCGTCTCGCGGTTGTAGCGTCTGCCGTCGCACTGCTCGCACGGCACGTACACGTCGGGGAGGAAGTGCATCTCGATCTTTATCTGCCCGTCCCCCCTGCATACCTCGCAACGCCCGCCCTTCACGTTGAAGGAGAACCGTCCCGGCTTGTAACCGCGAGCACGGGCCTCCTGGGTCTTCGAGAAGAGGTCGCGAATGACATCGAACAGGCCCGTATAGGTGGCGGGGTTCGAGCGGGGGGTGCGCCCGATCGGCGACTGGTCGACGGCGATGATCTTGTCGAGTTGGTCGAGGCCCTTGATCGCTCGGTGCGCGCCCGGTCGCTGACGCGCGCGGTGCAGGCGGTTGGCGACCGCCTTGAACAGCACTTCGTTGACGAGCGTCGACTTGCCGGACCCCGATACGCCCGTCACGCACGTGAGCGTCCCAAGCGGCACGTGTACGTCGATGTCGCGCAGGTTGTGTTGGGTGGCGCCCGTGATCTCCACGTATCCCGTCGGCGTGCGACGCTTGGCGGGAATCTCGATTGTGCGCGTGCCCGCCAGGAACTCACCGGTGAGCGACTGCTTGACGCGCTGCACCTGGGCGGCGGTGCCCTGCGCGACGATCCAGCCGCCGTGCTCGCCAGCGCCTGGGCCGAGGTCGACGAGATGATCGGCAGAGCGCATCGTTTGCTCGTCGTGCTCCACCACGATGACCGTGTTGCCGAGGTCGCGCAGCCGCTCGAGCGTGGCGATGAGCTTGGCGTTGTCGCGCTGGTGCAGCCCGATGGAGGGCTCGTCGAGGATGTAGAGCACACCCACGAGCGAGGACCCGATCTGCGTGGCGAGCCTTATCCGTTGTGCCTCCCCGCCCGACAGTGTGGCCGCGGCGCGGTCCATTGAGAGATAGCCGATGCCAACGTTCTCCAAGAATTGGAGGCGCTCGGATATCTCGCGCAGAATCAATCTCGCGACGTGGCGGTCGGTGTTTGAGAGCTCCACCTCATCCAGCCATACAAGCGCTCTGCGTGCTGAAAGAGCGCAGAAGTCCTCGATGCGCGTGCCCGCGACGAGCACGGCTCGCGACTCTGGTCGCAGCCGCGCGCCGCCGCACTCCGGGCAGGCGCGTAGCGACATGAACTCCTCGATCTTCTCCCGCGTCCACTCCGAGTCGGTCTCGCGGTAGCGGCGCTGTAGGTTCGCCACCACGCCCTCGAAGCGCGTGCCGTAGGAGCGGCTGCGGCCGTAGCGGTTTCTGTAGGTGATCTGCAGCGGCTCGCCGTTCGTGCCGTGCAGAAACAGGTCGCGCTGTTCTTGGGGTAGCTCCTCCCACGGCACGCCCAGGTCCACCTTGTAGCGCTTGGCGATAGCCTCGGTGACCTGCTCGTAGTAGTTGGAGGCGCTGTTGGTCCACGGCGCGATCGCGCCTTCCCCGATGGAGAGACTTGGGTCGGGGACCACGAGGTCGGGGTCGATCACCATCTGCGAGCCGAGCCCTGTGCACCGCTCGCAGGCGCCGTGGGGAGAGTTGAACGAGAAGATACGGGGCTCCAACTCCACGAGCGAGGGCCCGTGCTCGGGGCAGGCAAACTTCTCGGAGAACGTGAAGAGCGTCCCCGGCGAGGGCTTTTCGCCCGGAATTATCTGGGTGGCGGTCGCCTTGGCGCCGAGCGCGCCGGAGGAGTGCGAGCGAGTCGTTCCCTGGCCCGCCACGGCGCCCTCTCCCCCATCTGTTTCGCTTCTGGAACCGACGATCTCGACCTCCACGAGGCCGTCCGCCAAACCCACGGCCGTTTCGATCGAGTCGGCGAGGCGCTTGCGGATGTCGTGGCGCATGACCAGGCGATCCACCACGACTGAGATGTCGTGCTTGTAGCGCTTGTCGAGGACGATTGATTCTTCGAGCATCCGCGTGCGCCCGTCGATGTGGACGCGCGCGAACCCGTCGGCGCGGAGCTCGTCGAGCAGCTTGCCGTACTCCCCCTTGCGCCCTCGCACGACCGGCGAAAGCACCATGAAGCGCGTGCCCTCCGCCAGCTCCATCGTCTGGTCGATGATCTGCTCCGCGGACTGCCCGGAGATCGGCCGCCCGCAGATGGGACAGTGCGGCTTGCCGACCCTCGCCCACAACAGGCGCAGGTAGTCGTAGATCTCGGTCACCGTGCCCACCGTCGAGCGCGGGTTGCGCGAGGTGGTCTTCTGGTCGATCGAGATCGCTGGCGAGAGCCCCTCGATCGAGTCTACGTCCGGCTTGTCCATCTGACCGAGGAACTGCCTGGCGTAGGCCGACAGCGACTCCACGTAGCGGCGCTGGCCCTCGGCGTAGATCGTGTCGAACGCAAGGCTCGACTTGCCCGAGCCGGAGAGGCCGGTGATGACGACCAGAGCGTCCCGTGGCAGCTCCAGGGAGATGTCCTTCAGGTTGTGCTCGCGCGCTCCGCTTACGACGATCTTGTTGCTCGTGGCCATTCGCGGGCTATTGTATTGATACGAACAGATGTTCGCTCATGCGAGGCTCGTACAACACCGCCTGGCGTATAGCTAGATCGTGCACTTCGAGCTGCTCGCCGGCGTTCGGCGGAGCGAGATGGACGCGCTCGAGCATTTCTTCTACTCGCTCCTGTGGGCGTGAGGCCGCGATCCGTTGGGCCGGCAGTCCACCGTGGCTCGAGGGCAAGCGGAGGCTCGGCTTTCGGCAGATGAGACTCTCGGTATGCTGCGCCACATGGACGATCCGGGCCAGCCAATCTCCTATGAGGCGCTCGCCGTCGGCGCCCCCGTGTATAGCGCTGACGGCGAGCGGGTCGGCTGTGTCACCCACGTCCTCAGCGCCACCGACGAGGATGTTTTCGACGGGATCGTGATCGACGAGCGCGAGCGACCCGGCGGACACCGCTTTGTCGACGCCGACCAAATCGACTCCATCCACGAGCGGGCAGTCACTCTCAAGCTCGACGCCACTGCGTGTCGCGCTCTGCCTGCGCCGAGCGCCAATCCGGCGGTGATGAGGGACGATCCGACTGAACACGCGTCAGCTCTCTCAAACAAGCTCCGCCGTGCTTGGGATCTTGTCTCGGGCAACTACTGAGCCAGCGTCGTGACGCAAGGTTCGACTTGCACGGGCCGGAAGGGCCTAACGCTAGCCGCAACTGAGGCGAAGGCGAAGCTCCTCGCCCTACTCGATGAGGGCTTCCCACGATCCGACATTCGAATATTTGTGGTAGGATATCCGATGTAAAGATTCCTACAAGGATCTAGGTATGCATAGCACGATCTCCGAGAAGGGCCAGGTGACACTCCCAAAGCGATTGCGTGACCGGCTCGGCATCAAGCCGGGTGACCGGCTCGAGTTCGTCGAGGAGCGGGGACACATAGTCGTGAGCAAGGCGGCTCCGCAAGACCCTGTGGCTGCGGTGTACGGCATCCTCGGTCTTGGCGAGAGCACCGACGAGACGCTCCGCGCGCTACGCGGCAAGGCCGACACAGTGTGATCACCGCTGTCGACACAAGCGTTCTGCTTGACATCTTTGGCGCAGATCCAACCTTTGGAAGGGACTCCGCAGCGGCATTGCGTCAGTGCATTGCCGAGGGAGGCGTCATCGCCTGTGAGGCCGTCTGGGCCGAGACGGGCGCCTCATTCCCGGATCCAGCGGCGACTGAAGCAGCGTTCGCACGCGTGCGTGTCGACTTCTCACCCCTCGACGCGGTCACCTCATTGGTCGCTGGCGAAGCCTGGAAAGAATACCGTCGAGCCGGAGGAAGGCGCGAGCGCGTCATCGCCGACTTCCTGATCGGCGCCCACGCACGGATCAAAGCCGACCGCCTGCTCACCCGCGATCGGGGCTTCTACCGGCGGTACTTCGAGGATCTACCCATCCTCGATCCCTCCAGGTGAGATAGAGGACGCGACACCCCCTACCCTTCGATAGCCGCGTAAACCTCGTCGAGCAGCCGATCGGGATCAGGCACCTCGAAGTTCTCGGCCAGGTAGCGCCCGGTGTCCTCGCGAGAGTCGCCGTTGAGAGCCATGTTGAGCGCCACCAGACGGGCGCCGTCGAGGTCACTGGCCGTCGACGCGGCTTGCGGCGCCCGCGAGAAAAGGGGCTCCTCGCGGGTGTGCTCACCCGTCTGCTCGGGTGCGTGGGCCTGGGCATTCGGAGCGCCGTCGAACTCGTCGTAGGGATCGCCCTGCATCCCGCTCGCCGACTCGCTGAACGCCTCGACGAACGGCTCCTCGTGAACTTCTGGCGCGGGCGCGGGGACCGGAGCGTACGGAACGTCGTCGGGGGAAGCCACGCTCGGCCTCGCGCCCGCTCCCGAGCGGCCAGCGGCGGCGTCATACAGCGCCTCCATCTCCCCCTCCATCGCCGCGAGATCGCCCGCGAGTCGCCCCGCGCCGCCACGCAGACTGTCGACGAGCGCGCGCGTCTCTCCGTCCAGCGAGCCCACGCGCGCGAGCAGCGCCTCCGTGGCTTGCGACACCGCCGCCACATGCTGTTGCGCGCGCGCCACCGCCTGCTCGCGCGTGCGCTTCGCGTCCTCGTCTGCGGAAGCGCGCGTCTCATGGGCCTGTTCGGCCGCCTCGCGCTCGATCGCCTCGGCGGTAGCCTGCGCCGCCTCGAGGATGCCCTGCACCTGCGTACCCGCCGTGGCGGCCAGCGAGTCGCGCCCCCGGCTGCCCAGCTCGCGGCGCAGCTCCTCCACCTCGCTCCCGATCGCTCGCAGGTGGGCGTCCACGCTCGCCGGGTCATAGCCCCGGCGAGCGATCGGGAAGTCGCGTCGCTCGATTCCCTGACGATCAAGTTCCACGGCGCCCATCCTATGCCACCTC